>JAZNYV010000057.1:0-6397 GCA_045594585.1 Faecousia sp. | reverse complement strand
CGCAGGGCTGGACTGCGAGCAATGGGTCGCCGAGGCCGAGGCTTACGGCAGCGTTCCGGGCTGGTATGCCTTCTCCTTTGACGGCCTCCTTGCCGCAGAGCTTCGCACCGTTCTCTCCGTACAGGTCTACCACGGCGATACGCCCCTGTCCTGCACCCTGCAGTACAGTGCCGACACCTACGGCAACAACAAGACCGGCAACCTCCTGACCCTCTGCAAGGCCTTGTTTGCCTACTCCGACAGTGCGAAGATCTATTTTGCACCCTAATTCCTGCTGAGTCAGGAGCTTAACCCCGGCCGGCCTGCAAGCCTTGGCTTGCAGAACGGCCGCCTTGGTTACACAGATGGGAAGCCTTGACAAAATTGGGAACATGCTGTAAAATGAATAGCATAAGAATTATTGGAAGAGGTGTTCCCAATGATAAAAAGGTGGTTGTCTCTTGTTTTGGTGCTATGCATACTGTGCTCCATGGCACCCACACTGGTCCTGCCTGCTGAGGCGGCCTCCACTGCCTCCGCACCTGCTGCAACTGCCGCAGAGATCGATTCCCTTTTTACGGCTCGGTCCAAAGGACAGCATCCCCGTATTCTGGCGAATAATGAGGACTTCTCACGGGTGCGGAAGCTGATCCAAACAGACCCTTATATGAAGGTTTGGTACGAACGGATCTATCAGTACTGCGTGGACCAGCTGACGGAGCCGGTGAGCACCTATACTCTCAGTAATAACAAGCTCCTCAATGTGTCCAGAGTGGCCAGCCACCGTGTTACATGGATGGCGTTCCTCTATCAGATCAGCGGAGAACGGCGTTTTGCAGATCGTGGGGTGGAGGAAATGCTGGCAGTCTGTGCCTTCAAGGATTGGCACCCTGATCATTACTTAGATGTGGGTCAGATGGCATATGGTGTTGGTTTGGGCTATGACTGGCTGTACCACTATCTCACGGAGTCTCAGCGGAGCACCATTGCCAAGGCTCTGTACAATTATGCTATTGTTACCTCCGCAAGCGGTCATCTTTCCTATGAGCAGAGCATTACCAACTGGAATCCATGGTGTCACGCAGGCGTTTCCATTGCTGCACTTGCCATCTATGAGAATTATGTTTCTGCTTGCAGCACCTATCTCAGCGGAGCTGTGACCAATGTGCAGACCGGCATAACCCACTTTACTCCCATGGGAGCATATGCGGAGGGACCCCAGTATTTCCAGCTCTGCGGTGGGTTTATGGTTCTTTTCTTTGAGACCCTTTTCTCTACCCTTGGAACAGACTTCGGCCTGTCACAGCTTGACGGGATCCGTGAGTCAGGCAACTATCTTTTGGCTGTCAACGGGGAGACCGTAGCCTTCAACCACGGAGACGGAGATGATAAGGTCATTGACGGTGCCATGCTCCACTGGTATGCTAAGCAGTTCAATATGCCCCAGCTTTCCTACTTCCAACGGCAGATCCAAAGCACCAGTGTGCTGTATGATGAGCCCCTTGCTCTGCTGTGGTATGATCCTCAGCTTTTGGAGGATTTCTCCCCGGCGGAGCAGCAGCTGGATTACCTCCTGTACAGCGATGCTTCCGAAAGCATTGCTTCCTTCCGCAGCTTCCCCGGCTCTGCCCAGCAGATCTACGCTGCCATTAAATCCGGCTATAACGGCTCTAACCATACGGATCTAGATATCGGCACCTTCGTCATGGATGCTATGGGAGAACGGTGGTTCGAGGATCTGGGCAAGGATAGCTACAGCTTAACCGGCTATACCGCCGGCTATTCCAGCACAAACGGCTATGCCGGCGATGCACTGCGCTGGAATTATTACCGCAAACGAGCAGAGGGACAGAACACCCTGGTCATCAATCCCGATGCCACCGGAGGGCAGACAGTTACAGCCAAATGCCAGATCACAGACTATCAGAGCAGCTACGACGGAGGCTATGCCAAGATCAATATGCTCAATGCCTACAAGGCCTATAAGGCAACGGCTGCAAACCGCAGCCTCATGCTCTTCGACAATCGGAGCCGGGTGCTTCTGCGGGACGAGGTGACCTGCTCTGCCTCCTCCAAGATCTACTGGTTCGCCCATACCAAGGCGGCAGTTACCCTTTCTTCGGACAAAAAGACTGCGGAGCTGACTCTGAACGGAAAAACCCTTCTGGCACAGATCGCAAGCCCCTCCTCCGCAAAGTTTTCCCTTATGGATGCAACCCCCTTGTCTACCTCTCCCGCTTCTGCGGCAGGAGAGCTCTCCAGAGAGGAATACCGCAAGCTCAGCATTTATCTCAGTGGTGTGACCTCTGCCGAGATCAGTGTTGTGTTTACCCCCATTGTGGAAGAAAGTGATCGCAACAAGTCCTTGCCTACGGAGAGTATTTCCGCATTCTCCGGCATTTTGGATGGGAATGAGCCTGCCACAGAGCTGCTTGCCAATGGAGAAGGGGTCTATGAGATCTACACCGCCGATCAGCTCCGTGCCTTTGCAAAGGCGGTCAATGAGGGGAATACCTTCGCCGGAAAGACGGTTCGGTTGATGAACGACATTGACCTGACAGGCAGAAGCTTTACCCCCATCGGCGGCATGGGCGGTACAGGGGCATTCAAGGGTACCTTCGACGGTGGAAAGCACTGTATCCGGAACCTGTTTGTGTTTGAGAGTGGTACGGGATCCGTCGGACTTTTCGGCAAGGCCTCCGGTGCTACGATCACGGATCTTGGCATTGAAAGCGGCATCGTCTTTGGTGGAAAGGCTTCTGCCGGGCTGATCGGCTCTGCCTCCTCCGTCACCGTCAGTGGCTGTTACAATAAGGCAACAGTCATTTCCTCCGCAGGAAACAGCGGCGGTATTGTGGGACAGCTTGGAGGTACCTCCAAGATCAGCAATTGCTATAACCACGCAAACATCCGCTGCACCGATGGCGGTGCAGGTGGCATTGTAGGCTATATTTCCAGTGCTACGACCACAGAGATCCTGTCCTGCTATCATGTGGGAACTCTCACGGACGGTCTGGGCAAGCTGGGGCTCATCGGCTCCTATAATACGGTCACCGAGAGCCTGCTGATCAAGCATATTACGGTGAAGAATTGCTTCTCCACTACCAATATTAAGAGTAGCACCGTTGCCAATAATTCCTCATTGGAAAATTACAGCGGCAACCGGAAGGTTTCTGCTGCTCAGCTTATGGACTCTCTGCCCTCTGCCTCCTTTATGTACGATTGTGAGTGGGAAAACGGGGGCTACCCCGTATTCACATGGCAGTGTGATACGGTCCTTCCCGAGGATCTGGTTCTGAATACAGAAGCAGAGCTGCGATTGCTGGCTTATACAGTCAACAGCGGCAAGGACAATTTCAGTGGGAAAACCGTGAAATTAGGACAGACCATTGATCTGGATTCCCGTGAGTGGATCCCCATCGGCGGCAGTGAAACAGAGAACAGCACCAGCCGTTCCTTCCGTGGCAGCTTCGAGGGACAGGGCTATGGAATTCGGAATCTCAGCGTGTCCACCGGGAACTATTATGCCGGCTTCTTCGGTGCCATGCAGGGAACGGTTCGCAACCTTGGCATCCTCAGTGGACGGGTGGTAGGAAACTATAAGACCGGCGCTTTAGTAGGCTCCTTCTCCGGAACCATGGAGAACTGCTTCAGCAGAGCCAGCATCAGCGGCACAGGACAGACCGGCGGTCTCATCGGTATGTCCGGGAGACTGACCATGTCCAATTGCTACTGCACCGGCTCTGTCAGTGCAAGCACCAGTGCAGGTGGTCTTGTGGGCTTCCTATCCAGTTCTGCTTCTAATACTGCCATGAAGGATTCCTACAGCTCTGCCACCCTCAGTGGCTCTACCAAGGGAAGTCTTGTGGCAAGCATCAGCACAAGTGCTCTGTCTGTTACTATGAGCAACTGTCATGGCATCAGTACCTATTCCCTTGTTCCTTCGGGGAGCACCTGCACCCTCAGCGGCTGTACCGCTTTGGCTGGGGCTGATCTGAAGGCTGCAGCGGCAACTCTGGGAGCTGCTTTCTATGCAGATTCTCTCTATCCTCAGAATGGGGGCTATCCCTTGCTGCAGGTCTTCACCTATGGGGTGGAGCTGCCCACTCTGACTCCCAATGATCAGGGAATCTACGAAATTTCCACTGCCCAAGAGCTGCGAGCTTTGGCAAAGGCAGTCAATGTGGATGCCGATACCTTCGCAGGGAAGATCGTTCGACTGATGGCAGACATTGACCTGGAGATGCGGGAATGGATGCCCATTGGCACAGATCGTTCCTTTGCAGGAACCTTTGACGGCAATGGTCACTGTATCGAAAATCTCTGCATTACCTCCGGCAACAACTACGTTGGCCTCTTCGGCAGACTGTCCGGAGCGACGGTAGAGAACCTTGGTATCGAAAGCGGTACGATTATGGGCGCCGGGAAGGTCTCTGCTCTGGCAGGCTCTATCCGAGGCGGCACAGTGATCCGTGGCTGCTACAATCGGGCTACGGTCAGCGGCAGAACCATCGTCGGCGGATTGGTGGGCATGGTAGGCCCCACCAATTGTCTGGTGGAGAATTGCTACAACACAGGCTCCGTCAGTGCCTACAGCTCCATGGGCGGAGTCATAGGCTATCTGGCGGGGGATGCCACAAACTTTACAGTCAAGGACTGCTATGAGGGCTCCAACTCCGGCCTTGGCCTGATCGGCGTCAGCCATGAGTCCGTTACGACTGCAAAAATGGAAAACTGTTATGCCATTGACACAGGCTCCTTGGTGGATACTCAAAACTCCCTGACCATTACCAACAGCGGAACCCTTACCGCTGCTCAGCTTCAGGGAAAGGCAGCTGAAATAGGAACCGCCTTTGCAGAGGACTATCTGGCAAAGAATCAGCTCTATCCCGTTCTGCAGTGGGAGAATGTGCAAGCAAGTACATCCTTCCAAAAGAAGGATGGTGTCTACCTGATCCAATCGGAAGCAGATCTGCGGCTTCTGTCCTATCTTGTAGGGAAGGGGCAGCGATTCCAGGGAGAGCAATTCCTGCTGACTACGGATCTGGATCTGGGTGCCCGGCCCTGGCTGCCCATTGGTGGTGAATATGCCTCCGGGACGATTTACTTTAAGGGAAGCTTCAACGGTGGCGGTCATAAGATCAGCAACCTCAATGTACGAACCCAAGGAAATCACGGTGGCCTCTTCGGCATTGTGTCCGATGGTGTGATCGAAGATCTGGGCATTGAAAGCGGAACCGTCCTTGCCAAGCAGTATGCAGGGGGACTGGTTGCCAGAGTCTATGCCAATGCCACCATCCGCAGATGTTATAACAAGGCCACGATCTATGCCAACTCCAACAGCGGCGGCTTGATCGGCAGACTCAATAGCAACAATATCACCGTCGAAAACTGCTATAACACCGGCGTAGTTACTGCAAAGACCACAGGCAGCTCCACAGGCGGCTTTGTAGGGGTCCTGTCTAACGGTATTCAGAACACCTGGCTGCGGAACTGCTATAATGTAGGCAACCGCTACGGTCTGGTCGGTATCGGCGGTGCAGATACCGTCAACACCGGTGCTGAAAACTGTTACTCCACGGGCTCACTGAGATCCTTTAAGCTTTCTAACGCAATGCTTCTGACCAACTGCCTACAGATCTCTGACGAAAGCATGAAGGGCCTTGCTCCCACCTTGGGCCGGGCTTACACAGAGGATACGGCAGGGATCAACCGGGGCTATCCTGTTCTTACCTGGGAGCTTGCTCCCCGTTTGGATGAAAGCATTCTTATCAACCATACTCTGAACTTAGCAAGTGATATTTCCGTACACCTGGCTGTTCTTAAGAGCCGCCTGGAGGGCTTCGATCTATCTACCGTTTATATGGAAACAGAAATCGAAACCTACGAAGGAAATGCAAAGACAGGCACTGCTAAGGTCAAGCTCTATCCCGTGGACCAGGGGAACTTCTATTACTTCACCCTCACGGGCTTGACCGCAGTGCAGATGAACGATCGGGTCCGCTCCGTCCTCTACGGTGTGAAGAACGGTCAGTCCTACTATTCTCCCGTAGATGACTACAGCATTGCAGATTACGCCTATTCTCAGCTCAACAAGGCTACCGCAACCACGGAGCTGAAGATCCTTTGCGCAGACCTCCTCCGTTACGGCTCCTGTGCCCAAGTTTTCAAGGGCTACCGCACCGATGCCCTCGTGGATGGGGCTATGACCGAGACCCATAAGACCTACCTCAGTGATATGGAGGCAGCCCCCTTCGGCAACACCAACAACGTGCTTTCGGATCTTGCGGCACCTGCCGTTACCTGGGCAGGTAAGACCCTGGACCTGAACTCCAAGGACACCCTCAAGTTCGTCATGAACGCAGGCACTTACACAGGCCCCGTAGAGGAGCTGAAGCTGAGAGTGCAGTACACGGAT
>JAZNYV010000056.1:0-10147 GCA_045594585.1 Faecousia sp. | reverse complement strand
AAATTCCGATTTGTCGAGCTGTTTGAAAAAGCACAAACCACCAAATCACGTACTGTCCCGTAGGGCAAGCTGCCCTCAGCTTGCCCTACGACAGCCTTGTACGATGATATGTTGCATGGTACGGGAATCGAACAGCTCCATAAATCGGAAATTTTCGTACCGCCTAAGAGGTTCCGGGCACACAACTCCCGCCGCTTCCTCGGCACTGATCCCAATTTCAAAAGCCCCACAGATAACAGGCATATAAAATACAGCCCTTGACTGTCTGCCAAGGGCTGCTCTCATAATACTGTTTCTTGATAAAATAGTAATTCAGCTTACCTCCGTAATCCGGACCGGCAGGGACAGCTCCGTTGCCAGCATATGGGCGTAGCTCCCCTTTTCCGTAAGGATCACAGGCTTCTTGCAATTGTTAAAGATATCAACACCGATGGTATTTACGCTACGGGGAATCACAACGGACCGCAGCTTATGACAGAAGCAGAATACATACTTCCCCAAGGAATCCGTAGAGGCAGGGATGGCCTGCTCCCGCAGAGACTCGCAGCGGGAAAAGGCATAATTCCCAACGGAACGGAGACTCCGAGGCAGGAGTGCGTGCTCCAGAGAGGTGCAGCCGTCAAATATCAGATCCTCCAGCCGTTCCACCCCCTCCGGCACGGTCACAGCCTTAAGGGAGGCACAGTTAAGGAAGGCTCCGTAGCCCATAGTCCGTAAGCCCGGGCTGAGAGTCACCTGAGACAGCCGGGTGCAATGGGCAAAGGAGAGAGCACCGATGCTCTTGACTCCCTCCGGGATACGGATCCGCTCTATAAAGTCACAGCCTAAGAAGGCTCCCGTAGCGATCTCCTTGATCCCCTCCGGGATCACAGGCTCACGGGCGGTGCCGAAGTATCCGAACACACAGCCCCTGTGGATCAGGAAGCCCCCGTCATCTGCCAGAGCACTGCAATTTTCAAAGGCGTAAGCACCGATGCGTCTGACACTGTCGGGGATCTGCAGCTCCACCAGCCCATCACAGCCGGAGAAGGCTCCCTCACCTATGGACACCAGCCCCTTAGGCAGCTTGACCCTAACCAGATTGACCTTGTCACAGAAGGCGTAGCTGCCGATAGCCCCTACCCCCTCAGGCACCGTAACCTCCGCAGCCCGTCCAAGATACTGCTTGAGTATACCGTTCTCTATCAAAAAATCCATAGCTCCATCCTCAATATCCGCAATTTGTTACTTTTGTGCAGTATACAATAAAATCCCCCAAAAAGCAAGCAATTTTTTCTCCAACCCAAAATTCCGATTTATGGAGCTGTTCGATTCCCGTACCATGCAACATATCATTGTACAAGGCTGTCGTAGGGCAAGCTGCCCTCAGCTTGCCCTACGGGACAGTACGTGATTTGGTGGTTTGTGCCTTTTCAAACAGCTCGACAAACCGGAATTTGTCGTTACGAAAAACTGTCCATTGTCAACTAAAAAAGACCGCTGTAGGAATCACAGCGGTCCTGTCATGTATAGAGGAATCAGCGGTTGATATCCAGGATCTCGAAGCGTACGGTACCGGCAATGGCCTCGTACTCAGCGATATCCCCTACACGCTTGCCGATCAGTGCCTGGCCCATGGGGGACTCGTCGGAAATGCGGGCTTCCATGGGGTTGGCCTCATGGGTGCCTACGATGCAGTACACATCTACCTCGTCAAACTCCAAGTCACGGACCTTGACGGTGCAGCCCAGGCTGACAATGCCCTCTAATTCGGCACTGGCCTCGTCGCTGATGATAACTGCGTTGTCCAGAAGATCTCTGAACTCTGCGATCCGACGTTCCAGATCCTCCTGTGCCTCTTTAGCAGCCTTGTACTCCGCATTCTCAGACAGATCACCGAAGCCCCGGGCGATGTCGATCTCCTTGGCGATGGCGTCTCTCTCGTAGCCCTCCATATGTCTCAAACGCTCCTCGTACTGCTGGAGCATGGTTTTGGTCAGCTTAACCTCTTTCTTACCTTCGTTAGCCATTTGCTTAACCTCCGATTCATTACAGTGGGAATGATTATACTGGATAATCCCACTTATGTCAAGTGTTATTTTACAATTCGGCGGACAAATCCCCTGCTTTTCTTATTTCTCAATTAGAAAGTACCTCAATGGCAGCCTGTAGCTGGGGGTCCTCCTCCATAGGCTCAGAGCTGAGATAGATCTCCATATACAGCTCCTCATCTACGTCCACTGCTACGTCGGGAGTAATACCCACACCCTCTAAATTCACACCGTTTGGTGTGCTGTAATGGCCTGTGGAAATGGCTACGGCAGAGCCGTCACTCAGGGGGAAGGTCTGCTGATAATTCCCCTTGCCAACGGTTTGAGAGCCTACGATGGTAGCCCATTCGTATTCCTGCATGGCCGCGGCAAAGAACTCCGCAGCAGAATAGGAATCCCGGTTCACCATAACAACCATAGGCATCTCGATCACAGAGGCACCGTCGGAGCTGTCCACAGTCTCTTTGCCGTTATAGCTCACAGCACGGAAGAGGGGTCCTTCGGGCAGGACGTAGTCCAGGACCTTGACCAGCTCCGTTTTCCGTCCGCCGGGATTGTACCGCAGGTCGAAGATCAGACCCTTGACCTCCTGTGCAATGAGATCGTCAATGGCTGCAATGGTCCTCTCGGCGCAGTGAGCCTGGAAATTCTCGATCTTAATATAACCGATGCCGTCTATATTCTCATAGGTCACGACTTCTATCTCAACTAACTTGCGGACAAGTGTCAGATCCATTTGCACCCCATCCCGCAGAATGGTAATACGGACCTCTGTCCCCTCTTCTCCTCGGATCAGGTCGCTCATAGCCTCTACGCCGATCTCCACTGCATTCTGCCCGTCTACGGAGACGATCTTATCTCCGGGCAGGATCCCTGCCTCATGGGCGGAGCCTCCCTTGTTGACCTCTGTAACGGTGATGCCCTCTGCATCCTCCCCGTCGGTGCGGACAGTGACACCGATGCCTACGTAAGCGTTGTTGGAATCCTCCAAATAGGCAGCATACTGATCTGCACTGATATAGTAGCTCCACTGATCTCCCGTAGCAGCCACTGCAGCCTGGGCTAAGTAGTCCCCCATGACCTTCTCATCATAGTCATCGACGTAGTACGCATCAATGATCTCCATGAGCTCATCCAGCTTCTCCTCCGGGTCCAAGGCAGTGGCCTGCTGCTCCTGCTCCACCTTTGCCATGAGCTCATCGAAGGAGGGAGTCCCACAGCCAACCAGGCACCCACACAGGAGCACCGAGATCAAAAGGAATGCAAATATCTTCTTCATCTTAAACCTCCGCTATGCGATTATATACTACAGGAGCTGTCTCCGTGATCCCGGGGGGATCACGGAAGAACAGCCCCTTCCTCTATTCTTAGGGTATGCTGATGTAGTTCATGGGATTCACGGTGTTCCCATTATAATAAATGGTAAAATGGAGATGGGGTCCCGTAGAATAGCCCGTAGAGCCTACGTAGCCGATGATCTCGCCCCGTTCTACGTAGTCACCCTCGCTGACGGTATAATGGGTCATATGTCCGTAGAGGGAGGAATAGCCGTCTAAATGATTCACTACTACATAGTAGCCGTAAGCATAGTTGTAGGTAGCCGTGGTCACCTTGCCGCTCTTGGTAGCATAGATGGGAGTGCCCGTTCCTGCTGCCAGGTCTACACCGTTGTGGAAGGAGTAGTTACCCGTAATGGGGTGGACACGGTAGCCGTAGGAGCTGGTGAGCATGGTGCAATACTGCATGGGGAAGCAGAAGCTCTCCCCGGATGCGGGAGGGGTGGTACTTCCGGAGCTGCTGTTGCTGTCCCCGGAGGACCCGTTATTGTTATTGTTATTGTTATTGTTCTGGTTCTGCTGCTCCTGCTCCAGACGCTCTTGCTCCAGACGCTCCTGCTCTGCCAGCCATTCCTGGTACAGGATCTCTGTCCGCTCTGCCTCCAGTGCTGCGATCTGATCGCTGAGGGCAGCCTCTTCCTTCTCGTACTTCTCGCATTCCTCGATGAGCTTCTGCTTATTGGCGTTAAGCTCAACCAGGAGGGCATCGGACTCTGCACGCTTCTCAGCCAGGATGGCCTCGGTCTCGGCCAGCTCGACCTTCTTGAGCTCGATCTTGACCTTCTCCTGTGCCAGGGCGTCCTTGGCAGCCATGACGGAAGCCGCCATATCACGGATCTCGTCCATCATACGCTGGTCTGCACGGGCGATCTCCTCGATCATAACACGGCAGTTCAGCATATCCGCGAAGCTCTTGGCCTGGATCATGACCTCGAAATAGGAGATGTCTCCACGCTCCTGCATAGCTCTCATACGCTTGCGGTAGGAGGACAGGAGCTCATTCTGCTGATCCTTGAGCTCGTCTACCTGGGCCTGCTTCTCGGCAATGAGCATATTGTAATGATGGATCTGATCGTTGACGTTCTCTGCCTCCTTGCGGGTCAGCTCGATCTCGCGGTCCACCTGAGCCTTCTGCTCTACGATGGTCAGAGTCTTGTTTCTGTTTGCCTCGATCTCCTCCTCCAGGGCCTCACGCTCCTGGGCCAGCTCATCAGATTGGCTCTGGAGCTGGTCGATCTCCTCCTGGAGCTCGTCAGCGGTCTTGGCTGCATTGACAGCCATGAGGACGAAGCCTAAGAGAATGGACAGGATCAGCATCCCGGCAATAACGGAAACGATCACACGCTTATACTTGTACATAAAAACCTCCTTAGAAGGGTATGGGGAAAGGGATCACACCTTTAAGAAACGCCGGATGGACAGCAAGCTGCCGATAACACCTACCAGGAAGCCTGCCACACCGCAGACAATGGCCACGGGGACAAGGAATACCTTGAAGGGCATAAAGGCCAGGAATGCCAGATTTGCCTTGGCAATGGCATTGAGGACCACCTCATACAGACCCCACTCGATGAAGAAGGCGATCACAGCGGCGAACAGTGCCAGCAGGAAGCCCTCTACCACAAAGGGCAGACGGATAAAGCCGTTGGTAGCACCAACCATCTTCATAATGGCGATCTCTTCCTTACGGTCCATCATGGTCAGCTTAATGGTGTTGGAAATAATAATCAGGGAAACCAGCAGCAGAACTGCCGCAATACCCACAGATGCTACGATGATCACCGTCCGTACCGTAGACAGGGCATTGGAGACCTCGATATTGGCGCGGACACTGACGATACCGTCAATAGTCTCCAGCTCTGCAATGGTATCTGTGACCAGGGCATTGTCCTCTAAGGTCACTATGAACTGATGACGCATATAGTCGGCGGCGATGCCCTCGAAGAGAGCCTCCTCCCCCTCGTAGTCCTTGATATACTGCTCAAGGGACTCCTCGTTGGAACGGAATTCTGCCTTGTGGACGTTGTCGATCTGATTGATCAGGGAGCCAAGGTGCTTGGCCTCCTGCTCGGAGTAGGTCTCGTCAACCACCACGATCATCTGGGAGCGGCGCTGCAGGTCCTCTACCATCTCGTTAAGGTTGAAGCACACCAGGACAAAGCTGTTAATGATCACCAGACAGGCAACGGTGATGCATATGGCAGCGAAGGACATGAAGCCGTGCTTGAAGGTGGATTTGACACCCTGTCCCACGAGATATAGGAAATTAGTTTGTCTCTTCATAGCTGTAATACCCATCCATTCCGTCACTGATGACCTTACCGGCATCGATAGCGATCACTCGCTTGGTAAAGCGGTCAACAAGACCCTTTTCGTGGGTGACCACCATAACAGTGGTACCCAATGCATTGATCTGCTCCAGGAGCAGCATGATCTCGAAGGAGCGGGCAGGATCCAGGTTGCCTGTAGGCTCGTCTGCGATGATCATAGAGGGATTGTTTACAAGTGCTCTTGCAATGGCAACACGCTGCTGCTCACCGCCGGAGAGCTCCGTGGGATAGCGTCTGGCCTTGTTCTCCAGGCCGACCAGCTCCAGAACATAGGGCACACGCTTCTTGATCTCCTTCCATCCTGCTCCTACCACTCGCATAGCGAAGGCAACGTTCTCGAAAACGGTCTTGTTATCAATGAGGCGGAAGTCCTGGAAGATAACACCCAGAGTACGGCGGAGGTAAGGCACACGGGACCGCTTAATGGTCTCCAGCTTGTAGCCGTTGACCAGGACGGAGCCGCCGGTGGGCTTGAGCTCCGCAGTCAGGAGCTTGATAATGGTGGATTTGCCGGAGCCGGACTGTCCTACCAGGAAGACAAATTCCCCATCGTCTATGTGCAGATCGATGCCATTGAGGGCGTGGGTGCCGGTCTCATAGGTTTTGGTTACGTTGATTAAGTCGATCATAAGTATTGATTCCTCGATATATGGTATGTAGGCCTATCAGTACAGGCGAACATCACGGGATGCCAGGTACTTCTTGACCATAAGGGCCACCTTGAAGATAATGGCATCGTCGAATTCACGCAGGTCCAGACCCGTCAGCTTCTTGATCTTCTCCAGGCGGTAGACCAGGGTGTTACGGTGGACGAAGAGCTTGCGGGAGGTCTCGGAGACATTGAGGCTGTTCTCGAAGAACATATTGATGGTGAACAGGGTCTCCTGGTCCAGGGATTCGATAGAGTTCTTCTTAAAGACCTCGGACAGGAAGATCTCGCACAGGGTGGTAGGGAGCTGATAGATCAGTCTGCCGATACCCAGGCTCTCGTAGTTGATCACCGTCTTCTCTGTGTCAAAGACCTTGCCGACCTCGATAGCAACCTGTGCCTCCTTGTAGGAGTCAGCCAGCTCACGGAGATGCTCGGCAATGGTGCCGATGCCGATGGTGGTACGGGCGAAGAGCTCTGTCTTAAGCTTGTCCTCCATACCCTTGGCCATAGTGGACAGCTCCTCCCCGGTGGTTCCCTGGGGGACCTGACGGACAACGGCAATGTCCGTCTCGTTGACACTGATGACGAAGTCCTGCTGATTGTCTGCATACAGAGACTGTAGCATCTCTACCACGGCAACATCGGCTCTGCCTCTCTGGCGGACCAGGAACACGGCACGGGGCAGCTCCGTGGGGAAGTGGAGCTCCTTGGCACGGATGTAGATGTCACCGGGCAGAATGTTGTCTGTAATAATGTTCTTAACAAAGGTGCCCTTGTCGTGCTTCTCCTCATAGTAGGCCTTGGTAAAGCTGAGGGAGACCTGTGCCATACGGCACAGGGGAGCTGCGTCCTCTGCATTGCCGCAGACGAAGACGGAGAAGCCGAATGTGGGATTCCAGCCCTTGAGAGTGAGGAAGCACTTGCCCCCGGATTCGACGAGACGGTCGGGATTGGCGTTAATGGCCACCACCGCATCCGAGAAACACTCCCCGGACAGGGAGGGATCACTGGAGGAGATCACGGTCCCCTCTGCATCAATAACGCCGATGACTCTCTGGGAAGCCTCGGCCAGTTGCTCAACTACGCCCTGAAAAATACGACTTGACATAAGCCGTCCTCCTTCGTTTCGGAAAAATGCCGATTATTATATTGATCACTATCACATATCATAACCGATTTTTCCACAAAAAGCAAGTGCTTTTATACATTTTATTTCAAAATATAGGGGCTTTTTTATGAAATTTTTACACAACATTCGTGAATATGGCTAAATTCATGGGGAATTTTCTGACAACTCCCCTTTAATTTCGTCATTTTTTCTTCGTCATATTAAACAGATAAAAGGGAAGAGATCTCTTCCTCTGTTAGTTCACGTGTCATTCCGAGGGGCAGGTCGCCCAATTTTATCCCACCCTCTGCGACCCGTTTCAGGTAGGTCACGGGCTTTCCCCGTGAGGCAAGCATACGGCGGACCTGGTGGTACTTCCCTTCTCGGACCCGTACCAGGGATCTTCCCTCCCCCAGAGGCTCCAGTTCTGCCGGGAGGCAGCGGGTGCCGTCTCCCAAGATGCAGCCCTCACGGAATATGGTAATATCCTCTTCGTTACATACCCCCTCGTGTTCGGCATAGTAGACCTTGACGATCCCGGACCTGGGAGAGATCAGCTTATGTGCCAGGTCTCCGTCGTCGGTAAACAGGAGGAGACCCTCTGTTTCCTTGTCCAGCCGTCCTACGGGAACCAGTCCCCTGCTGCCTGCCGGGAGATATTCCATAACCGTCTTATGCTCCCGATCCTCTGTAGCCGTCACACATCCTGCCGGCTTATGGAGCATAAGAACGGTCCTCTCAGGCCTTGCAGTAAGGCACTTTCCCTCATGCTCTATGATATCCATATTTGTATCAACTTTGTAATCTGCCGCAGTAATTTTCGCCCCGTTGACAAAAATTCTCCCCTTTTTGATCACGTCCCGTGCCTTACTCCGAGATCCCGTCAAATTATCCGATACAAATTTATCCAGTCTTTCCATAGTTTATTTCCTTTCTCATCTCAGGTGGGAAGCCCTTGGAATATTCTTCTAAATGAGAGCATAGAGTACACTATCAATACCATTTGGGAGGAATTCCATGTTTGTAATGACAGCCAAAGTATCCAAGCCAAAGCTTATAGCCGCAGGAGTCATCCTCATCGCAGTCATCGCCGCCCTGGTCATGCTGTTTACAGGGGGAACAGGATCAACCGCCCCGGAGCTGCCCAAGGGTGCCACAGACGCAGAGAGAGCGGCCTATCTTGCCACCTACGGTTGGAGCATTAACGCCCGGCCAAAGGAGACCCAGACCGTGACCATACCCAACACACAGGATAACAAGGTCTTTGCCCGTTACAACGAGCTGCAGCTCAACCAGGGCTTCGATCTCAGGAGCTATGCAGGCCGTGAGGTCACTCGCTTCGTCTACGAGATCCTCAACTACCCCAATGCCACAGCCCCGGTCTATGCAGGGATCCTGGTCAGCGAGGGCAACATCATCGGCGGCGAGATCACGGACACCTCCCCCACAGGCGTCATCCACGGCTTCCGCAAGCCCAATGCAACCACCCCCACAGAGCAGCCTCCCACGGAGCCCTCCGCCGCAACTACAACAACTCCCACCGAATCCACAGCTCCAACCACCCAAGCCCAATAAGAACATAACATCAAATTCCGATTTATGGAGCTGTTCGATTCCCGTACCATACAACATATCATCGTACAAGGCTGTTGTAGGGCAAGCTGCCCTACGGGATAGTGCGTGATTTGGTGGTTTCTGCTTTTTCAAATAGCTCGATAAATCGGAATTTCCCATTCTGAATATATTATATCACATATATTTCCGGAAGAAAAGTCTTGCATTTTCTTCGCTTTTAGGGTATACTATGGAACAACAGAAAACCTCTTCGGGGTTGGGTGAAATTCCCTATCGGCGGTACAGTCCGCGAGAGCTTCGGCTCATGATCCGGTGTGATTCCGGGACCGACGGTTACAGTCCGGATGGAAGAAGGCGTTTGTCATACTGTGACGATCTATGCTCCCACACCCCGAGAGGAATTTCCCCTCTCGGGGTATTGTTTTGGAGGTCCCCCTATGCATAACGAAAGAACCAAGAAATTAACCGTCCTTGCCATGCTGGCAGCCTTTTCCTACGTAGTGCTGTACTTTCTCCGCTTTCCCATTGTCCTGTTCCTCAAATACGAGCCCAAGGATGTGATCATTACCATCGGAGGCTTTCTCTACGGTCCCTTCGCCTCCTTTATGATCTCCGTTGCCGTCTCCTTCTTAGAGATGATCACCATTAGCGATACAGGCTGGATCGGTTTTGTGATGAATGTCCTTTCCACCTGTGCCTTTGCCTGTACCGCAAGCTATGTGTACAAGAAGCGGCACACCCTTTCCGGTGCTGTCCTTGGCATGAGCCTTGGCATCATCCTCACTGTGATGGTCATGCTTGCATGGAACTATGTTCTCACTCCCCTGTACATGGATCAGAGCCGTGCCGACGTAGCGGCTATGCTGATCCCCGTTTTCCTCCCCTTTAATCTGATCAAGGGCGGCCTCAACGCCACCATTACCGCACTGCTCTACCGCCCCCTGGTCCGTGGCCTGCGCAGAGCCAACCTCTTCCCCAAGAGCCAGAGTCCCACAGCCCCCAAGTCCAACACCCTCCCCTTCTACATCACCGCCGCCCTCCTGCTCCTCCTCTGCATCATCGCCATCATTCTCCTAAGATGATCCCCAACGCTCCAAATTCCAATTTATCGCTCC
>JAZNYV010000055.1:0-63441 GCA_045594585.1 Faecousia sp. | reverse complement strand
ATAAAACCGGCACCTTGGGAGAGCTGTGCAAAGCCCTCTTTGCTTACTCCGATAGTGCGAAAGCATATTTTAGGTAAAACACCATAAAGATGAAGTCGGAGGCCAAGCGGTCTTAGGAAGACAAGTTAAGGTGACAACTCCTTGGCTCACAGAACGACATGGCTACGATCCGACTTATAAAACCGGCACCTTGGGAGAGCTGTGCAAAGCCCTCTTTGCTTACTCCGATAGTGCGAAAGCATATTTTAGGTAAAACACCATAAAGATGGGGACTGCTCATATGAAGAGCATCATATGAGCAGTCCCTTTAAGGTCCTCTCTGCAAATTCCGATTTGTCGCTCCGATCCGTATTTACGTAGACCAATGTAGGGGCGGATATTAGCCGCCGGCAAGGTTGCGATTTCGTAGGTATTTTCGTAAAAATGATAACATTTACCGTGTCGATGGTGCACAGGCAGATGATATCCGCCCCTACAGCTACAGGTACGAAACTACTCGAAAGACCGGAATTTGATAAAGCTACGCCGCTGGGGCTGTCTCACATTTTTTGTGAGACAGCCCCATATTTTACAATGATATGATCTTGTCCAGGAGGGCGGAGCAGCCGCGGTCTACGTCCTGCTCCGTGGTGCGGAAGTCACGGGTGTACCAAGGGTCGGCTACGTCACGGCTTTCGCCTGTGTGGTCCATAAGGAGGGAGAGCTTGTTCTCGGGATCGCCGCCGAATTGGCGGAGCATGGATTGGTAGTTGTTCCGATCCATGCCTACGATATAGTCGAAGCGGTGGTAGTCCTCCTTGGTGATCCTGCGGGCAGTCTTGCCCTCGGTGGAGATGCCACGGTCTGCCAGGAGCTTGCGGACAGGGGGATAGACGGGATTGCCCAGCTCATCGGAGCAGGTAGCGGCAGACTCAATGTGGAATTGAGAGGACAGGCCCTTCTTGCGGACCAGGTCCTTCATAAGGAACTCTGCCATAGGGGAGCGGCAGATATTGCCTAAGCATACGAATAAAATACGGGTCATAATACCTCCAAGACGTACAGTGTATTTTCTTCTACCCGGAAGCGGATGTTCTTCCCTGCAAAGCTCATGCCGTAGATCCGCTCCGGGTCCTTCTGGTAGGAGGGACGGGGATCGTGGGACAGGAGGTCCAGGACAGTGTGACGCTTGTCCTCCGGGAGCTTAGACAGCTCCGACTCCGGGAAGCAGACTGCAAGCACATAGTCTGAGGCCCGGGTGGTAAAGCCCCCCAGGGCCTCGGGCTGACAGTCTGCGTAGGGGATATAGGGCTTAATGTCATAGATGGGGGTCCCGTCCATGAGATCCGCTCCGGCTACCACCAGGGTGGGGCCCTCCTTGGTCTGCTCCACTCCTATGAGTCGGACGCAGGACAGACCAATGGGATTGGGACGGAAGGGGGAACGGGTGGCAAAGACCCCTAAACGGATATTGCCCCCTAAACGGGGAGGACGGACCGTAGGTGACCAGGCCTTGCCCACAGACTGGGAGAATTCCCAGATCAGCCACAGGTGGGAGAAGTCCTCGATACCACGGAGGGTATCGGGATTGCGGAACTCCGGGGCAAAGACCACACGGGCTCGCAGGGACTCTACCAGGCCGCTCTGACGGGGAATGCCGAATTTGTCGGGGAAATCAGATCGAATATAGGCAATATGCTTCATAGTTCACCTCAGAGCCGGGAGAAAATATTCCCCAGGGAATCGTGGATCACTAAATCGGCCTCCCCGTCATAGGGAGTCTCGTCCCGATTGATCAGGACCAGACGATCCCCACGGTAGTACCGAAGCAGACCGGCGGCAGGATAGACCGTGAGGCTGGTGCCTCCTACGATCAGCAGGTCGGCCTTGGAAATTGCCAGGATGGCATTGTTCAAAGTACGATCATCCAAGCCTTCTTCATAGAGGACCACATCGGGCTTGACGATACCGCCGCAATCACAGAGGGGGATGTCCGGGGCATTCTTGACGAATTCCGCAGAATGGAACTTGCGGCACCTGGTGCAGTAGTTCCGCAGGACACTGCCGTGGAGCTCGTAGACGGTCTTGCTCCCTGCCTTCTGATGGAGGCCGTCGATATTCTGTGTGACTACGGCGGCCAAATGTCCCTCGGCCTCTAAACGGGCAAGGACCCTGTGGGTGATATTGGGCTCAAAGCCTAAGGGCATCATCTTCTCCCGATAAAAGCGAAAGAAATATGAGGGGTCCTTAAGATAGAAGCTATGGGAAATAATGGTCTCAGGGGGGTATTCAAATTTCTGATTGTACAGGCCGTCCACACTGCGGAAGTCCGGGATCCCGGATTCGGTGGATACTCCGGCACCGCCGAAGAATACGGCATTACGGCTCTCGTTGATCCATGTTTTCAGCGTCTTCATCTGCAATCTCCTTTAGGATCTTCTTGTCCTCCTTGGTGGTGAATACCAGCTTCTCGTACATATCGGGACGTCGTTCACGGGTGCGGAGGAGGGATTGCTTCCGTCTCCAACGTGCCACCTTGGCATGGTCCCCGGACAGGAGGATGGGAGGCACCTGTCGGTCATGCCACACTGCGGGACGGGAATACTGGGGATACTCCAGGGTGCCGTCCCAGTGGCTCTCATCCTCGAAGCAGACGGAATCGGACAGGACCCCGGGAACCAAACGGCACACGGAGTCTGCAACTGCCATGGCAGGGATCTCGCCACCGGTAAGAACGAAGTCACCGATGGAAATTTCCTCGTCTACACATTCGTCAATGAATCGCTGGTCGATGCCCTCGTAGTGGCCGCAGACCAGGATGATGTTCTCCATCCTGGCAAGGCGTCTGGCATCCGCTTGACGGAAGACCTTGCCGCAGGGGCTCATATAGATGGTGTGGACAGGACCCCCTGCCTCGTCACAGGCGTGGCACCAGGTGTTGTACAGGGGGTCTGCCTGCATAACCGCACCCTGACCGCCGCCGTAGGGGTAGTCGTCAACCTGGTTCTGCTTGTTGGTGGTATAGTCCCGGATCTGATGGGTCTCAATACGGATGATCCCTCGCTCCTGGGCTCTGCCTAAGATGGACTCGTTCATAAGATCCCCGACGGTATCGGGGAACAGAGTCAAGATGTCAATTCGCATCGGTCTCAAATCCTTCGATCAAATGGACCAGGACGTAGCCCTCCTCCACGTTGATCTCCTTTACAAATTCCTTGACCGCAGGGATCATGTAGTGCTTCTCCCCGTGGATCACGTATACATCGCTGGCGGGCATGGTGAGGACATCCTTGATCCTGCCGATTTCGGCACCCTCATCTGTTACGACCTTACAGCCTAAGAGGTCTGCAATAAAGACGGTGCCCTTGGGAAGCTTGACCTTGTTGCGGTCAATGGAGACGGTCTTACCACGGAGGAGGGTAGCGGCCTCAGGGGTGTCGATCCCCTCTAACTTGGCAAGGACGCAGGTCTTGTGGATACGGGAGCTCTGTACGGCACAGGCCTTGCCGTCAATATAAAACTCACGGAATTTCAGCAAAAATTCGGGACCGTCTGCCCAGGGCAGGATCTTGACCTCTCCCTGGATGCCATGGGTGCTGACGATCTCGCCGGCTTCTAAAAATCGTTTCTCCATAGGAACCTCACAGTTTGTCATAGGTTTTCTCAAGGAAGCGGTCGGCCTTAATGATGAACCGCTCATGGATGGCGTTGCCGATCTCACCGGCCTCGTCAAAGGCTTTAATGGAGAAGGTGACCTTGCGGCCCTCTACTGCGGTGACCTCAGACTCTGCACGGACCTCCATACCAACGGGGGTGGCAGAGATGTGGTTGACCTGCATCATGGTGCCCACAGAGCTCTCCCCCTCTGCCAGGAAGGGGGCAATGGATTCACAGGCGGCACCCTCCATAAGGGCCACCATACAGGGTGTGGCGTAAACCAGCAGGTCCCCGGAGCCTACCACCTTGGCGGTGTCTTCTTGTTCTACCAGGGCGTCTGCATAGCCCTTGGTTCCGATTTCAATTGCCATAGGAAATGTTCCTTTCTTTTTCATACTTTATCTACTATATCATACCAAATTCCGAGCCTTAGGTCAACCCAAAAAATAATGATTGCGATTTTCAAAAAAGGTGGTATAATGAAAGCATAAAATACATAAAGAGGTGTGCTCTATGAACAAGGATCCCAAGATGAATTTGGCTATGCTCTGCGACTTCTACGAGCTGACCATGAGCAACGGCTATTTTAACACCAACATGAAGGACAAGATCACCTACTTCGACCTGTTCTACCGTCGGGTTCCCGATGGGGGTGGCTTTGCCATTGCCGCAGGGCTGGAACAGGTGGTGGAGTATATTCAGGATCTCCACTTTACAGAGGAGGATATTGCCTACCTCCGTGGCCGTAAGCTGTTTAGCGAGGCCTTCCTGGAGTATCTTAAGGAGTTCCGCTTTACGGGAGACATTTATGCAGTGCCCGAGGGAACCCCTGTATTCCCCAAGGAGCCGATCCTCACTGTCCGTGCTCCTGCCATTGAGGCACAGCTTATCGAGACATATCTCCTCCTTGCCATCAATCATCAGAGCTTGATCGCAACCAAGGCCAACCGTGTGGTCCGTGCGGCACAGGGCAGGACCGTGCTGGAATTCGGCTCCCGTCGTGCCCAGGGAGAGCAGGGGGCTGTTCTGGGTGCCAGAGCAGCCTATATCGGCGGCTGTCACGGCACAGCCTGCACCGTGTCCGACCAGCTCTTCGGTGTGCCTGCAGCGGGGACCATGGCTCATTCCTGGGTGCAGATGTTCGATACGGAGTACGAGGCCTTTAAGACCTACTGTGAGCAGTATCCCCACAATGCCACCCTCTTAGTAGATACCTACAACACCCTTAAGAGCGGCGTGCCCAATGCAATCCGTGCCTTTAACGAGGTCCTTAAGCCCCTGGGCATCACCAAGTGCGGCATCCGTCTGGATTCCGGGGATATGACCTACCTGTCTCAGAAGGCACGTAAGATGCTGGACGATGCAGGCTGGACGGAGTGCAAGATCTCTGTGTCCAACTCCTTAGACGAGTATCTGATCCAGGATCTCCTGCGACAGGGAGCACAGATCGACCTCTTCGGCGTAGGTGAGCGGCTGATCACTGCACGGAGCGAGCCTGTATTCGGCGGTGTGTACAAGCTGGTAGCTGTGGAGGATGAGGACGGCACCGTACAGCCTAAGATCAAGGTGTCCGAAAACGTGGGCAAGATCACCACCCCCCACTACAAGAAGCTGTGGCGGTTTTACGGCAACGACACGGGCAAGGCCATTGCCGATTATCTGACGGTCTATGACGAGACCGTGGACGACAGCAAGAATCTGCTGATCTTTGACCCCGAGGCTACCTGGAAGCAGAAGGAGGTCTACGACTTCACTGCCAAGGAGCTACAGGTCCCTATTTTCCTCAATGGCGAGCTGGTATACAAACTGCCTGCCTTAGAGGAGATCCGTGAGTATTGCATGGAGCAGGTAGACACCCTGTGGGACGAGGTCAAGCGTTTCGACAATCCTCACAGCTACTACGTAGACCTGTCTCAGAAGCTGTGGGATATTAAGTACGGCCTCCTGAAGGGCAGTGTCGCCGGCAAGCAATGAGACAGCACCGTAAAGCCTCGGCCATAGCCCTGTGTGGGATATTGGCTGCGCTGGCACTGATATGTCTGTTCCTGGGCGGTGCCATTCCCATGGCCTCCATGGCCTGTCCCATACTGGCGTCCCTGGTGATGATCCCCGTGTATATGGAATGCGGCTACGGAATGAGCCTCCTGTGGTTCGGTGCAGTAGGGCTCCTGGGTCTGATCCTGGCACCTATGAAGGAGTGTGCTGTGCTGTTCCTCGCCTTCGGCACCTATCCCATGCTCCGCAAGCCGCTGGGCAGACTCCCACTTGCCGGGGTATGGAAGTTAGTGTATTTTAACCTGGTCCTCTTTGCCGCCTATGGGCTCATGCTCTTTGTATTCCCCATTCCGGAGCTGCAGGATGAATTTGCAGACCTGGGGAAATGGCTTGTAGGGGGCATGGTGGTTATGGGGAATATAGCCTTCCTCATATATGACGTCCTTGTAGGGCGTATGGAGGTCATGTATCTTATCAAGCTGAAGCCTAAGCTAAAATTCTTGTAATTTAGGGAAAAATTTCTCGTCTTTATAGGTTGATTTTACAAAAACATCGTGCTAAAATATAAGGCGAATAATACAAGTGGAGGTAGGCTCTACGGAAAGGAGGACCTATGAGGGAAGAGGATCGCTTTGTGTATTACCCCATGCATAAGCCGGAACAGATCCAGCCGGATTGCCCTGTGTACGTCTATGGCTACGGCCTGGCAGTGCAGAGGAGCAGTGGGGCAGCATTCGTCCAGGTGCGATTGGTCAATCGCAGCGAGGAGCCCGTCAACAGTGTGTTCCTCCGTATTTCCGGCAAGACTGCCTCCGGCGAGGTCCTCTATGAGCTGGGCTATGTGCCCCTTGTCCATTGCAGGGGAGGAGCCCACCGGGACTTCGGTGAGGAGCAGGTGCTGTTCTTGCCTCAGGGGGACGTCCACAGTTTGGATGTCCGGGTTGAGGACGTGTTATTCGAGGATGGCATGATCTGGCGTAGACAGAGTGGACACAGGCTCCTTTCTGCCGAGGAGGCGGGGTGGATCCTTTGTTCCTGCGGCATGAAGAATCCCGGAGAGGCAGAGTACTGTGCCTACTGCAGACGACCCATTTCCGGTGGGAGACAGGAAAGTGGGGAGACACCCATAGATTTCTTCTATCCGGGAGTGAAAACGCTTACACTTCCTCCGGAGCCTCCTGTGGATGAGGAACAGGAGGAGCTTCCTGCTGAGACTGTAGACAGAGAAGAAGCTGCGTCTGTGATCCTGCCTCAAGAGGAGCTTCACATTGAGACCGCAGACAGGGAGGCCACTCCTGTACAGGAACTGCCGGACTACAGCTCCATGGGGGAGCCGGAGTCTGCAGCAGAGCCTGTGACCTTCGAGGAGCCGGCTGCTCCACAGGAGGAAGTACCGGTGCCTGCTGACCTTATGGAGGAGCTGGAGAAGCTTCTGTTCCCCTTCGGTGGGTGGACGGCAGGAGACAAGAGCCCCGCAGAGGAGGCGCCTGCGGCTACTGTGCCTGAGGCTGTGGCAGAGCCTGAGGATGAAGAAGCACCCGTCCCTGAGACATGGGAGCCGGAGCTGCCTATGGATATGATGCAGGAGACAGGGGAGATCCTTATGGAGCTGCAACGGCGACTCCTGGCCCGTGAGACAGGAGAGATCACAGACCCCGTAGTGCAAGAGGAGCAGCCCCCTGTACCACAAGAGGGACAGGAGTCTAAGAACAGCTCCGGAGGTATCGGCTTCTGGGTGTTTATGATCCTGCTGATGGTGGTCCTTGCTTTGGCAGGTTTCTTTGGGGTCCTGTATTTCAAAGGATATTTTGGGTAAAAATTCTGAATTTTTGGAAAAAATCTCACTTAAACTATTTACAAAAAATGTATATTGTGATATAATCGATTCGGATCGGTCTGTAGGAGCTCGCCCATGGAGCTACTACGACTGTAACAGAATCTAAATCATGAGGAAAGCTGGGGGAACAAAATGCCGCAATTTGTACAGACAGAACAACAGAAAGAATTGATCCGCACCTTGGTGCAGGAGTTGCCTGCCTACCGTAAGAAGATGCATATGTCTCAGGCTGAGCTGGGGGATGCAGTGGGCAAGAGCAGACAGAAGATCTCCGAGATGGAGCGCGGCGCCGCACCTCTGGGATGGGACACCTACCTTGCCATTCTGATGGTACTGGGTGCTCGCGGTGTCCTGGAGCCTCGCGGCCGTGACGCAGAGCGTCTGGCTGCCACCGGCAAGATCCTGGGCGGTCGCATTCGCCTTTAATTGTATATCTATTCACTTAGAACAACGAGGAATTTCCTGATTCGGAAGCTTCCTCGTTGTTTTTTTGTGCTCAGAGAGAAATTCCGATTTATCGAGCTGTTTGAAAAAGCACAAACCACCAAATCACGCACTATCCCGTAGGGCAAGCTGCCCTCAGCTTGCCCTACGACAGCCTTGTACGATGATATGTTGCGTGGTACGGGGATCGAACAGCTCCATAAATCGGAATTTGGCTGTGGAAAGGATGCAAAAAGGGCGGGACGATCTTCGTCCCGCCGGGGTGATGATATGGGCATGGGGCTGTGCGGTCAGCTCTCGAAGCCTACGAGGATGCCGCCCTTTTCGGCGTAGTAGCTGCACAGTCCGCCGGTGGTATAGATCTCCGGGGAGAGGCCGCGGAACTCTGCCTTGAGCAGCTCTAAGAGCTCACGGGCAGCATCGGGGTTGAGGCAATGGGCGATACGGACCTTGCCGCCCTTGTAGCCCAGCTCCTTCATCCGCTCTACCATGGTTGCAATGGCCTTCTTGCTGCCACGGCACTTGTCCAAAGGCTCCAGAACGCCCTCTAAGGCCATGCCTACCAGGCGAATACCCAGGATGCCTGTGATCTTGGCTACGGCGTAGCTGACTCTGCCGTTGTTGGCAAGATTCTTAAGAGACTCCAGCATGAATACCAGGTGGGTCCTCTTGCTGTAGGACTCCAGCTCTCGGACCACTGTATCAAAGTCTGCTCCCGCCTGGGTCAGCTCCATGATCCTCTCTGCCATGATCTGCATCTCCGGCCCTGTGGACAGGCTGTCGAATACGTGAACACGGCGACCGGGATGCTGCTCCAGATATTCGTCACGGGCCAGGCAGGCAGAATTGTAGGCACCGGACAGCTTGCTGGTAATGGTGAGGACGAATACCTCGTCGGCATCGCCGAAGGCGTTGAGCCAATCCCCGATGCCGGGACAGGCACTTGAGGTCTTATCCTTGTTCTTAAGGAGCTCCTCTACCATCTCCTCTACGTTAAGATTCCTGTCATCCAGGTAGGCTCTCTTGGTGGTGTGGATGATCATGGGAGCAATGGCATAGTCAATGGCGGTAAGGCCGTTCAGGTCAGAGGAGGAGTCGGCTACGATCTTTCTGTTCAAAATAGTGTCCTCATTTCTTTGTTTGGATAAAGCTATTGTAGCGAATTCCTCACGAAATGTCAAGAAGATTTCCTCAAGACCTTGACAAATGAGAAAATTGTTTTATTATTGTGTTATATCTTACAGTTTTCCTTAGGAGGTTCATTTATGGACGTTGTTCTGCTCCTTGGAGTCTTGGCGGTGCTCCATAGCTTTCAGACTCTGTTCTGCACCCTGTATACATCCCGTTACCCCGGCAGGGTAGACCTTGCATCCCCTGTGTTCTGCGTACTGCAGAGTATTGTGATCGCAGTTTTTACCCTGATCTACAGCGGTTTTGCCACAGAGGCGGCACCACTGACCATTGTGTTCGGTGTGCTGAATGCGCTGATGCTCTTCGGCTTTAATACCTCCCTTGTGAAGGCGGGAGCCCTGGGCTCCTATGCTTTTATGAATATGATGCTCCTCTTCGGCGGCATTTTGGTGCCCGTGATCTACTCGGCACTGTTCGTGGAGGGGGAGAGTCTGAGTACGGCACAGATCCTTGCTATGGGGCTTATGCTCTTAGCCTTCGTGCTCATGAATATCAAGGACATCCGTCTCAAGGGGACCAAGCCCCTGTACTACCTGTTCTGCCTGCTCCTGTTCCTGTGCAACGGCTTCTACAGCACCTTACTTAAGATGCAATCCGTCTATCACGGGGAACAGAAGGATGCCATGGTGGTCATATCCTATGCACTTATGGGTGTGATCGCCCTGGTACAGCTCTCTGTCAAGGAGGGCAGAGGGACTCTCCGTGCCTTCCGCTTGAGCAAGAAGGCCGTAGTGCCTCTGCTCCTCAGCCTCATTAGCTCCGCACTGGCCATTAACGTACTGACCCGTGTGATCCCCATGGCTGATGCGGCAACCCTGTTCACTGTGGATAACGGCGGTGTTTTAGTGTTAGCGGCCTGTTATTCCTTCCTTATATTCAAGGAAAAGCCTAACGTGACGAAGGTCCTTGCCATGGTCCTTGCAGTGGTGAGTATTCTGATTTTTAGTCTGTGATTTTTGCAATTTGTTGGTGACAAACGGGAAGATCTGTGCTACAATAAATGGTAGAAGTTATACTGAAAGGAGTATTGTCTATGAAACGGTACGGAGTTTACGTAGAGCTGAAAAACGTTCCTCTCTTAGACCCGGAGTTTATTCCCGTTGCTCGGTTTAACCGTGCATTCTTAGAGGGGGCTACCAAGCCGGTTTCCATTGCTGTAGAGAGAGCGGCAGGGGAGATGGCAAGCTGTCATACCTTTATCCACGGGACGCCCCAAATGGCAGAGGCAGACCGTTACTATATCAACCGCCTGGTCAAGACTCTGCTGTGGTTCAAGGGGGGCTTCCGCATTTATGTTGCAGAGGATCGGGAGATCTACGAATATCTCTGTGATGCCTTCTCCAAGGAAGGGGAGCAGGCCTTTGACAGCGACTTCATGGCAGGGGTCTATGAGCATCCCTTTGAGGTCCTGTGGGTGGAT
This sequence comes from Faecousia sp., assembly GCA_045594585.1. Lineage (GTDB taxonomy): Bacteria > Bacillota > Clostridia > Oscillospirales > Oscillospiraceae > JAZOXB01. The sequence goes on along the minus strand of JAZNYV010000055.1, from coordinate 52,918 downwards.
CGGATCCCTGAGGCCAAGGACTCTCCCAAGAAAATGGGTGGACATTTAGAGGGCTGCCGTATCGGCTTCGATGCAGGCGGCTCCGATCGCAAGGTCTCTGCAGTGATCGACGGTGAGACCGTGTACTCCGAGGAGGTGGTCTGGTTCCCCAAGCTCCAGGCAGATCCTCAGTATCACTACGACGGCATCGTTGCGGCTCTTAAGTCTGCCGCCTCCCATATGCCCCGTGTAGATGCTGTAGGCGTGTCCTCTGCAGGTGTGTACATTCAGAACCGCACTATGAGTGCATCCCTCTTCCTCCAGGTACCCAAGGAGCTCCAGGAGGAGAAGGTCAGAGATATTTATATCCGTGCCATTACGGATACCTTCGGCGATGTCCCTTACTGTGTCATCAATGACGGTGACGTGACCGCACTGGCAGGAGCTATGAGCTTAGAGGAGCCTGCTGTCCTGGGTATTGCTATGGGCACCAGTGAGGCCGGGGGCTTCGTAGATGCCAATGGCTGTGTTACAGGCTGGCTCAATGAGCTTGCCTTCGTCCCCGTGGACTGTGCCGAGAATGCCATGATCGACGAGTGGAGCGGCGACATCGGCTGCGGTGTCAAGTACTTCTCCCAGGATTCCGTCATCAAGCTGGCTCCCCGAGCAGGGATCGACCTGGATGACAGCCTCAGCCCTGCTGAGAAGCTCAAGGTAGTGCAGAGGCTCATGGAGCAGGACGATCCCCGTGCTGCCAAGGTCTATGCCACCATCGGTGTGTATCTGGCTCACAGCCTGGTATATTACTATGACCTGTATGCCTGCAAGCACGTTCTTCTCTTAGGCCGTGTGATGAGCGGCAAGGGGGGAGACATGATCCTGGATATATGTAAGAGAGTCCTTGCAGACGAGTATCCTGAGCTCAGCGGCAAGCTCTTCCCCAGCCTCCCCGATGAAAAGTTCCGCCGTGTGGGCCAGTCTATGGCTGCCGCCAGCCTGCCGGAATCCAAGAATTAATTATTTATAAAGGAGCATTGTAATATGAGAATCATCTGTGCAGAAAATTATGAGGCCATGAGCCGTCAGGCCGCCAACATCCTGTCCTCCGTAGTGGCTATGAAGCCCGACTGTGTCCTGGGTCTTGCCACCGGCTCCACCCCCATCGGCACCTACAAGGAGCTGATCAAGCGGTATGAGGACGGAGATCTGGATTTCAGCAAGGTCAAGACCGTAAACTTAGACGAGTACGTAGGCCTGGAGCCTACCCACGATCAGAGCTATCGCTACTTTATGCAGACTCAGCTCTTTGATCACGTGAACATTGATGTTAAGAATACCAACGTTCCCGGTGGCATGGCACAGGACGTAGATGCAGAGTGCCGCCGCTACGACGAGATCATTGCCTCTATGGGTGGCATTGATATCCAGGTCCTGGGTATGGGTCACAACGGACATATCGGCTTTAACGAGCCTGCAGAGGATTTCCCCAAGGGCACCCACAAGGTAGACCTGGCTGAGAGCACCATCGAGGCCAACGCCCGTTTCTTCGAGAATCGTGATATGGTTCCCCGTCAGGCTGTTACCATGGGCATCGGCTCCATTATGCAGGCCCGTCGGATCCTGGTGGTTGTCAGCGGCGAAGGCAAGGCAGACATTGTGGAAAAGGCCTTCCGTGGTCCCATTACTCCCCGGGTCCCTGCCTCCATCCTCCAGCTCCATCCCCATGTGATCCTGGTAGGCGACAAGGCAGCCCTCAGCAAGCTGCTGTAAGTCCTAAACGATCTTTCGCCCCTTGCAGAGCTCCTGCAAGGGGCGTAGTTTATGTTTTTGATCAAATTCCGGTTTATCGAGGCATTCGATTTCCGTGCCATGCAGCTTATCATCGTACAAGGCTGTCGTAGGGCAAGCTGAGGGCAGCTTGCCCTACGGGATAGTGCGTGTTTCGGTGGTTTGTACCTTTTCAAACAGCTCGCTAAATCGGAATTTTACGAGGATCTGGGATGAAATGCTGAATAACTGTTGAAATATGAACCATTTTGTGGTATATTAAATGGGTACGTAAAAATTTAGAAAGGATGTGAGAGAGTTGCTTTTCGGAAAGCACATAAACCGTTATTACGGGAAGTACTGTATTCGGCTCCTCTTCGGGCTGTTGGCCTTGATCATGATCGACTACGTACAGCTAAAGATCCCGGAGTTCTACCGTCTGGTAGTCAACGGTCTGAACACAGGCTACGCAGAGCTTAAGGGAGAGAGCTATGTTTTTGACATGAGCTTCCTGCTGGATCATATCTGCCTGCCTATGCTGCTGGTGATCCTGGCTATGATCATTGGTCGTTTCTTGTGGAGGATCTGCTTCTTCGGGGCAGGGATCAACGTAGAGACGGATCTGCGGAGCCGAATGTTTGATCGCTGCAAGGACCTGTCTCAGCAGTACTATCAGACCAACAAGGTAGGCAATCTCATGGCCCTGTTCACAGGGGACTTAGACACCATACAAGAGTGCTTCGGCTGGGGTATTATGATGTTCTGCGATGCGGTGTTCCTGGGGATCCTTGCCATGGTCAAGATGCTGCGGATGAACACCCTTCTTGCTCTCCTGTCTCTGATCCCTATGGTTTTCCTGATGCTGGTCAGCACCTCCATAGGCAAATACATGACCAAGAAGTGGGAGCTCCGTCAGGAGCGGTATTCCGACCTGTCCGACTTCTCCCAGGAGAACCTGTCCGGCATTGCTGTGATCAAGGCCTTCGTCAAGGAGGGCAAGGAGCTCCTCTTCTTCCGCGGACTTAACAGGGCCAACGAGGAGATCAATGTCTCCTTTACCCGTACGGCTACCTTGATGCGGGTTTCTGTGATGTTCTTCGTGGAGACGGTGATCTGCGTGATCCTGGGCTACGGCGGCTACCTGGTATACACGGATGTCTTTGATGCAGGGCAGCTGGTAGAGTATATCGGTTACTTCACCGCCATTGTATGGCCCATTATGGCAGTGTCTGAGCTTATCGACATGATGTCCAGAGGCAAGGGCTCGCTGAAGCGTGTTTCTGAGCTCTTAGATGCCAAGATCGACGTGGTAGACTGTGAGGATGTGAAGGACATGGATAAGCTGACGGGCAAGATCGAGTTCCGTGATCTCACCTTTACCTATCCCGGTGAGGGTCCCGCTGTGCTGAAGGATCTGTCCTTTACCATCAAGGCAGGTGAGCGGATCGGCATTATCGGCCGTACCGGTGCAGGCAAGACCACCTTGGTGGATCTGATCCTGCGTACCTACAATGTTCCCCGTGGGACCATCTTCCTGGATGATCGGGACATTACCACCATTCCCATCCATACTGTGAGGGAGAATGCGGCCTATGTGCCGCAGGATAACTTCCTCTTTAGTGATACCATCGAGAACAACATTGCCTTTGCTGCCGACAGCCACGACCGAGACAGTGTAGAACGGGCCGCACAGCTGGCAGATGTTCACGAGAACATTACCGAGTTCTCTAAGGGCTATGACACCATCCTGGGAGAACGGGGCGTTACGGTTTCCGGCGGACAGAAGCAGAGGATCTCCATTGCCCGCGCTCTGTGGAAGAATGCCCCGATCCTTATCTTGGATGATTCTGTATCTGCCGTTGATGTAAAGACGGAGCAGGTGATCTTAGAGAATCTCCGCCGTCTCCGTGAGGGCAAGACCACCATCCTCATTGCCCACCGTATCAGCACTCTGGAATCCATGGATCGGATCCTGTTCCTGGAGGATGGGGAGCTGGTGGATTTCGGCAGTCATGAGGAGCTGTATGAACGCTGTGATGCCTATCACCGTATGGTGGAGCTCCAGCGGCTGGATGACGGAAAGGAGGATGAGGAATGATAGAATTCTACCCTCTGATCATTGTAGTCGCACTGATCTGCGGCTCGGCTCTGGCCTGTATCATTGCTTACCGCTCCATTAAGGACAGCAAGAAGGATGTAGGCTTCGAGCGGAATATGGAGGACGGCGAGATCACCAAGCGGCTCCTGGCCTATGCCAAGCCCTATTGGAAGCGGTTCCTCCTGGTGCTGATCCTGATGATCTTCTCCATTGCCTATGATATCATTGCACCTACCATGGTAGGTGAGATCGAGGAACTGGTCAAGGAGGACTTTGCACTGAGAGACCTGTGGACACGGGTCGCTGTGTATGCCAGTATTCTGGTTGTCTCCCTCCTGTCTACCTATGCTCAGTCTATGATCCTGCAGAAGACAGGACAGCGGATCATCTCGGAGCTGAGAGAGGACCTGTTTGTCCATATTGAGGGGCTGTCCCATGATCAGCTCAACAACATCCCCACAGGCAAGCTGGTGACCCGTCTTACCAATGACACCAATGCTATTTCCATGATGTTCACCAATATTATCGTGAACATGGTCAAGAACTGCTTCGTCGTCATTGGCGTACTGACAGCCATGCTGCTGATCAACTACGCACTGACACTGATGATGCTGTGCTTTGCTCCCTTCACTGCCCTGTTTACCTTCGTATTCCGCCGCTTTGTCCGTAAGGCTCACAGACGGGTCAAGGACAGCACCACGGATATCAATACCTTCCTGTCAGAGAATCTGTCCGGTATGAAGGTCATCCAGATCTTTAACAGAGAGAAGCAGAAGCAGGACGAGTTCGAGGGCAAGAACCGCTCCCTGAAAAAGGCTCGCTATGAGCAGATCATGGTCTTCGGTATCTTCCGTCCCATGGTCTATATGCTGTACCTGTCCACCATTCTCCTGCTGTTCTATTTCGGTGCAAGGGGCTATATTAAGGACACCACCTTCCTGGGACAGGTGATCACCAGCGGCACCATCGTGACCTTCTATCTGTATATTTCCAAGTTCTATGATCCCATTCAGAATCTGGCAGAGCAGTTTAACAGACTCCAGGCCGCCTTCGCCTCTGCGGAAAAGATCTTCTCCATTATGGATCTCAAGCCCCAGGTGGTAGACGAGCCGGACGCTGTAGAGTTGGACCACATCGAGGGGAATATTGAGTTCCACAATGTATGGTTCTCCTACATCCCCGATGAATGGGTACTGAAGGACGTATCCTTTAAGGTCAAAGCGGGGGACACCGTTGCCTTTGTAGGCTCCACCGGCTCCGGCAAGACCACGATCCTGTCTCTGATCTGTCGGAATTATGATATTCAGAAGGGGCAGATCCTTATTGACGGCATGGATATTAAGAAGATCAAGCTCTCTTCTCTGCGGAAGCACTTCGGTCAGATGCTCCAGGACGTATTCCTGTTCTCCGGCACCATCCGCAGCAATATCCTCCTCCGTATGGAGGGAGTTTCCGATGAGGAGGTCATGGAGGCCTGCCGATATGTCAATGCAGACCATTTTATCAACCGCTTAAAGAAGGGGCTGGATGAAGAGGTTCGGGAGCGTGGCAATAACTTCTCTGCAGGACAGAGACAGCTCCTGTCCTTTGCCAGAACGGTGCTCCACAAGCCCTCTGTTATGATCCTGGATGAGGCCACTGCCAACATCGACACGGAGACGGAGCTGTTGATCCAGGACTCCCTGAACAAGATGCGCAATATCGGCACCATGCTTATTGTTGCCCACCGCCTGTCTACCATCCAGCACGCAGACAACATCATCGTTATGTCCAAGGGCAGGATCGTAGAGCAGGGCAATCATGCTCAATTACTGGAGCGGAAGGGCAGATATTACCGCCTGTATCAGCTCCAGCTTAACAAGAACCGCCTCTTGAATAAGGATTAAAAAGTAACGATCCCACAGACCTACGGGTCTGTGGGATCGTTATTATTGAGTAGAGTGATATTGCAAACTGTGGCTTGCGGTGATATTGCTCCCGGGGGCAGTGATATGATATTGGCCTTTAGGCGAAGATAGTTGATTACTCGGTGATAACATTGTAAGAACGGAGGAGGGTCAGGTATTCCTCTACGTCCTGTCGGAGGGTGGTGGGGTCGGCGTCGTATTCCTCTTGGAGGGCGGCGAGGAGGGCATCTCCCGTGAGACCGTTCTTTAGGTGGGTGTAGATGTCCTTGCCGATCTCGTTGAGGTAGAGGAGGCGTTTGGCCTCTTCGTTTTCAGCAACGCTTACAAGGATGTATTGTCCTGCAAGGTTGCGGAGGATATAATTGGGATTAACGGTCATTCTTGACTCCCTTCTGCCCCAAGGGCTGCCAGACGGCTGTGATAGTGATGGTTCTTTTCGCAAATATATGTAGGGACCTTGGAGAAATCCTCGTTTTCTGCCCACACTACTGCAGGGCAGACCTCGCATCGCTCATAATCCGGGCAACGCAGACACCCCTCGGGCATGGTGAGCTTGCGGAAGGCGGTGCCTACCTGCTCCCATGCTTTTTGGAAGCCCAATTCCGTGACGGAGGCATGGATGGAGGGGATCATACCGCAGGGGAGCAGGTCCCCCTTGTAGGTGATCCAGTAGGAGCATCGGCCTGCTCTGCAACGGGCACCCTGATTGCCCTCGTAACGGCACTCCTCCATGGTCTGGGGAGGCATGGTGGCATGACGGCGGCATTCTGCAGCGAACTGCTCCGGAGTGCAGGAAAGGCGGATCCAGTTGATGCCCTCCTCTGCGGCCTGGGCGGGAGTGAAGCGTTTGACCGGCTCCTCACAGGGCTTGGCAGTACGGGTAGGGGGGAACATATAGCTGACAAAATGGATGATGGCTCCTAACTCATCGGCAAAGGCACGGACCTTGGCAATGTCCCCGTGATTATAGGGGGTGCAGGAGAAATTGATCTTAACAGGGATGCCTAAGTTACGGAGTCTGCGGATATTGGAGATGACTCGCTCGAAGGCGGCACGGTTGCCGCAGAGACTCTCGTAGGTCTCGGCACTCATACCGTAGACGGAGATATTCATCCGCAGAGGCTTGTGCTTGGCAAAAAGGGCAAAGTGCTCCTCGGTCAACAGGGAGCCGTTGGTGTTAATGGAGATCAGGAAGCCACGGCGGACTGCCTCTAAGTAGATCTCAGGGAAGTCGGGTCGTAAGAGAGGCTCTCCTCCCGTAAGCAGGAGGGGAAGGGTCCCCGTATCACGGAGCTGATCCATGATCCCGATCCACTGCTCCGTAGTAAGCTCCTCTTTAAGCAGGTGCTTGTCGCAGGACATATTGTGGATATAGCACATCTTGCAGGACAGGTTACATCGAGCTGTCAGCTCCAGGGTCCCCGTGGCGGGGAGATTCTGTGCGGCGGCATGGTTTAACAGGGCGTCCATCATATTCATGGTTGGTTCCTCCGATCATGTAATGGAGGCAATTGCGGCCTCCAGTGCCTCTACAGCCCCAAGATCCGGGCGGCAGGACAGCTCAAAAACCGGGGTATGCAGGAGCTTGAGGGCGGTATCTATATTGCGGATAAGGTCCCCACGGTGCTTGGGGTCCGAGTAGGTGCCGTTGAGGATCACTCTGAGGGCCTCACGTCCCTGCAGTCTGCGGATCCGATTCTCCGGACCCTGCAGCAGGGAGACGATACAGCACAGGGGCAGGCTCACATTCTCACAATAGGGAGAGGAGCCGCTCATGGGAAATCCGAAGGCGTAGGGGGTCTCTCCACGCAGACCGATAACGGCGCGGTCTCCGTTAAGGATCCGTGCGTCCCGATGGGTATGCCACAGATCTGCCTGGGTAGACTTGCCCGTGCCGGAGGGGGCGGTAAAGACAATGGCACGGTCCCCGTGACAGATATAGGAGGCGTGGAGGAGGATCCGCTCCTTGTTCAGCAGTACGTGGGGCAGAGCCATCTCCTCATAGAGCTGATGGACCTTCTGTGCCCAGGGACGGGAATCCTCTAAGGCAGAAATGGTCAGACGGTCCCCCTCCTCAAGGCTGTGGGCGTAATGACGCTCCCTGACACCGTCATAGAAGGAATGACCTCCCTTGTCAACAGGGAGAGAGGGGACATAGGTGCGGTAGATGCTGTAGTCCGGTATGGGGCTCCCGTCTACACGGAAGGGAGCCCAAAGGGGGCTCTCCTCTAAGGGGGGATCCCCGTGGAGCTCCAGGAGCATATCTGCGACGCAGTATATCATAATGGCTTCGTTCCAATCGTGCTGTAATATATCAATGCATATTATATCATTCTTCTACGGAAATATCAAGCCTGTTCATTGGAAAAAAAGAGACTTGCGAAATCGGAAGCTTCCATGTATAATAAAGGGGCTGATCTTATACATATTCAGGAGGTCCTATGCACGATTATTTAACAGAGAAGGATATTGAGCTCATGAAGGCGGAGATCTATGATCTGGAGACCAACAAGCGTCCTGCGGTCATTGCAGAGGTCCAGAGAACCAGAGCCTACGGTGATCTCAGTGAGAATTACGAATACAAGGCCGCCAAGGAAGAACAGCGAGCCATGGACAGCCGTATCCGATATTTAAAGAACCAGATCCGCACTGCCAGGATCATCGGTGCTGCCCCCAAGGGTGGCTCTCCCAACGGCGTCCGTCTCTACGACAAGGTCACGGTGTACATTCCCGAGGACGAGGAAGAAATGGTGGTCTCTGTGGTCTCTACAGTGCGAGTATCCTTAGACAAGGGCTATATCAGCCTGGAATCCCCCCTGGGCAAGGCCATCCTGGGGAAGGAAGCAGGCTCCGTAGTCACCGTCAAGGTAAACGACAGCTACAGCTACGACGTAGAGATCCGCCATATTGAACGAGGCGTAGACGACGGCTCTGCTCCGCTTATGAAATATTGATGATCAATATGCTTATACCAAGTTTCTTTAAAAAGTAGACATTGGAAATGGCTACTTTTTACAGCCCGTAAGGGCGTGGAAACTTGTATGAGACGTCTTTTGTGTCACCTGTGGCACAAAAGCTTCAATGAAAAGTGTCTACTTTTCATTGAAAAATAGTATTAAAAGGACAGCCTCCCGTGGTGGGAGGCTGTTTGGATTATTCGAGGATGGTGAGGTTGGGATTCTCCTGGGCGGTGTCGTGGAGCATACGCAGGAGGTTGTCGCAGTAGCGGTCTCCAAGGGTTGCCAGGAGGGAGGGCTCGTTGACCTCAATGGTCAAGGGCTCGTTGAGGGTGCTGAGGATGTCGTGGAGGGCGTCTAAGTTCCGTCCGTAGGGAGGGGGCAGGATGGACTCAAAGAGGTCGTGCAGACCGCTGCGGTCCAAATTTTCCAATTTAATGGGTCCCATGGTCATTCCTCCCCGTAGAGGAGCGTAAAGCTCTCGTAATGGTCGTCGGTGTAGTAGATGAGGCCGTCGTTGGAGAAAACGATCCGCTTGGCTCCACGGCTCCGTGCCCCCAAGGTGTCGATGTCACATTCGGTATAGGTCCGACCTGTGGGGAGGAGCTCCTCGTAATTGCCGAAGCGGTCGCCGCCGATACACATACCGGGAGCATAGGGCTCCAGGGAGCCGCCCTCCCAGCCTAATTTGCGAGCCTCGTTCTTGGTGATGAAATTATAGGGCAGTCTGCCATAGGTGTGGATATAGAGGGCTACGTCCTCCTTGGTGGTGTAGGTGCCGTATTCGTCTATGGTAGGCTCGGTAGGGAATAGGAGGTCAATGGGGAGCTCGTCCTCCACGGTCTCTACAGGGGACTCCGTGGTCTCGGAGGTGACGAACTCTACGGTCTCGGTAACGAGCTCTGCAGGCTCCTCGGAAGCGTCAGGCTCAGAGAAGACGTCTATGGGATCTGTAGTAGGAGCGGTCTCCTCCGGATCAGGTAGGGTTTCTAAGTCCACAAAGCTGTCAATTACAGCACCCTCCTCCTCTATGGAGTCATTGAGGATGCTCTCCAGCTCTCTAAGCTCAGACTCAAGCTGGGAGCCTGTACTGCAGGCAGTCAGGGAGAAGAGAAGCAGGAGGGCAAGAAGGAGAGAAAATAGCTTCTTCATCATAAATAGGGCTCCTTTCCGTTTGGTATAGGGTCTGCTGTAGAACTACAGCAGACCCTAGGGTTATGCTTGGGATCTCCACTTCTGACAGCGGCGTGCCTTTGCCTTCCGCCTGCGGACCTTGAAGAGGATCCACAGGATAATGACCAGTACAATGGCAACGACGGTCATGATCAGATATACGGTGGTGGCGGTGTCTGCGGTCTTGACGGTGAGCCACAGAGCGTTCATATACTGGGTTGCCTCCTGTCCCAGTGCACTGAAGGAGGTGCCCAGGGCGATCTCCTCCCGGGGAGGGTAGGCAACGGGATCCTCTGCGACCTCGGGATCCATAAACTCCTTGGAGGCGGTCTCCGGAGAGGAATAGCCGATGTATTCCAGATTGCCGCCGCAGATCTCAGGCTCCAGGAGGAAGTTGATGAAGAGCTCGGCCTCTTCCTTGTGCTCTGCACCCTTGGGGATACAGATGGAATCTACGAAGAGGTTGTAGCCCTCCTTGGGACGGTAAAATCTGAGATCCTCGTTCTCACCTGCCATAAGGAGGTAGTCACCTGCATAGTAGGGGGCGATCCAGGCCTCGGCACGCTGCATTTTGTCAAAGACCTGGTCCATAACGTAGCTCTGGACCACAGGCTTCTGCTCACGGAGGAGGTCGGCACAGGCCTCTAATTCCTCGGGATCCTCGGTGTTGATGCTGTAGCCCAGTCGATACTGCGCAATGGCGAAGGCATCACGGGGATTGTCGAACATAAGGATCTTGTTGGCGTACTTCTCGTTCCACAGCAGATCCCAGCTCTGAGCGGCTACGTCGGCCTCGTCTACGTAGGCACTGTTGTAGATGATGCCTACACTGCCCCAGGTATAGGGCATGGAGTAGACGTTACCGGGGTCATAAGAGGGGTCCCGGAAGTCCTCGTCCACATATTGGAAGTTGGGAACATTGTCGTGGTTAATGGGAAGGAGCATATCCTCCCGGATCAGCTTCTCCACCATGTAGTCCGAGGGGATGATCAGATCAAATGCAGAGCCGCCGGCGGTGAGCTTGGTGTACATACTCTCGTTGGAGTCGAAGGTCATCTGATTGATCTTAATGTGGGGGTACTTGGCCTCGAATTCTGCAATGACGTCAATACAGCCGTCACTGCCGTCGGAGAGATACTGACCCCAGTTATAGAGGTTGACGGTAACGGGCTCCGCGGCATTGGTCTGCATGGGCAGCAGAGGCAGGAGAAAAATTGCACACAGGACAAGGGAAAGAATACGTCTCATCATCTGCCGTTCCTCCTTAACATGAGCTTGCGGCGGCGGCTGTTATCCCGTGCCTGGAGCAGATTCATGGTGACCATAAGGATCAGCATGACTAAGAAGATCAGAGTGAACAGAGCATAGACCTTGGGGTGGATGGGCTTCTTGGTGTAGCTGTAGATCTCAACAGGGAGAGTCACGAAGCCGGAGCCGGTGACGAAGTAGGAGATGACGAAGTCATCCAGGGACATGGTAAATGCCATAAGAGCACCGGAAATAATACCGGGCATGATCTCGTGGAGAACGACCTTAAAGAAGGCCTGCACAGGGGTACAGCCCAGGTCCAGGGCTGCCTCGGTGAGATCCGGGTCCATCTGTGCCAGCTTGGGCATAACGTTAAGGATCACATAGGGCAGGTTAAAGGTTATATGGGCAATGAGCAGAGTCCAGAAGCCTAAAACCGCATTGATCCGCAGGATAATGCCTACAAAGGCGAAGAGAAGGGCAAGGGACACACCGGTGACGATCTCCGGGTTGGTCATGGGGATATTGGTCAGAGCCATAATGGCACTGCGGAGTCTGCCGCGGGACTTGTAGATCCCCAGGGAGGCTACGGTGCCCAGGATGGTTGCGGAAAGAGTAGACAGTACCGCAATGATCAGGGAGTTGGTCAGCAGGGATACCAGGCCGTCGTCACGGAACAGCTCCCGATACTGGTGGAAGGTGAAGCCGCTGAAGACCGCAATATCCTTGCCCTCGCTGAAGGATGCAACGCCCAGAATGATCATGGGGATATACAGGAAGATAAAGACAAGAATGGTGATAATACGGGTAAAGCCTCTCATACGGTCACCATTCCTTCCTCGTCCTCGTCACTGAAGCGGTTCATAATGCCGACACATACGAAGATCAGCACCATGAGCACCAGGGACAGGGCGGCACCCAGGTTGGGGTTATAGGCACTCTTGAACTGCATCTCGATAACGTCGCCGATGAGGATGGTGTCCGGGGAGCCCAGCTTCTGAGAGATATAGAAGGTGGACACAGCGGGGACAAAGACCATGGTAATGCCGGAGACGATGCCGGGAACGGACAGGGGCAGAGTGACCTTGCCGAAGATCTGACGGGAGTTACAGCCCAGGTCCTGGGCAGCCTCGATGAGGTGGTTGTCGATCTTCATCAGGACGGTGTACAGGGGCAGGATCATGTAGGGCAGGTAGTTGTAGACCATGCCCAGGATCACAGCACCGTTGTTACGGATCAGAGGAAGGGGCTCTAAGCCCAGCTTCATAATGAGGTTGTTGATGATGCCTGTGTCCTCTAAGAGGGCGACCCAAGCAAGGGTCCGCAGGAGGAAGCTCATGCACATAGGCAGCATCACCAGCATCTGCAGGAGCCGCTGGGTAGTGGGCTTGCAGTGGGCGATGAAATAGGCAACGGGATAGCCGATAATGAGGCAGATCATAGTTGCGAAAATGCTCAACCAAATAGAGCGGAGGAAGATGGGCCAGTAGTTGACCATGCTGCTCAGATTGGACAGGGTAAAGGCCCCGGTCACGCTGTCGGTAAAGGCATAGTAGAATACCACACCCAGGGGGATCAGAGTGAAGAGGACCATCCACAGCACATAGGGCCCGGACAGGAATCTACTCTTCATCTTCGCTGACCTCCGCATCTGCGATCTCGTCATACTCGGCGGAGTAGGAGCTGTAGTCACCGAAGAGGCCGGAATACTCACTCTTGTGCATAATGTGAATATCCTCGGGATTCAGGCGAATACCGATATAGGAGCCCTCGGGGCAGAAGTCCGTGGTCTGGATCAGCCACTTAAAGCCCTTGAAGTCAACGATGGTATCGTAGTGAACACCCTTGAAGGTAACGGAGGTAACGGTACCGCACAGGTGGCCCTCCTCGGGGGCTACGATGTCAATGTCCTCGGGACGGATAACAACGTCAACGGGCTCGTTCTTCTCGAAGCCCTTGTCCACGCACTTAAAGATTCTGCCGAAGAACTTGACGCTGTAGTCCTCCAGCATGATGCCGTCAAGGATGTTGGACTCGCCGATAAAGTCTGCAACAAAGGCGTTCTTGGGCTCGTTATAAATATCCTCGGGCTTGCCGATCTGCTGGATCTTGCCCTTGTCCATAACCACGATGGTGTCGGACATGGTCAGTGCCTCCTCCTGGTCGTGGGTAACGTAGACGAAGGTGATCCCCATAGCCTGCTGGATCCGCTTAAGCTCGTTCTGCATATCCTTACGCAGGCGGAGGTCCAGTGCACCCAGGGGCTCGTCCAAGAGCAGGACCTTGGGACGGTTGACCAGTGCACGGGCAATGGCCACACGCTGCTGCTGACCGCCGGAGAGAGAGGTGATCTTGCGGTTCTCAAAGCCCTTAAGGGAAACGATCTCCAGCATCTCTGTGACACGCTCGTCGATCTCCTTCTCCGGCAGCTTGGCAATGCGCAGGCCGAAGGCGATGTTGTCATAAACATCCAGGTGAGGGAACAGGGCGTAGCGCTGGAACACCGTGTTGATCTTTCGTTGGTAGGCAGGTACGTCGTTAATACGCTTGCCGTCAAAGAGTACATCGCCGGATGTCGGCGTCAGGAAGCCTCCGATGACACGAAGTGTAGTGGTCTTGCCGCAGCCGGAGGGGCCCAGCAAGGTAAGAAATTCCTTGTCTTTGATGTAGAGATTGATTGCATCGAGAATACGGTCCGAGTCGAATTCCATAACAAGGTTTGTCAAACGGATCAGCTCTTGGGACATTTATCCTCCCCCATTTCTGTAGATAGTAGTAAGATGCAGTACCGCATAATACTCTATAATGAAATATATATGGAAACGGTCAGAATGTCAATGTATTTTTCGACTTTTTCTTTCAAAATTTTAATTTGCGTTCCTTGATGTAATCATCATAAGACAAAAGTCCTTCATATCCCTTGGTGCCGTGGGTAAACCATTTCATTTTTTCTTTGTGAGACATGGTGCCGAACCGGCGGAAGCGGAAGCGGACATATTGCTTCCAGAACCAACAGCTATGGGGATGCACAGCCTGATGATAGGCACCCTTGCCGTAATAGAACCGTTCATCGTAGCCTGTAAACCAGGAGGAGGACTCATAAGAGACTCTACCGATGGTTTGGTTGGAAAGATATAGCACAAGGCCCTTTTTACGAGCATTGTGGAGCCACATACTGTCTTCTCCCGAGGAGAAGGCACAGCCCCCACCAAAGAGAGTGGTGAACCAAAGATTTGCCTTCTTTACGGAGGACAAGCGGAAAGCGATCCGAACCGCCGAAGCCGGGGCACGATTCCAGAAGTGCAGCTTCTTTGTTACGGCAACAGGCTGAAAGGCACGTTTTTGGTCTGTGGAATCCAAGTGGAAGATCACGATGTCTGCATCGGGATGAGCAGCAAACTCTGACAGAATACGCTGCTCCATATCGTCGTAGTAGACTACATCATCATCTGCCAGGAGGCAGATATCTCCACGGGCATAGAGAAGGGCAGTGTTCCTGTTCTTGCCCACACCACGGGTCTCGGTGGTGATCATACGAGCAAGATGGCCGCCAAAGGAGAACTCTGTAAGTTCTGTGCGGTCTGCTTGATTGGCGAATACTACGTCAGACCGAATGTTCATTTCCTTCAGCTTGGAAAAGTCTGTTTGGTGCATGGTAACACAAAGGATCTCAAAAGCTGACATGATTCTTCCCTCCCAATGTATAAGGGCTATGGTTTACGCCTCGCCCCTTTATTTTCTATATTTTATCTTGTTCTATCTGTCTGTGTCAAGGAATATTTTCCCTCGGAGGAAGGATTTGCAGAAGGCTGTGGGACTGCGAAATTTTCGTAAGCTGTAGATTCTGACAGCTAAGAGAACAGGAGTGAAATTTTTACGAAAAGGGGAGCAAAAAGGGCAGAAGTTTTTCTTGACTTATATATTACAAAATGATATGATTGGTACTGTATGAAAAGAAAGTATATAGCTGAAATAGGCGGTTTTTTAGGATTTTTCAGAAAAAGAGGCACAATTCATGTTATCTAAGAAAATTTACCTGGCTACCCCTACCATGCATGGGGAAGAAATGAAATACATTCAGGAGGCCTTTGACACTAACTGGATCGCTCCTCTGGGCAAGAACGTGGATGCCTTCGAGAGTGAGATGTGTGCATATTTGGGCGCAGGACGGGCGGTTGCTCTGTCCTCCTGTACCGCAGCACTCCATCTTGCCGTTAAGCTCTGCGGGATCAAGGCAGGGGATCCGGTCTTTTGCTCCGACCTGACCTTCTCTGCTACGGTGAATCCCGTATCCTACGAGGGGGGCAAGCAGGTCTTCATCGACTCTGAGAGGGATACCTGGAATATGGACCCGGAGGCTCTGGAGAAGGCCTTTGAGAAATATCCTCAGTGCCGTGTGGTCATTGTGGTCAACCTCTACGGCACCCCTGCCAAGCTGGATCGGATCCGCCGGATCTGCGATGCTCATAATGCCATCCTCATTGAGGATGCGGCAGAGTCCCTGTCCTCTGAGTACCAAGGCAAGAAGACCGGCACCTACGGTCATTACAATGCCATCAGCTTTAACGGCAACAAGATCATTACCTCTTCCGGGGGCGGTATGCTCCTGTCTCAGAATGAGGAGGCTATGAAGAAGGCCTTTTTCTGGGCCACCCAGGCCAAGGATCCCGCACCCTGGTATCAGCATTCCGAGATCGGCTATAACTACCGCATGAGCAACGTGGTAGCCGGTATCGGACGGGGACAGCTCCTCCACTTAGATGAGCATCGGGATCGCAAGACCGCTATTTATGAGCGTTACAGACAGGGGCTTGCAGGGCTGCCCCTGGAAATGAATCCCTACACTGAGGATTCCAAGCCGAATCATTGGCTGTCCTGCATCCTCTTAAACAAGGGCTGCGGCGTAACCCCCGGTGACATCATCTATACCCTCCAGAAGGAGAATATAGAATCCCGATATATCTGGAAGCCTATGCACCTGCAGCCTGTATTTGCAGACTGTGACTATTTCCGTGTAGGTGAGACCTCTGTCAGTGAGGAAATTTTTAACGGAGGCCTGTGCCTGCCCAGCGATATTAAGATGACTGCGGAGGAGCAGGATTACGTGATCTCCCTGATCCGAGGACTCTTTGCCTGAGCCTTTTAGGATTCACGGAGTATGTATTACGGTCGTCTGTAGGAACGAGGAGAATTGAGTAGATGTACGCAAAATGCTTTAAGCGAGTGATAGATTTTATACTGGCTCTTGGAGCCTTACTGGTGCTGCTGATCCCCCTGCTTGTGATGACCGTTGTGGGAGCTATTATGATGAAGGGGAATCCCTTCTTTACCCAGCTCCGACCGGGGAAGGGGGAGAAGATCTTCCGCCTCATTAAATTCCGCACCATGACCAATGAGAAGGGACCTGACGGTAAGCTCCTGCCCGATGAGCAGCGGATCACCGCTTACGGACGGTTCCTCAGAGGCAGCTCCTTAGATGAACTGCCGGAGCTGATAAATGTCCTGTTAGGCCATATGGCTGTCATTGGCCCCAGACCTCAGTTGGTCCGTGACATGGTCTTCATGACCCCTTGGCAGCGTCAGCGTCACAGCGTCCGTCCCGGTCTGTCGGGCCTTGCCCAGATCAGCGGCCGTAACGCCCTAAAATGGGAGAACAAACTGGAGCTGGACCTGCAATACATACAGAATATCACCTTCAAGGAGGACTGCCGAATCGTATGGCGGACCCTGATGATCGTCATCGGCAGAGGAGAGAGTCCCACAGAGCTGGCAGTGACCTCGGACTACGGGGATTATCTGTTAGAGCAGGGCAAGGTGGATCACGAGACCTACGCCCGTAAGCAGGCGGAGGCAAAGGAGCTCCTGGGAGTTTGACGAATAAGGAAAAATGACCTATGAATGATTTGATCTCCATTATTATGCCCTCCTATAACACGGGGGACTGCATCGGAGAGACCATACGCAGTATTCAGGCACAGACCTACAGCAATTGGGAGCTGATCATTGTAGATGACTGCTCTACGGATCATACGGATCAGGTGGTCAGTGCCATTGACGATCCGCGGATCCGCTACTTCAAGAACAAGAAGAACTCCGGGGCAGCCATTAGCCGCAACCGTGGCCTGCGAGAAGCAAGGGGACGGTATATCGCCTTCCAGGACAGCGACGACCTGTGGGAGCCACAGAAGCTGGAGAGGCAGCTTGCCTACATGAAGGAAAAGGGCTATGCCTTTACCTTTACGGATTATCGGATCCGTTATCCCGACGGCACGGAGTCGCCCTATATTTATACAGGCCCTAGGAAAGTCAGAAAATGGCAGGTCTACTGCTATTGCTATTTTTCCACTATTACGGTATTATACGATAGGGATGTGGTGGGGCTGATCCAGATCGAAGACATCAAGAAGAACAACGACTATGCCATGTGGTTCCAGGCAGCGGAAAAGACCCCTATGTACCGATTCCCGGAATGCCTGTCCTGGTACTGCAAGCGTGAGGTTTCCATTTCCAGCGGCAGTAAGCTCAAGCTGATCCGCCATCATTATATCATGTATCGGAAGGCCCTGAGCAAGGCGGTTGTTCCCTCCCTATTCTATACGGGACTGAATCTGTTCTGCGGCACTCTGAAAAAGCTGATCTATAGGGAACGGGTAGAATAAGGCTGACTTTTCTCGCCTGTTCCTTTCTTTCAAGTCTCGTTGCAAGTAAGATATCATATCCAAGGTTACGCAAAAGGAGCAAGGAGATTTCGTTGATCCTTGCTTCTCCATTTATAGGAGGTTCACGGAATGGGGCTACTGTATCTGTCCAATGCCTGTGCGGAGGAGGACTTTTATCGGATATTTACAAAGGATATTAAACCATCCCAGGCGGCACAGAAATATCATACCCTGCAGATCCGCGGCCTGCGTGATGCAGGACAGGACCTGACGGCTGTATGCATTCCTGCTGTTTCCCGTGTGACCTATGACAAGGTATTCTTCCGCTACAAGGGAGAGGACGAGAACTACCTCTTTGTTCCCATGGTGAATATCCCCGTGATCCGCAATCTGTGGATGTTCCTGTACGTATTCTTCTTCACCTTGGGCAGGACCATGGGGAAGAGGGGCGAAGGGGTCATCTGTGACGTGCTCAATACCACGGTGTCCATGGCTGCTCTGTGTGCCTGCTTCCTTACAAGGACCCAGGTGGTTGGGATCGTTACGGACGTGCCTACCAAGAGAGCCTTTGAGATTCGCAGCCCTGTAAAGAAATTAGCGGCCAGGGTCTGTTGGTTCCTGTTGGGACAGTTCGACAAGTATATCTTCCTGACCCCTGCCATGAATGATCTGATCAACAAGAAGGGGCGTCCCTATCTGATCTCCGAGGGTCATGTAGACAGCAGAGCGGTGGCTGTAACAGACAGCCTGTCTCAGAAATATGAGAAGAAGGTCTGTATCTACGCCGGCTCCCTACGGGAGATCTACGGCATCCCCTATTTGGTAGAGGCCTTCCTAAAGGCGGAGATCCCCAATGGGGAGCTCCATATCTACGGAGCAGGGGAGTACGAGGGTACACTCCGAGAGCTGTCAAGGGAGCATCCCTGCATTCGGTTCTTCGGCCTGCGACCTAATGACTACGTGGTGGAGGAGGAGCGGAAGGCCACTCTCCTTATTAACCCCCGTCCTACGGGAGAGGAGTATACCAAGTATTCCTTCCCCTCTAAGAATATGGAATATATGGTCAGCGGCACCCCCGTTCTGACTACCAAATTACCGGGTATGCCCCGGGAGTACGAGGAATTTGTATATTTGATCCCTGAGGAGAATGCAGAGGCTCTGGCACAGACTCTGAAGGAGCTCCTGAACAAGCCGAAAGAGGAGCTCTTTGCCTTCGGACAGAGGGCAAAGACCTTCGTGCTGGAGAACAAAAGCAATCTCAAGCAGGCACAACGGATCTGCAAGTTCCTTGCAGAAAACTAATACTTCAGAATTGATACAGAGGATCCTATGAGAAAGAGCGAGCTGATCAAAAAAATTGACAATCGAATATATTTCAGGATCTTTATCGCAGTGCTTTGGTCTAAGGAGATCCTGATGAACTATTTTAGAGGACTCTTCCTAAAGATCCCCGTCCTCTCTGCCGCCTCGGATTATATCATTCCGGCGTTGCTGTTTCTTATGTTCCTGCTGTCCTATGAGACTATTGCGGAGCGATTGAGAGGGCCGGATTTTGTGTTCGTTATGGGGTGCATCCTGGTCTATCTGGCAAGCTACCTGTTCTTTAAGCGGAACCGGGACTTTTTCCGTATGGAGTGGATGAACTTCCTCTTAGGCAGTCTGCCCTTCTACTTCGTAGGTGTGGCCTTAAAGGCGGATGACGACGAGGATCTGCTAAAGCTGCTGTATGGGATCTCCTGTATCTCTGTGATCGTATTTGGAGTGTACGTCCTGTTCATTAACGAAATGGACGAGTTCACCATGCGCAACGGTGACATGAACAGTGCCTATAACATCCTGCCCCATGCCTGCCTGACCTTCTACTATATGATCAAGGAGTTTAAGTGGTACAGGCCCCTGTTCTTCCTCCTGGCAGCCTTGTTCCTGCTGATGATGGGCACCAGAGGAGCTGTGCTGTGCCTCCTGGTATTTATGGTCCTGTGCTCTGCTGTGACCATAAGGTTCAAGCGTCCCGTGGTGCTGCTGATCATGGCAGTGGTCTGTATTCTGTTCCTGGTATTTCAGAACCTGATAGACGGGCTGATGGAGCTGGCCTATTCCGTCAGTGAGAAGCTCGGACTGAGCACCCGTGTCTTTGACAAGGTGATGAGCGGCAATTTCGCTGTGTCCGATGCCAGAGTCTACCTTAAGGAGCGGGTCCGCTATTATCTCTACGCCTATCCCTTAGTGGGTCTGGGCATCTACGGAGACCGTGTGGTTACAGGTGGGCAGTACGTTCACAATATGTTCCTGGAGTTCTATGCCCAATTCGGAGTACTGGTGGGTACGGTCCTGTCCGTGAGTTTGACGGTTCTGTTCTACAGGGGGATCCGACTCATCTTTAAGAAAGGGGACAGGACTGCTCGTCTCATCGTCCTCCTGCTTGCAAGCTGCTGCTTCAAGCTGCTGGTCTCCAGCTCTTATTTGCGTGAGCCCTTTTTCTGGCTCCTTTTAGGATATTTTGCTGCTGTGATCAGAGAGAACAGGGGAGTAGCGGAAGAAGAAAGATCCCCTGTCAAAAAAAGCAGATGGATCAAATAATCATTACTATGACATTTGGAGTCTATGGCCGTCATGAGGAACGATATGAAGCAAAGCAAGCTGATCAAAGAGCGAACGGACAATGATATATTCTTCACGGTCTTCATGGCACTTTTGTGGGCAGACAGCATCCTTATGCGGTACGTCCGTGTGGTATTGCAGATGCTCCCCTATGTATACAAGCATGCGGATCTGATCCTGTCTGTTGTCACGGTTATTTTCCTGGGCTTGTCCTTAAGATCCATGCTGCGGACTCTGTACATCAAGGAAATGTTCTACGTGCTGGTGATGTATGGAGTATTCTACGGTCATTTTTACAGCTACAGCTTAAATACCACCTATTTTTATGAGCAGGGCGGTATTACCATTACAGAGTGCTTCCCTATGTTCCTCATTGGCATCTGTGCCTATCGCATCAATCGAGAAACTACCATGAAGGTCATGTACCGGATCTCCGTGGTCTCAATTTTTGCACAAGTAATCTATACGATGGTATTTTCAAGGATAGACGCCACGACCCTTCGGGACGGAGATATGCATGGAGCCTATACTCTTCTGCCCCATATTTGTATGGCATTCACGGGAATGCTCCGTAAGCCCAATTCCTGGAATATCAGTGCCCTTGCTGTAGGCTCTGTGTTCCTACTGTTCCTGGGCAACAGAGGCTCTCTCCTGTGCCTGGGCGTTTGTGTCATTGCTTCCGTCCTGTTTTCCGGCAGACTTAAGAGACCCTGGCTGTTCCTGCTCCTGTCCTGCTTGGCTATGGCCATCCTGTTCCTCTTCGGCCTGCTGGATCTGCTGTACAATATGGCTGAGAAATACGGCCTTAGTCTACGGATCTTCCAGAAGCTTGAGAGTGGAGAGTTTACAGGCTCCTCCGGCCGTGACAAGATCCAAGGCAGAGTATGGGAATATATTTGGATGTATCCCATGATGGGCATGGGGCTGTTCTCAGACCGCAGAGTGGCGGGGGGTTACTATGCCCACAATGTGATTCTTG
Organism: Faecousia sp.; assembly: GCA_045594585.1. Lineage (GTDB taxonomy): Bacteria > Bacillota > Clostridia > Oscillospirales > Oscillospiraceae > JAZOXB01. The sequence goes on along the minus strand of JAZNYV010000055.1, from coordinate 31,550 downwards.
AGATCCTGATCCACCACGGCATTATTGTGGGCACCCTGCTCCTGGTGCTCCTTGCCTATTTGCTGGTGGGCGCCTATCAATATCTACGAAAGGGGAATTGGCTTGCTAAGGATGTGTACGGAGCACTGCTCTTTAGTGTCGTATGCGAGCTGTTCCTGTCAAATTCTTATTTGATGGAGCCTTATTTCTATTTTACTACCGGGTTTGCCTGCGCTGTTATGAATGAATACAGAGGGGAAAAACGGAGGCAGCGGGATGTAATAGAGCGGACGAGCCTTGTTCGCTCCAGGAGGATACGCTAATGAGAGTGTGTGTCACTGTGTTCAATTCTGTATGGTATGATCCCCGGGTGCGTAAGCAGATCGAGGAATACCTCCGGGCCGGACACGAGGTTCGGGTAGTGGGTCACAAATGTGCACGCTACGATAAAGAAAAGGTTGCAAAAATTCCTGCACCGATCCATATAGTTCATGTTGATAAATATACGGGGAAGCAGAGATCTCCCCTTAAGAAGCTCCTTCGGGAGCGGCTGCGGAATCGGGCTCTGACAAAGGCGATGATAGCTACAGAGCCTGAGGTCATCCATGCAAACGACTACGATGCCCTGGTTCCGGCTTATGCTGCTGCCAAGAAGCTGGGGTGTGTATTGATCTATGACTCCCACGAGATCTGGGTCGAGAACGATTTTAACAGACGGCTTCCCGCGATTTACAGCCGATATATGCGGTGGAAGGAAAAGAAAATGTGCCGCCGTTTGGATCAAATGGTCTGTGTCAGCCATGCTGCCGCATCCTATTTTGCAGGAGAATATGGGATCACGGAGCCTATGGTGGTAACCAACTGTGCACCTCTGCGAGAGAATCTCCCGGTGTCAGAGAAGCATGGAGGCTTTGAGGTTCTGAATCACGGTCAATTCTATGAGGGACGGGGCTATGATATTATGGTTGAAGCCGCCCCTCTTCTGAAAGATCTACCGGATATAAGGATCTCTATGCGAGGATTTGGCCCCATGGAGGAGCAGCTCCGCAGTCGGAAGGAGGAGCTGGGAGCAGAGAATGTGGTTTTCTACCCCAAGGTACTGGTGCAGGAGCTGATCCCCGAAGCTGCGAAATCCCATGTAGGTGTAGCCATTACGGAGCCTACCTGCCTGAATTTTAAGCTGTCTGTATCCAACAAGCTCTTTGAATATGCAGCTGCAGGTCTACCTGTGATCCTGTCGGATATTCCCGAGCATCGGTACTTAAATGACAGATATCATTTCGGACTGATCTTGGAGGAGAATAGTGCTCCGTGCTTTGCACAGACCGTAAGGACCCTCTATGAGGATCAAGAACTCTATGGAACTCTTCGTGAGAATGCTCTCAGACTGTCCCGTGAGGTGAACTGGGAGACAGAATTCAGCCGTTTGATCAGCAGAGAAAGGGAGCTTGTTCATGAGAAATAATGAAGTAAAGCTGGGTGCTCTCCTTTCTTATGTGATCATATTTGCCAATAGCTTCTACGGCTTGGTACTGGCTCCCTATATACTGGGAAAGCTGGGCAACAGCGAATACGGCGTTTATAAGACCATTGCGGGTATGACCGGCATGCTCTCTGTCCTGGAGATGGGCATGGGCGGCACCATGCAGAGGTATATAGCCCGTATGAATGCAGAGGGCAGAAAGGATCGGGCCGAGAATGTTTCTGCCATGGGACTGATCCAGGTTGCACTCTTGGTGCCTGTCATGTTGGCTGCAGGCTTGATCATTTATCCCAGCCTGGAGTCGGCATTTCCTGCCTTTACCCCTGAGGAGATCATGAAGGCCAAGGAGCTCTTTGCTCTTATGGTGGTGCAGATCATCCTCCATATGTTCGAGAATTTTTACTTTGGTGTCATTGCCGGATATAACCGATTTATATTCAGCAATACATTAAAGCTGACATCCCTCCTTCTTCGGATCGGGTTGTATTTCCTGCTCCTGCCGCTGGTCCCCAATGCGGTGACCATTGTATGTATCAGCCTTTTCCTGGAGGTCACGGTGATCCTCATTGAGATCCTCTATATCCGTTTTGCTCTCCACCATAGGATCAGATTGGACAAGTGGGAGAAGGGGATCTTTAAGGACACCTTTGCCTATACGATCCTCCTGTTTATTCAGAGCCTGGTCATTCAGTTCAACGGCCGTGTGGATTCCCTTGTGATCGCTTCCGTAATGGGAAGTGCAGCAGTTTCCCTCTATTCCTTTGCATTACAGATCTTTAATATGTATGAGACCTGCGCTACCTCCATTTCCGGGGTGCTCCTGCCTACGGTTACCAAGAAGATCGTAGACGGGGTAGGGGGCAAGGAGCTGGAGAAACTGGTAGTGAAATACGGAAGAGCCCAATGGATGTTCCTGGGAGGGGCTCTCTTTGGGATCCTGTGCTGTGGCAGGGAGTTCTTCCAATTGTGGCTGCAGAATGAATTCGGGGACAAAACGGTCCATTGCTGGATCCTGTGTCTGCTCCTGTCTGTTCCTGTGACCTTCCCCCTGATCACCAATACCTGTCTGACCATTTTGAAGGCTAAAAATGATCTGGGCTTCCGCACCTGGTGTTTAGCGGGCTCTATGGTTCTGAACGCACTGCTGACCTATTTCGGCACCCGTCTGTGGGGGTATTGGGCAGCGGCTGCAGGTACTGCCGCAAGTACTCTGGTGGGCAGTGTCATCATCATGAATATTTATTATCATAAGAAATTGAATATGAGAATGCTGTGGATCTACGGAAGGATCTTCCGAGGGATCACCCCGGCTTTGCTCCTGGCTTCTGCAGCCTGCCTCTTACTCAATGCTATGATAGGCGGTACATGGATCACCTTCTTTGGGAAGGTCTGTGTGTTCCTCCTGGTTTACGGCCTGAGCCTTCTGGCCTTTGGTTTGAGTCAAGAGGAGAAAAGCAGCCTTCCGTTTTTTAAGCAGAAAGGAAATAAACTATGAAAATCGGCATCCTGACCTTTCATCAGAGTATCAATTACGGTGCCTTTCTCCAATGCTACAGTTTGAGTTGCAGAATACAGAGGGATTTCCCTTTCCATGAGGTGCAGGTCATTGACTACACATCGGATAAGATCCGGCAGCTCTATGACAGGGAGATCCAAGCGGCACAGGGCCCCCTTCGGGAAAAGCTGGAGCAGAGGGCAGAGGCATTTCGTTCTGTTTGGCAGGAGCTTCCTCTGTCGGAGCGATCCTTCTGCGGACAGGAGGATGAACTGGTTCAGTGGCTCAACAAAGAGTTTGATGTGATCGTAGTGGGCAGTGATGCTGTGTGGAACTGGCAACTCAGGGGCTTCCCCAATCCCTATTTCCTGAAGGATTATAGGGGGATCAAGCTAAGCTATGCCGCTTCCTGTCACGGACAGAGATATAAGACCATGACAGAGGAGCAGAAGGCATACCTGCAGGAGGCTTTCCGGGACTATGCCTTTATAGGAGTCCGGGATGTGACTACGGAGGAGCTTGTGACCTATGTAGATCCCTGCCTCCATCCTGTACATACCTGTGATCCCACCGTTTTACTGGATCCGACCGAATTGCTCTGTGACATGGATGGGCTGAAAGCGAAATTGCAAAAAGCAGGTGTAGACTTTTCCAAGCCTCTCATAGGCATTATGGGCTCTACTGCCAATATCGGCAGAGAGCTGAAGGCTCACTTCGGCAATAGAGTGCAGCTCGTCGCAGTGTATCGGGAGAATGCATGGGCAGACGTGTATCTCCATGATCTGACTCCCTTTGAATGGGGCAGAGTATTCTCCTTGTTTACCGCAACGGTAACTCATTTCTTCCACGGGACTCTGCTGTCCCTGGTCAACGATACCCCTGTATTCTGTGCAGAATCCGCATCCCCCTTCTCCATAGAATATACCACGAAGATCGCAGATGTCCTGGGACGTATGGACCTGTCCGAGAGACGGTGGGAGGCCAAGGGATGCCGCAGGAATTTCTGTCATAAGGTACTGAATAAGCTGGGATTTTCGGTGGACAGAACCATGTGGAAGGAAATCTGCATCGGGATCGAAGAAATCATAGATGGAAAGACCGATTCTGTTGCACAAAAGGTGAGAGAAGAGGCGAAATCATACGAGACTTTCAGAGCGGCTCTGGAGAGCTGTCTTAACAGATAGGAGAGAAAACCTTGGCTTTGGTAAATGTAATTGGTTTAGGATATATCGGTCTGCCTACGGCTTTAATGCTGGCATCCCATGGGGTGCAGGTGGTAGGTACGGATTATAATGCTTCCCTTGTAGAGACTCTGAACAGGGGACAGACTACCTTCAGTGAGGAGGGACTGGATGACCTCTTTGCCCGTGCGGTAGAGGCGGGAATCCGATTCTCTACGGAATATGAGAGCACGGATGTGTATATTGTGTCCGTTCCTACTCCCTATGACGAGGTTAGCAAGAGGATCGATCCCTGCTACGTAGTGGCCGCTGTGGAGAAGATCCTGAGCCTCTGTCCCGAGGAGGCGGTGATCGTAGTGGAGTCTACGGTTTCTCCCGGCACCGTTGATCGCTTTGTCCGTCCTCTGTGTCAGGGCAGACGGGTATCACTGGTCCACGCTCCCGAGCGGATCATCCCGGGGAATATGCTCTATGAGCTGGAGCACAATTCCCGTACCATCGGTGCAGACGATCCTGCAGTAGGGGAGAAGATCCGTGGGATCTACAGCTCCTTCTGCAGGGGGGAGATCGTAGTCACGGACATTAAGACCGCCGAAATGACCAAGGTCATTGAGAACACCTACCGTGCGGTCAATATCGCCTTTGCCAACGAGCTGGCAAAGCTGTGCTATTATGAGAATATGGATGTGGAGGAGATCCGCCGCATCTGCAATATGCATCCCCGTGTCAATATCCTGGCTCCCGGTCCGGGAGTAGGAGGACACTGCATCCCTGTGGATCCCTGGTTCCTGGTGGGGGATTACCCGGAGCATACCCCCCTGATCACCAAGGCTATGGAGATCAACGAGGAGATGCCGGATCATATTTTTAAGCGGATCTGTACCATTATGGAGTCCTGTGGCATCACCGACTTCTCCCGTGTGGGTCTCTACGGCTTGACCTATAAGGAGGACGTGGACGACGTACGGGAATCTCCCACCCTCCAGTTACTGCACCGCCATGACGTGCCCTTTGCGGTCTACGATCCTATGGTAAAGGGTGAACGAGTTAAGGGACAGTGTAAGGATTACCATGCCTTCCTGGAGAAGGTGGAGCTGGTAGTCATTATGGTGGGTCACAGCCACATTCGGGAAAACCAACAGACCTTGATGGGAAAGTGTATCTTTGATACGAGAAATGTCCTCAAGGACCTTAAGACCTATAAGCTGTAAGGAGGATACATATATGTCCCTATTTGAAGGTAAGACCTTATTGATTACCGGCGGTACCGGCTCCTTCGGCAATGCGGTATTGAATCGCTTCCTGCAGACAGATATCGGGGAGATCCGCATCCTGTCCAGAGATGAGAAGAAGCAGGACGATATGCGTCATGAGTTCCAGGCTAAGATGCCGGAGGTCAGCGAGAAGATCAAGTTCTTCATCGGTGACGTAAGAGATCCGGCCTCTGTTCGCAACGCCATGTATGGTGTAGACTATATTTTCCACGCCGCCGCACTGAAGCAGGTGCCCTCCTGCGAGTTCTTCCCCTTAGAGGCGGTAAAGACCAACGTCTTCGGTACAGACAATGTGCTGTCTGCCGCTATCGAAGCAGGGGTCAAGTGCGTGATCTGCCTGTCTACAGACAAGGCAGCCTATCCCGTCAATGCCATGGGCACCAGCAAGGCTATGATGGAGAAGGTAGTGGTAGCCAAGTCCCGTACGGTCTCTCCGGAGAAGACCCGGATCTGCTGTACCCGTTACGGCAATGTTATGTGCTCCCGTGGGTCCGTCATCCCCCTGTGGATCGAGCAGATCAAGGAGGGTAAGCCCATTACCGTTACGGAGCCTAAGATGACCCGTTTCATTATGAGCCTGGACGAGGCTGTGGATCTGGTCCTCTTCGCCTTTGAGAACGGAGTTTCCGGGGATATTCTGGTGCAGAAGGCTCCTGCCTGTACCATTGGCGTCCTTGCACAGGCAGTGAAGGAGCTCTTTGGTGTGGAGCAGGAGACCCGTGTCATCGGCATCCGCCACGGAGAGAAGATGTACGAGACCCTGCTGACCAACGAGGAATGTGCCAATGCCCTGGACCTGGGGGACTTCTATCGGGTTCCCTGTGATAACCGTGGACTGAATTACGATAAGTATTTCCGTGTAGGGGACGTGAATCGGAATCCCTTAACGGAGTTTAATTCCGACAATACGGAGCTCTTAACTGTGGAGCAGGTAAAGGACAAGCTCCTGACCCTGCAGTATATTCGGGACGAGCTGGCAGCATGGGAGAAAAAAGCATGAAGATCTTAGTCACCGGGGCAAAGGGCTTCGTAGGGAAGAACCTGTGCCTCACCTTAAAGAATATTGCTAACGGCTGTGACAGGAGCCGTGGCATTGACCCGGATATTACGGTATATGAGTATGATCTGGACACAGAGCCCTCCGCCTTGCAGGAATGGACCAAGGACTGCGATTTCGTCTTCCACCTGGCAGGGATCAACCGTCCCAAGGATACCTCCGAGTTTATGGAGGGGAACTTCGGCTTTACGGACACCCTGTTAAGGGCATTGGAGGAGGCGGGGAATACCTGTTCCGTGATGATCAGCTCCTCCATTCAGGCGGAACGGGACAACCCCTACGGCAAGAGCAAGCTGGCTGGGGAGGAGCTCCTGCGGAGCTATGGGGAACGTACCGGGGCCAAGATCCTGATCTACCGTTTGCCCAATCTCTTCGGCAAGTGGTGCAGACCCAATTATAATTCCGTTACCGCTACCTTCTGTCATAATATTGCCAACGGTCTGCCCATTCAGATCAATGATCCCTCTGTGGAGCTACCCCTGGTCTACGTGGATGATTTGGTAGGGGAGCTGTTAGAGGCTCTCAAGGGCAAGGAGCACAGAGAGGGAGACTTCTGTACCGTACCCGTGGTCCACAGGATCACCCTGGGGGCCCTGGCTGAGACCATTGCCTCCTTCCACCGCTCCCGTGAGGAGCGGACGGTCCCCAAGGTAGGGGATCCCTTAGAGTCCAAGCTCTATGCCACCTACCTGTCCTACCTGCCCAAGGAGGCCTTCTCCTATCCTCTGAAGATGAATGTAGATGCCCGTGGCAGCTTTACAGAGATCATCCGTACAGCAGAACGGGGACAGTTCAGCGTGAATATTTCTAAACCCGGTATTACCAAGGGCAACCACTGGCACCACAGCAAGAATGAGAAGTTCTTGGTAGTCAGCGGCAAGGGTGTTATCCGCTTCCGCCATGTGCTGGGTGGAGAGGTCCTGGAGTACTTCGTCAGCGGTGAGAAGCTGGAGGTCGTGGATATTCCCACAGGCTATACCCATAATATCGAGAACCTGGGAGAAACGGATATGGTGACCTTTATGTGGGCCAGCGAGTGCTTCGATCCCGATAGGCCCGATACTTACTTCCTGGAGGTATAATATGAGTAAGCTGAAGCTGATGACCATCGTAGGCACCCGACCGGAGATCATCCGTCTGTCTGCGGTGATCAAGAAGTGCGACAAGTATTTTGATCAGATCCTGGTCCATACGGGGCAGAACTATGACTATGAGCTGAACCAGGTATTCTTCGAGGATCTGGGACTCCGTGCTCCCGACGCATATCTGAACGCTGTAGGCAAGGACCTGGGTGAGACCATCGGCAATATCATTGCCAGATCCTATGCCCTCATGGTCCGGGAGCAGCCCGATGCCCTGCTGATCCTGGGAGACACCAATTCCTGCCTGTCTGCCATTTCCGCCAAGCGGCTGCATATTCCTATTTTCCACATGGAGGCAGGGAATCGCTGCTTTGACGAGTGCCTCCCGGAGGAGACCAACCGTCGGATCGTGGATCATATCTCCGATATGAATCTGTGCTATTCCGAGCACGCACGCCGCTATCTCAACTGGGAGGGCACTGCCAAGGAGCGGACCTATGTTACCGGCTCCCCTATGGCAGAGGTGCTGACAGACAATCTGCCTCAGATCGAAGGCTCCGATGTCCTGGAGCGTTTGGGCCTGGAGGCAGGGAGGTATATCCTCCTGTCTGCCCATCGAGAGGAGAATATTGATACGGAGGCCAACTTCTTCTCTCTGATGAATGCGGTCAACGCACTGGCAGAGAGGTACGATATGCCCATTCTCTACTCCTGCCATCCCCGTAGTGCCAAATACATTGAGAAGCGTGGCTTCGTCTTTGATCCCCGTGTACGGCAGAACAAGCCCCTGGGCTTCCACGATTACAACCATCTGCAGATGAATGCCTTTGCAGTGGTATCTGACAGCGGTACCCTTCCCGAGGAGTCCAGCTTCTTCCTCAGTATCGGCAAGCCCTTTCCTGCAGTCTGCGTCCGCACCAGCACGGAGCGGCCCGAGGCCATGGACAAGGGGAACTTCATCATTGCAGGCATTACCACAGAGCAGGTCCTACAGGCTGTAGAGACTGCTGTTGCCATGAATGAGGCCGGGGATTACGGTATTCCTACCCCGGATTATGTGGATCTCAACGTCTCTAACAAGGTCGTCAAGTTTATCCAGTCCTATACCGGCATCGTCAACCGTATGGTATGGAGAAAAACCTAAGGAGGGATCCTATGGATCTAAGCATTCCGTATCTGATCCTGAATAATATTAACCGTGCTCTCTTTGACCGTGCCGTCCTACCGGAGAAGGAGGTAGATTGGGTATTCGTATGCAGAATGTGCAAATTCCAATCTGTGTCCGGGCTCTTCTGGGCAGGGCTGCAGAAGTGCGAAAAGCTGCCTGAGCCTCGGTTTATTGAGCATTTCCACAAGAAGGACACCCAAGAACGGTTCCAGTTCAGCCATCAGCAGCGTGAGCGTAATCGGGTGATCCAAATGCTGGAGGAGGAGAAGATCCCCTATATTCTCCTAAAGGGCTCCCGTATGCGTGACTTCTACCCCGATCCCATGACTCGTACAAGTTGTGATATTGACATCCTGTTTAAGGGAGACGAGGCTGTAGAGAAGGTGATCCATGAACGGATGCTGGACTTCGGCTACGAGTTCGTAGTGGATTGCGGAACCACCGTCAATTATCTGTGCAAGCCTGTGGAGTTCGAGATGCACCGCTATCTCTTCGATGATAGGCTGGAGTTCAAGGGCTTCTTTGACAGGGTGTGGGACTATTCCACGGCAGTTAAGGAGGGGAGCTGTGAACGGCATCTGACGGAGGAGTTCTTCTATGTGTACATGATCGCCCATATGGCAAAGCACTTTAGCCGCTATGGCAGCGGTGTCCGCCCGGTGATCGACCTGTATCTGTATCACAAGGATCCTCCTGAGAGCTTTGATCTGCAGAAGGCGGAGTCCCTCCTGAAGGATATTGGACTCTACGGCTTCCAACAGCGACTCCTGGCACTGACCCGTTCATGGTTCGAGACAGGGGAGCTGTCTGAGATGGATCAAAAGCTGACGGACTATATTATGGAGGCCGGGATCTACGGAGACAGTCGCATAATGAGCGCCAATACCACCAAGGATCCGGGAAAGGCCAACCGAGTCAGACGGGAGAAGATCTTGTTCTATCTCTTCCCCTCTAAGGAGGTCATGACCCGTCTGTATCCGGATATGCTGAAATACCCTGTGCTCCTGCCTGTGGCATGGGTCCGCCGCTGGTGCAAGGGTGCCTTTACAAACAGTCGTAACAAGGCTCTGGGGAATCTGAAACGCCATGGTGACGTGGACGATGCCTTCGTTTCTCACGTCAGTGAGATGATCTCCGAGCTGCATCTTTCGGAATAAGGGAGGAATGAGCAATGAATGCAACTAGGTATTACGTCAGCAGGAAGAACCCGCTGACCTGGCTGGCAGCCCTAATGGCAGTGGCGTCTGCTGTTCTGCAGATCTACGGCCTGTGTCTGGGGCAGGGAGATCTGAATGAGGTAGACGTGTTCTTCCAGCGGATCCTGCCTGCATGGTCCGTTCTGGGCTTTGCCTTTATCCTGCTGGTCCGTGGGGAGAAGGAGTTCTACCGTGTGACCAAGCCTATTTTCTGGGGCTGCGTATACTTCGGTGCTGTTGCCCTGGATTGGTATTTCCGCCTGCAGGGGCAGCCGGAGCTGATTAAGAGTCTGGCTCCCGGGTACTTCCTCTTTGCCTACAAGCGTTACGTTGCCCTGTGCTGGTTCCTGTACTTGGTCCTGTATATTGTGATCCGCATGATCCTCACCGGCAAGCTTAAGAGGAGTATCTTCTTCCCTGTGTTTGCACTTATTCCTATGGTGATCCTGATCTACGATATGTTCCCCCTGTCTCAGGTGGGATACTTGGACAAGCTGGCTAACGTCCTTATGGTAGGGGCTATGTTTGTTGTTACCATGGCAATGCGTGTCTTTGCTGACGGCAAGTATCACAATACCTGGGGGGATCGGTCCGACGGCCGCCTTGTCCGTGGGGTAGAGGGAATGTCTCTCCTGGCAGGCTACTTTATGCCCGATCGGAACGACGCCAACAACAGTATTCGGGATACCATTGAGATCTCCTCTGTTGAGCGATATATCCACAGGAAAAGGGAGGAAGGGCTCAAGGGCTTCGGTATCATGCACGTGTTCCTGACCGGCTACGTCCGATGTGTTGCCAAGTATCCCGGGCTCAATCGGTTCTTCTCCGGGCAGAGAGTCCATCAGCGTGGCGAGGATATTTCCTTTATTATGGTGGTCAAGAAGGATATGACCACCGAGGCTCCCGATACCTCCATTAAGCTCCATCTAAATGTACGGGACACTGCAGATGACGTGTATCGCAAGCTCAATGCCGCCATTGAGGAGGTCAAGAAGGGGGAGGAGGAAAGCGGCTTAGACAGCCTCATCGGCATCCTCTCCTGCATTCCCGGTCTGCTCCTTAAGTTCACTGTGTGGGTCCTAAAGGTCATGGACTACTTCGGCAAGCTGCCTAAGTTCCTCTTAGAGCTCAGTCCCTTCCACGGCAGTGTGATCTTTACCTCCATGGGGTCTTTGGGGATCCCTCCTGTGACTCATCACCTGTATAATTTCGGCAATCTGCCTGTGTTCTTAGCCTTCGGCCGCAAGTATCGAAAGACAGAGCTGAACTCCGAGGGGGAGCCTGTGACTCGCCGTTACGTGGATATTTCCATGAATACGGACGAGCGTACCGTAGACGGCTTCTATTATGCTACAGTATTAAAGCATTTCCATAAGATCTGCCGCAACCCCTCCCAGCTGGACTACCCTCCCGAGGAAGTCGTACGGGATATAGACTGATGGAGGCTTTATGAAGAAACAAGTAAAACGGTGGATCCTGCAGCTAAGAAACAGAGGCCGCTTCGTAAAGCTGTGTCGGGGGTGTAACCTGTCTTTGTCCTCCCGTTTTGAGGGGCATAATTACGTGGGGCAGGGAACGGTCTTTACGGGATCCATGGGATATGGGTCTTACCTTTCCAACGATTGCTCCTTTGAGGGACGGATAGGCAAGTTCGTTTCCGTAGGTCCTAAGGTTGCAGTGGTAAAGGGTAGCCATCCTACACGGGACTTTGTATCTACCCATTCCGCCTTCTACAGCACACGGAACACTGTTGCTTTGACTTATTGCAAGGAACAGAAATTCCGGGAGTTCTCCTATGCGGATGTCCATTCCAAGGCCCCTGTGGTCATTGGCAACGATGTGTGGATCGGCTACGGTGTGACCCTTATGGAGGGGGTTACCGTAGGGGACGGAGCAGTGATCGCAGCCGGTGCGGTGGTTACCAAGGATGTACCGCCGTACACCATTGTTGGCGGCGTTCCTGCCAAGGAGATCCGCAAGCGGTTTTCGCAAGAAGTCATAGATAAGCTACTGGAGATCCGTTGGTGGGATCTGCCGAAAGAGCGTCTTCGCCAATTGGCAGATCGCTTTGATAACGCAGACGCCTTCGTAACATCATATACAGAGGAATAAGTCAAAGGGCAGACGTTACAGGATTGTAACGTCTGCCCTTTGACTTATGCAATGTCTGCTGAACAAGTTACTGTGGGGATCTGCAAAAAACGGCTTTTCTGAGCCGTTATTTGCAGAATGCAGGTATTATACACTGTGTTGAACAACGCAAAACAGTCCTGAAAGCCTTGGCTTGCAAGGACGATTGCGTTGTTCAGTACACATTATATACAGTAGATTAAATTCCGATTTATCTCTCCCTTCGGTCGCAATAAATCGGAATAATGAAAGGGGCGTATGGTGATTAGTCCTCTACTTGGATGCCCTTTTCGGCGAAGGCCTTGAGGAGCAGGTCCATATCGGAGGGGATAGAGATGGGCTCGCCGCAGGCGGCGATGGCGTTGGCTACGTCCTTGAGGCCGTTGCCGGTGACTACGGAGACGACGGTATCGTTCTTGCCCAGGATGCCCATTTCGCAGAGCTTCTTGACACCGGCGGCACCGGTAACACCGGCAGGCTCACCGAAGACACCGCAGGTGCGGCCCAGGAGCTTCTGTGCGGCCATGATCTCAGCATCGGAGACGTTGACTACGATGCCGTTGGACTCGCGGATGGCGTTAAGGGCCTTGGTTGCGTTACGGGGAACACCTACGGCAATAGAATCTGCCAGGGTATTCTCCTCCATGGGGTACCATTCCTCGTTATTGGCAATGGCACGGTTCAGGGGGCAGCAGCCCTCAGCCTGGGCGGAAATGAGACGGGGCAGCTTGTCGATGAAGCCGATAGCGTACAGATCCTTGAGGCCCTTCCACAGGCCTGCGATGGTGCAGCCGTCGCCTACGGAGATGGCGATGTAGTCAGGCATCTTCCAGCCTAACTGCTCTGCGATCTCCAGACCTACGGTCTTCTTACCCTCGGACAGGTAGGGGTTAATGGCAGCGTTACGGTTGTACCAGCCCCACTTGTCAATGGCGGCCTTGGACAGCTCAAAGGTATCCTCGTAGCTGCCCTGTACGGAGACCACCGTAGCACCGAAGGTCATGAGCTGGGCTACCTTGCCCTTGGGAGCACGGGAGGGGACGAAAATGTAGGTCTTGAGGCCCGCTGCGGCAGCATTGCCTGCCAGGGAGGAGGCGGCGTTGCCTGTGGAGGAGCAGGCAATGACCTTGGCACCTGCCTCCTGTGCTTTGGCAACTGCCATGGCGGAGGCACGGTCCTTGAGGGAGGCGGTGGGGTTCTGACCGTCATCCTTGACCCACAGCTTGCCGATACCCAGCTCCTCGGCCAGACGGTCAGCCTCGTACAGGGGGGACCAGCCTACACGCAGGGGGGTGTTGGCAGTGGTGTCCTCAATGGGGAGAAGCTCACGGTACCGCCACATGGAGCGATCATCACGGGCAGCCAGCTTTTCCTTAGTCAGGACGGTCTTGATGTAATCGTAATCATAAATAATATCCAGGATACCGCCACATTCGCAGTTGGTCAGGTTGGCAGTAGCCTCGTATTCCTTGCCGCACTTCACACAGCGGCCGCAAAGTACATTTTTCATGGTTGATTTCTCCTTAATATAGAGTTTTCTGTAATGAATATTGAATAATTTCGGTACCCGACTCCGTCAATAATATTTAAATTCCATTGACGAAGTCGATACATTTACTCTTCACTATTCGCTAAAAATAGGGAGGGGAATATTCCCCTCCCCGAAAGGTCGTGATATTACAGGTTCTTCAGCAGGCCGGTTGCCTCGTTGAACTCGTTGATGAGCTCATCCATCTCCTTGTACTGTGCATGGACGGCATCCCAGGTGCCCTTGGTGTCGTACCACAGAGCGTTGAGGTCAGCCACGTCACGCTGCTGCTGCTCCACCCAAGTGTAGTACTTGAGGTTGTGGACACGCTTGCGCTCTGCATAGGTCAGCTCCATCATGGAGTCGGTCTTGATGCCCAGCATATGGAGGTTGTGATCCAGAGCAGCCTCGAAGTCGTTGTATGCACCGTGGTTCTCGTCCAGCTCCTCGATACGGGAGCCGTACATAGAAGCGGAGTCGGTAAGGACGGTGAGGAGGACATCGTTCTCGGTGAGCTCGTAGTACTTGGCCATCTTGATGCAGCACAGGACGTTGGCAATGCCGGAAATGCCCAGCCAGGTCAGCTTCTCGATAAGCTCGTCGGACAGGTCCAGGGTCTCCTTGAGGTACTTCTTGCCCTCGGGCTTGTTGAAGAGGCGGAGCAGGCGCTGGGAATCCTCGTCGTCGATCGCGATGGCTACGTCGGTGTTCTTAACGTTGTGGATCCAGGGAATGTGCTTGTCGCCGATACCCTCGATACGGTGGCCGCCGAAGCCGTTGTCCAGGATGGTGGGGCACTGGAGAGCCTCGCCTACGCCGACCTTGGCGGTGGGGTAGTGGTCCTTGAGGTAGTCGCCTGCGGACATGGTGCCTGCGGAGCCGGAGGTGAATGCACAGCCTGCCAGACGGTCGCCCTCACGCTTGACGGTCTCGAATACGGTTGCCAGAGCCTCGCCGGTGACGTTGTAGTGCCATGCGGGGTTGCCCATTTCCTCGAACTGATTGAAGACCATAACGTCCTCACGCTGCTTGAGCTCCCAGGTCTTGTCGAAGATCTCCTTGACGTTGGACTCGCAGCCGGGGGTGGCGATGATCTCGCCGGCAATGCTCTTGAGCCAGTCGAAACGCTCACGGGACATCTCGGCAGGGAGGATGGCGATGGACTCACAAGCTAAGAGCTTGGAGTTGAAAGCACCGCCGCGGCAGTAGTTGCCGGTGGAGGGCCATACTGCCTTGTGGTAAGTAGCGTCGAACTGACCGGTGACCAGACGGGGGACCAGGCAGCCGAAGGAAGCGCCTACCTTGTGACAGCCGGTGGGGAACCACTTGCCTGCCATGGCAATGATACGGGCCTTAACGCCGGTGAGCTCGGAGGGGAACTCTACATAGTTGGGGCAGTCCTGGTACAGACCGCCGAAATCCTTGGCCTCGTTCTTCCAGGTGATACGGAACAGGTTGACGGGGTTAACGTCCCACAGACCGGTGTTAGCTAACTTGGCCTTAATAGCCTCGGGGATCAGCTTGGGGTTCTGCATCTGGGCGAAGGTGGGGATGATGATGTTGTTCTCCTTGGCCTTGGCAATATTCTTGGCAAGACCTTCTTTGTTGATACGAAGATCAATCATGATAGGTGAAACCTCCTGTTTTGATAATGATATTGGATCTCAGCTGCTGTTTTACGCAGATCACAGTTATCATATCATATATTTGAAATAAATCAATCTTTTTTTATTAGATTTTTCTCAAAAAATCCAAAAAATAGTTTGACATATGGAAAAACTATGATAAGATAGTATTGATGGCATGAAACATGATTTCACGTCATAAAACAGATACTATATTTCTTTGGAGGGAATATACATGAATTTTGAACTGATCAAGAAGGCTGCCGAGGGCTACCGTGCCGACATGAGCCGCTTCCTCCGTGACATGATCCGCATCCCCAGCGAGAGCTGTGAGGAAGAGGGCGTTGTCATGTGCATCAAGGCCGAGATGGAAAAGCTGGGCTACGACAAGGTTGAGATCGACGCTCTGGGTAACATCATCGGCTGGATGGGCGAGGGCGACAAGATCATCGCTATCGACTCCCATATTGATACCGTTGGCATCGGCAACATTGCCAACTGGGAGCATGACCCCTACGAGGGCTACGAGACCGACGAGATCATCTACGGCCGCGGCGGCTCCGACCAGGAGGGCGGCATGGCT
This sequence comes from Faecousia sp., assembly GCA_045594585.1. Lineage (GTDB taxonomy): Bacteria > Bacillota > Clostridia > Oscillospirales > Oscillospiraceae > JAZOXB01. The sequence goes on along the minus strand of JAZNYV010000055.1, from coordinate 15,769 downwards.
TCCGCAGTGTACGGCGGCAAGATCATGAAGGATCTGGGCCTCATTCCCGAGGGCTATAAGATCATGATCGTGGGCTCCGTACAGGAAGAGGATTGCGACGGTATGTGCTGGCAGTCCATCGTCAACGAGTACTTCAACGGCCCCGAGGACGCAAGAGAGAAGATCGAGTTCGTCATTTCTACCGAGCCTACCGACGGCGGCATCTACCGTGGCCACCGCGGCAGAATGGAGATTCGTGTGGACGTCCGTGGTGTTTCCTGCCATGGCTCCGCTCCCGAGCGTGGCGACAACGCTATCCACAAGATGGCTGAGATCCTCCTCAACGTCCGTGACCTTAACGAAAACGACGCCGCCGATGACAAGGAGATTAAGGGCCTTGTTAAGATGCTGGATCCCAAGTATAACCCCGACCATTACGAGGACGCACGGTTCCTGGGCCGCGGCACCTGCACCACCTCTCAGATCTTCTACACCTCTCCCTCCCGCTGTGCTGTTGCAGATAGCTGTGCTATCTCCATCGACCGCCGCATGACCGCAGGCGAGACCTACAAGTCCTGCCTCAAGGAGATCGAGGATCTGCCCGCTTGCAAGAAGTATGCTGAGGACGTTAAGGTCTCCATGTACATGTATGACCGTCCCGCATGGAACGGCCATGTATACGAGACTGAGTGCTTCTTCCCCACCTGGATCAACAAGGAGAATGCCGCTCACGTTCAGGCTCTGGTAGATGCTCACCACGGTCTGTGGGGCACCGAGCGTCTGTGGGCCGACGAGCAGGCTAAGGAGAAGCGTGTGGGCCGTCCCCTCACCGACAAGTGGACCTTCTCTACCAACGGCGTTTCCATCCAGGGCCGCTACGGCATCCCCTGTGTCGGGTTCGGCCCCGGTGCCGAGTCTCAGGCTCATGCTCCCAACGAGATCACCTGGAAGCAGGATCTGGTCGTTTGCGCCGCTCTGTACGCAGCAGTTCCCGGCCTCTACAAGCCCGAGAACAAGATCACCGAGGCAGAGTTCCGTCAGGAGCTCACCGGCAATGACATTAAGTAATTACATAAAAGGAGACTTGAATTATGAGCAAAACCGTAGAGCTTGCAAGACATCTTGAGACCCTGCGCATCAATAATATGTACAAGACCGACTTCTACTGGACTTGGGACAAGACCGACGACGAGATCGACGCTATCTTCACCGTAGCCGATGCACTCCGTGATCTCCGTGAGCGTAACAAGTCCACCAAGATCTTTAACTCCGGTCTTGGCATCTCCCTGTTCCGTGACAACTCCACCCGTACCCGTTTCTCCTTCGCTTCCGCCTGCAACCTGCTGGGTCTGGAGGAGCAGGTCCTAGATGAGAAGAAGTCTCAGATCGCCCATGGCGAGACCGTCCGTGAGACCGCTAACATGGTCTCCTTCATGGCGGATGTCATCGGCATCCGTGACGATATGTACATCCGTCAGGGCCACGAGTACATGAAGACCTTCATGGACGCTCTGGAAGACGGCTACCGTGACGGCATCCTGGAGCAGAGACCCACCCTGGTCAACCTCCAGTGCGACGTAGACCATCCCACCCAGTGTATGTCCGATATGCTCCATGTTATCCACTACTTCGGCGGTGTTGAGAACCTCAAGGGCAAGAAGGTCGCTATGACCTGGGCATACTCTCCCTCCTACGGCAAGCCCCTGTCCGTTCCCCAGGGCGTGATCGGCCTGTTCACACGTTTCGGCATGGACGTCTGCCTGGCTCACCCCGAGGGCTACGAGGTCATGCCCGAGGTCGAGGAGATCGCCCGTAAGAACTGCGAGAAGTACGGCTCCAAGTTCACCAAGACCAACGACATGAAGGAAGCCTTCAAGGATGCCGACATCGTTTATCCCAAGTCCTGGGCTCCCTTTAAGGCTATGGAGGAGCGTACCGCTCTGTACACCAAGGGTGATCAGAAGGGTATCGACGAGCTGGAGAAGAGACTCCTGGCACAGAACGCAGAGCACAAGGATTGGGCCTGCACCGAGGAAATGATGAAGCTGACCAAGAACGGCGAAGCTCTCTACCTCCACTGCCTCCCCGCTGATATCACCGGTCTGAGCTGCGAAGAGGGCGAGGTTGACAACTCCGTATTCGACCGCTACCTGGTCCCCCTGTACAAGCAGGCTTCCTACAAGCCCTATGTTATCGCTGCAATGATCTTCATGGCTCAGGTCAAGGATCCTGTTAAGGCTCTTATGACCCTGGATGCAGCCGACAACGCTCGCAAGATGTTTTAAGGAGCAGTAGAATCATATAGGGTGGGGGCTTCGGCTCCCACCCATTATTAAACGATAAGAGGTAAATATTATGTCTAAGAGAATCGTTATCGCTCTGGGCGGCAATGCCCTGGGCAGTACTCCCTATGAACAGCTTCAGCTGGTTACCGAGACCGCAAAGCCCATTGTTGACCTGATCGCAGAGGGCAACGAGGTGGTCATCGCCCACGGCAACGGCCCTCAGGTCGGCATGATCAATTTAGGTATGGGCACTGCCGCTGAAGCCAGGGCTATTAAATCCGATATGCCCTTCCCCGAGTGCGGTGCTATGAGCCAGGGATACATCGGCTATCACCTGCAGAACGCCATCGGCAACGAGCTTGCCGCCCGTGGCCTTGAGAAGGACGTTGCCACTGTTGTGACCCAGGTCCTGGTTGACGAGAATGACCCTGCCTTCAAAAATCCCACTAAGCCCATCGGCTCCTTCTATGACAAAGAGACTGCTGACCGCATTGCCGCCGAGAAGGGCTATACTATGGTCGAGGACGCAGGCCGCGGCTATCGTCAGGTGGTTCCTTCCCCCAAGCCCATTGACGTTATCGAGAAGAACACCGTTAATGCTCTGATCAACAGCGGATGTGTGGTCATTACCGTTGGCGGCGGCGGTATTCCCGTTGTCCGCAGAGAGGGCAAGCTTTACGGCACTCCCGCAGTTATTGACAAGGACTTCGCTTCCGCCAAGCTGGCAGAGCTGGTCAAGGCCGATGCACTGGTCATCCTCACTGCTGTTGACCGTGTGGCCATCAACTGGGGCAAGCCCAACCAGGAGAGCCTCAACGAAATGACTGTTGCACAGGCTGAGCAGTACTGCACCGAGGGTCACTTCGCTCCCGGCTCCATGCTGCCCAAGGTCAAGGCCGCCATTTCCTTCGCTCAGACCGGCGGCGAGGCCATTATCGCCTCCCTGGAGAATGCCGCAGCAGCTCTCCGCGGCGAATCCGGCACCAAGGTCCATATGTAATATCACTCTATCATCTCAACCCCACAATTTCGGCAGTGCCGAAATTGTGGGGTTGACACCGTTTCTGTGCTGTGATAAGATAACTATAATTCTAATGGTACTATTTTTTTCGGCGATAATACTGTTTCCTGATAAAATGGGTTGAAAACCATTTTATTGCAGGAGGAATATCCTGCACCGCCTTTGGCGGATAGAACAGTATTACACGACGTTTCTTGGCGGCTTTGCCGCCATGCTGCTTATGAGCGGCATAATAAAACGGTCAAACCGTTTTGTTAGAAATTAAGTATAAGGTAGGAGACTGAATATGGAACAAACCTTTTTGACAGAGATCAATCTTGTAAATGTTCGTCACTTAAAAAACATAACGATACCCCTTAGTACGAAAGAAAGAAAACATCTGATCCTGACCGGGAAAAACGGAAGTGGCAAAACCAGTGTGCTTGAAGCATTATTAAAGCATTTTGATTTTGTTTTGGGTGATTTCTACACGAAGGAGCGTATTGAGGAATTCATTGACCATTTCGAGAAGCAACTTACGGCAGGGGATACGGAATCAGATAAACAGAATAACCTAAGTATCCAAAAAAGTATTAATAGGTGGAAAATTAAGCTGCAACACTGGGACAATGGTGCAACGACTACCTGTACTTCATTTTCGACCCTTCGTGACAAGTATTCTAATGGAAAGTTTGTTCTTGCATATTATAAGGCTAACCGGTTGTCTGAAGTGGAGACATCTCATACAATTGAAAGCATTCAACTTAAGGATCAGTATGGGTTATACGATTCTCCGGGAACCAAGCTGGTAAAGTATATGGTTGGCTTGAAGGCAACACAGGCATTTGCTCAACAGAAAAAAGATACTGTTCGTGCCGAAGAGATTGAGAAATGGTTTGAAAGATTTGAGAGGATCATGAAAGAAATTTTCGGAGATCCGTCTCTGAAACTGGAGTTCGACATAGATAGTTTTGAGTTCCGTATTATTCAAGCAAACAGGGAGCCTTTTGACTTTAACACTATGTCCAGCGGCTATTCTGCTGTATTTGATATTATCAACGATTTGATTATGCGGATGGAAAAGGGGAATACGACGGCAACAGAAGGTATTGTCTTGATCGATGAAATTGATACCCACCTTCACCTTGAGCTGCAGCGAACGATCCTACCCATTTTAACAGGATTATTTCCCAATATTCAATTTATAGTTTCTACCCATTCGCCTTTTATTTTGAACTCTATTGATAATGCGGTGATCTTCGATCTTGAAACAGAAAAGTTGGCAATGAATGGCTTGGCGAACTATCCTTATGACGGAATTGTGGAAAGCTTTTTCGATACAGATACTCTATCTTCCGATTTGAGGGGCAAGCTTGAGAAATACAAGGCCCTTACTAGGAAAGTGAATCTGACAGATGAGGACTGTTCGGAAATTGCGTCGCTGGAATGTGATCTGGACGAAATCCCTGATTTTCTTTCTCCTGAAATTGCATCAGAGTACAGCCGTCTAAAGCTGGAGTTTTCCAACAGAGGGTGAGTAGGTATGGTTAAGATAGAAAGAAGCCCCACCCCTCCTGCCTCCCTTGCGATTGAGAAAGGGAAAAACGGTAGTTATAATGAAAGAGATGTTGTTGAACAGCTTCAAAAAGACTTCCATGGAAAGTGCTACATCTGCGAATTGAAAGACTTAACGGACATTGAAGTAGAGCACCTTTATCCCCACCACAATCGTCAAATCATAGAACGCGTCTTTGATTGGAACAATCTATTCTACGCCTGTCCCCACTGTAATCGTATAAAAAATCACAGAAAATATGACGATATGATCCTAGACTGCTGTGCCATGGATCCTGAGGAGTATTTATATCATATTTATATGGAAAAGAAGGTCTCTGTGAAGCCGGCTGCGGGCATAAGTGATGAGAAAGTCTCTATGACTGCAGATTTGATTGAGAATTGTTTCGAGAAGCGAAATACAGGGATCCGTGATATTCAGTGTGCTGCAAGATTCAATAGATTGGCAGATACCATGAATAAGCTCTATACTACATTGCATAAGTATAAGGAAAACTCCGACAAAGGTGTGTATTACCGGGCTTTACGAGGGATGCTGAAGCGGGAATATCAGTTTGCCGCTTTTACACGGTATTATGTCAGAACGCATTTACAGGACTATCCCGAACTGCGGGAATTAGTTCTATAAATATTTCTTGGAAAGGTAAAACTGAGGTTTATCCCAGTCGGATTATGGAGTAGGCAGAGTCTGTGATTTCCGGAAATAAGGAGCATTTCTCCCATACAAATTCAGGTATGAAATTGCTCCTTAAATTGGAATTTAGCTTGACATTGATGGAAGTGCATGGTAATATTAAGAAAGTAGGATGTGTGTATCCTACAGCAACATACATGATAAAGGAGAGACATATGAGAGAACTTACCATTCGGAGGAACAAGAGCTTTGTCGGCTGTCTTATGAAGGCAAAGGTCTATGTGGAGGACCTTCTTCTTGGGGAGACTACCATTGCCGACACCCGTTGCCGTAAGCTGGGTGAGCTGAAGAACGGGGAAGAAAAGACCTTCCAGATCACCGAGGACAGTGCCAAGGTCTATGTCATAGTGGACCAGATGAGCAAGAACTTCTGCAACGAATTCTACCAGCTGGAGCCCGGCACAGAGGCTGTTACCCTGTCCGGCAGCTTTAAGTTCAACGCTGCCACCGGCAATGCCTTCCAATTTGACAACAATACCAATGCTGCAGCCATTGACAACCGTAAGCGTGGCCGCAAGCGTGGAATCTGGATCCTGGTAATTGCTGCCTTGATCGGCGGCGTGATCGGCTTCTTGAATGGGTCCGGTATCTTAAAGGGCCAGCCGGAGCCCAAGACCTTTACCAAGGCAGGCCTGTCCCTTACTCTGACAGATGATTTCTCGGAATTTGAGGCAGATGGATATGACGTAGCCTACGAGTCCAGGAGTGAAGCGGTCTTGGTGCTGAAGGAGTCCTTCGATTCCGCTCCCGGTGTAGAGGATATTACCTTAGAGGAATATGCAGACCTTGTGCTGGAGGCTAACGGTCAGAACGAGGAGCTGAAGTCCGAAAACGGTATGATCTACTATGAGTACGATGCCCGGGGAGAGAAGAACGTGGAGTTCCACTACACCGTTTGCCTCTATAAGGGACCGGATGCATTCTGGATCGTTCAGTTTGCCACCTATAAGGACAAGGCCGAGGCTGCCCGTGACCAAATCATGGAGTGGGCCAAGTCCGTGACCTTTGTAAACGAATAATACGATTGCCGCAAAGGTTGGGCTTCCAACCTTTGCGGCAATGTTAGTTATATTAGATATTACAGCTCGCAGTTGTTGACTGTGCGGGGGAAGGGGAGGACGTCGCGGATGTTGGCTACGCCGGTGAGGTACATGACGCAACGCTCGAAGCCCGGGCCGAAGCCGGCGTGACGGGCAGAGCCGTACTTCCGCAGATCCAGGTAGAAGTCGTAGTCCTCAGCCTTGAGGCCAAGCTCCTTCATACGGGCCAGGAGGGTATCATAGTTATCCTCACGCTGGCTGCCGCCGATGATCTCACCGATGCCGGGCACCAGGCAGTCCATAGCGGCGACGGTCTTGCCGTCGTCGTTGAGCTTCATGTAGAAGGCCTTGATCTCCTTGGGGTAGTCGGTGACGAAAACGGGACGCTTGAACAGCTCCTCGGTGAGGTAACGCTCGTGCTCCGTCTGCAGGTCGCTGCCCCAGTGGACGGGATACTCGAAGCGATCGTTGTGGGGCTCCAGGAGCTTAATGGCCTCGGTATAGGTCACATGACCGAAATCGGAGTTCATAACATGGTTCAGACGGTCCAGGAGGCCCTTGTCTACGAAGCTGTTGAAGAAGTTCATCTCCTCGGGAGCGTTCTCTAAGACATAGGCAATGATATACTTGATCATATCCTCGGCAAGACGCATATCGTCACTGAGGTCTGCAAAGGCGATCTCCGGCTCGATCATCCAGAATTCGGCGGCGTGACGGGTGGTGTTGGAGTTCTCTGCACGGAATGTGGGACCGAAGGTGTAGATGTTGCGGAAGGCCATAGCGTAGGCCTCACCGTTAAGCTGGCCGGAGACGGTCAGGTTGGTGGACTTGCCGAAGAAGTCCTGGCTGAAATCGATCCTGCCGTCCTCGGTGCAGGGAGGATTCTCCAGATCCAGGGTGGTAACACGGAACATCTCGCCTGCACCCTCGCAGTCAGCACCGGTGATCAGGGGGGTGTGGACGTAGACGAAGCCACGATCCTGGAAGAATTGATGGATGGCGTAGGCTGCCAGGCTACGGACACGGAACACCGCCTGGAACAGGTTGGTACGGGGACGGAGGTGGGTCATAGTACGGAGAAATTCGACGGTATGACGCTTCTTCTGCATAGGGTAATCACCGGTGGAGGGACCCTCCACGGTGACGGACTCTGCCTGGAGCTCAAAGGGCTGCTTGGCCTCGGGGGTCTCTACTACAGTACCCTTAACAATGAGGGCGGCACCAACGTTGATCTTGGAGATCTCTGCAAAGTTAGCAAGCTGATCGCTGTAGACCACCTGCAGGGGGGTGAAGAAGGTGCCGTCAGACAGAACGATAAAGCCAAAGGTCTTGGAGGCACGGATAGAACGGACCCAGCCGCCTACCTCAATAGACTTGCCTACATAGTCCTTGGTGTTCTTGAATAATTCGCGCATGGTAATTAGTTCCATAATAGTATATCCTCTCTATAAGTTTACAAAAGCATTACGCCTGCCTTGCGACAGGTCTCGATGGTCTCTTGATCCCAAATGCCGGACTGGACCTCGCCGATATGGCAGCAGCCGATCAGGAGCATACACAGTCGGGACTGGCCGATGCCGCCGCCAATGGTAAGGGGCAGCTCCCCATTGAGCAGAGCCCTGTGGAAGGGGAGGTCTCTGCGGGACTCCTTGCCGGACAGGCGAAGCTGGAGCTGCAGCCGCTCAGGATCTACGCGGATGCCCATAGAGGAGATCTCGAAGGAACGGTCTAAGGTCTCGTTCCAGAACAGGATATCACCGTTCAGAGTCCAATCGTCGTAGTCGGGGGCTCTGCCGTCATGGGGACGGCCGGAGCGGAGCTTGCCTCCGATGCCCATGAGGAACACAGCCTTATCCTTGTGCATACGGTGGAAGGCATTCTCCTTATCATGGGAGTCTGTAAGCTCCGGGAACAGATCCTCCAGCTCCTGAGTGGTGATGAAGATGACCTCTCGGGGGACAGTGGCACGGATCTGAGGATATTCGATCTTAAGGGTCTCACTTGTAACATAGATGGCATTGACAATACGGCGGACTACGTCCTGCAGGGTGGCCTCACACCGTTCTGCAGGGGTCAGGACCTTCTCCCAGTCCCACTGGTCCACATAGACAGAGTGGAGATTGTCCACGTCCTCGTCTCTGCGGATGGCGTTCATATCCGTCACAAGACCCTTGCCTGCGGGAAACCCGTAGCGTGCCAGGGCGAACCGCTTCCACTTAGCCAGAGAATGGACTACCTGCGCCTCGCCGCCTACAGAGGGGATGTCGAAGGACACGGCTCTCTCATATCCGTTGAGGTCGTCGTTGAGGCCGGAGCTGTTCTCTACAAAGAGGGGCGCCGAGACACGCAGAAGATTCAGTGCGCGGCAGAGGCTTTTCTGGAAGGTGTGCTTGATGTACTCGATGGCACATTGGGTCTCATAGACCGTCAGAGGATTACAATATCCCTGTGGGATAATACAGTGACCCATTCCAAAATTCCTCCTTTCCCATTCAGTGGGGGAAATGCTCCTCCATACTGATGGATATTTCAATGTATTATACTCTATTTTCTCTCGGTTTACAAGAAGAATTTGTCTTTCCTGTAAAAAAATTTCAAAAGATCAAGGGAATAAGGAAAGAGGTCTTGCGTTTTCTGTCAAAATGGGGTAAGATAAACGGGATAATAGTATGTGACAATTTTTGCAGAGGGAGTATTTTCTGCTATTTTCGTAAAACTATTCGGGAGGTGATTGTATGGATCCCCAAATGAAGGCTCTCCTTGAGCTCATGGATCAGCCTGTATTCCTGGTGCGTGACGGCCTGGTTTCCTGGGCTAATGTCCCCGGGGCTTACTTGGTGAGTATAGGCATGGAACCGGAGGAGATCCTGGGTGAGGCTATGGAGCTATATGAACAATGGGATCGCAACAGCATCATAGATACGGAGCTGACCCTTATGGGATGCTCCTACGGAGTCAAGATCCGCAATCTTGCAGGGGCGGACCTTTTTGTCCTCCGTCCTAAGACGGGAGGGAGATACGTTGCAGACGGTATCCATACCTCCGGTAAGCTGAGACAGATCCTGCAGGAGCTGTTCCCTGCCACTATGACACTGCAGGATTATATGGAGCCTCGGGAGGAGCTTCTCCAAGAGGCTGCCAGGGTCAACCGCTCCCTGTACCGTCTCCTCCGTCTGAGTAACAAGCTGGGCCGTGAGGAGCAGCTCCTGGGTGGGGGGGCCACCGTCTATGCAGAGCGGACCAATCTCCCCGCCTTCCTGCAGGAGTTTATGCAGGAGGTAGGACCTGTTATAGAGGAAGGGGGATGGAAGCTGACTCTGGCTCCTATGACCGCCCCTCTCTACGGCAATATTGACAGGGACCTTATGAAGCAGGCTCTGCATTATATGGTCTCCTACGGTGTCTGTGCCGGTCCTCGTGGCAGCACTCTTCACCTGAGAGTATGGGAACAGGGCAACAGCATCCGCTTCTCCCTGGCCTACGGCAAGGACAGATGCCCGGGAAGTGAGACTCTGGAGCGGCCGGAGCCGGAGCTGATCAGAGCCATTGCGGCCCTCCATCAGGGTGCCCTCTTCCTCTTTGACGAGGGGGAGGAAGGCTGCCGTATGGTCCTGAGCATTCGGAAGCTGCTGCCTGCCTTCCCTATGCAGGAGAAGCCTCTGCGGCCGGATCCCTATTGCGGCTTTATCCCTGCACTGGTGGAGCTTTCCGAGGCCATGGATACTTGGATGTATCATCCCGACAGAGTATAAGTTTTGGATTCTATTCATATTTTTCCCCTCCCTGCGTATATATCAATGGGAGGGGATCATTTATGGAAAAGGAAGTACAGCAGCCTCACGAGCTGCGGCTGGATAATCGGGGGAGGCTGTCGGTCTCCGGGGTAAAGGATGTGGAGAGCTTCGATGAGGCTGTGGTGGTCCTGCGGACTGTAAGAGGCCTCCTTGTGGTCCGCGGAGATAAGCTGCAGCTGCAAGCCCTGTCCATTGACGGAGGACAGATCTCTGTAAACGGTCTTATTGACAGCCTGTCCTATGAGGAGGAGCAGAAGACCGCCGGCTTCTTCCGTCGGCTGTTCCGCTAATGGAGCAGAGGATCGCGGAGCAAGGGTGGCAGTTCCTTATGGCTGGGGGGCTGGGCGTGAGTCTTGCCCTGGTCTATGATCTCCTGTGGGGACTGCGGCAGGAGCTGGGGTGGGTCACCGCTTTGGCTGACCTCCTCATAGGCTTATGGCTCCTGTTAGGGAATCTTCTCCTGCTGGTATACGTAGGGGATGGGGAGTATCGGATCTTCTTCCCTGTTGGGATCGCAGCGGGCTATGGTCTGTGGAGAGTGACGGTAAAGAGGGCTGTAAGAGGGGGAAGCAGGGCTCTGTGGAGGGTCGTGCTGTGGATTCCCCGTAAAATATGGTGTTTTTTGAAAAAATTTATCAAAAAACGAAAAAATTTTTGAAAAACCCCTTTTCAAATGGGAAAAAATCGGTTAAAATAAAAGGACAATATTCTGTTAACGGAGGCGAAGACAGTGGGTAGGCTAAAGCCCTCACGGATCACCCTATATTTGATTGCGGCTTTCCTGCTGCTGTCCCTGTGTGGGATCACCGCCATGCAGCGGAGTCTGGCAGAGGATCATGAGGAGAACCGACAGCTCCGGGAGCAGGTCTCTGCACTGGAGCAGGAGAATCTGCAATGGGAGTATCGGATCGCGGACCTGGGCAGTGACGCTTCTGCAGAGGAGCTTGCCAGGGAACGGCTTCATTGGGTATATGATCGTGAGATCGTGTATATAGACGCCGGTGCGGAGTAAGGCTCTGCAACGGAAGAATGTTTGGAGGAACAGAAGGATCGTATGGAATTAAAAGTCGGAGCTGTATTGGAAGGCAAGGTGAAATCCATTACCAATTTCGGTGCCTTTGTGACCCTACCGGAGAATCATACAGGGATGGTCCATATTTCCGAGGTTGCCAATTGTTATGTCAGCGATATTCGCCGGCACCTTACAGAGGGCCAGACCGTCAAGGTCAAGGTCATGAAGATCGATGAGGGCGGCAAGGTAGCCCTGTCTGTGAAGAAGGCGGAGGAGCCTGCTCCCCGACGACCCCTTAAGGCTGAGACACCTCGGGTCTGCCAAAGTGCCCCTGTCGGTCCTATGACCTTTGATGAGAAGCTCAAGCAGTTCATGTCTGACTCTGATAGCAGGATCTCCGGCTGCAGACTCTATGAGCGGCGTAGCAAGACTCGTAAGAGATAATATATTTCCAAACCCCATTCCGTCTACAGTCGGATTGGGGCTTTGTACACGAATGGAGGAGTTTACCCTATGAAGCACGTATTGATCACAGGGGGCAGCCGAGGCATCGGCAGAGCCGCGGTGGAGCTGTTCTGCCGCAGAGGCTGTGAGGTCAGCTTTTTCTACCGCAGCCGCAAGGAGGAGGCACAGGAGCTGGTGCAGCGGCTCGGAGTCCGTGGGATCTGCTGTGATGTGGCAGACGGGGCTGGGGTGAGGCAGGCTATTGCCTCTCTGCCTCCCGTTGATGTGCTCATCAACAACGCCGGCGTGAGCCACTACGGTCTGATCTCTCAGATCAGCTCCGAGGAATGGGACCGGCTCTTTGCGGTGAATGTCAAGGGGATCTATCACTGTGTCAATGGGGTACTGCCTCATATGCTTGCCCGACAGGAGGGTGCCATTATTAACGTTGCCTCTATGTGGGGGCAGGTGGGTGCTTCCTGTGAGGCGGCCTATTCTGCTACCAAGGGTGCTGTCATTGCACTGACCAAGGCTCTGGCACAGGAGCTGGGGCCCTCCGGGATACGGGTCAACTGCCTGTCCCCCGGGGTAATCCTTACGGATATGGTGGGGAATCTCTCTGCGGAGACCCTGGAGTCTCTGGCGGAGGAATGCCCCTTAGGGCGGAACGGCAGGCCGGAGGATGTGGCAGGAGGACTCCTGTACTTGGCAGAAGCAGAGTTTGTAACAGGACAGGTTTTGGGAGTGAACGGAGGCTTTGTGCTGACATAATTTCCATAACACAAGATATAGGTGAGAGCCAAAAATCTTCGCCGAAATTCTACTTTATTCTATCTGCCCTACGCCTTGCTCCTGTGGATGAAATGTGATATACTCAAGGTTACGATATGATATGAGAGTGTAGGAGACAGAAATGGAAGCAGTAACATTAACCAAAGAGGAAATGACCTTACTTTTAGGCTGCCGCTGTCCCGATGCGGTCCAGCTGTATCTGTACCGCAGGGCAGGGGAGCCCCTGGAGCTGGCTATGGCGGCACTGGACTTTAACGGAGAGCGGATGCGTACCGCATGGGAGCAGCTTAAGCTCCTGGGCTGTGGGGAGACCAAGGAACAGCCTAAGCTCAGCTCCCCTCCCAAACGGGAGTACACCCAGGCAGACCTGGAGGAGGCTTTGAGAGCCAAGGACGGCAGCTTCAACAAATTCATCGGTGACGTCCAGTGCCGTCTGGGACGGACCCTGTCTACGGAGGAACTGAAGGTCCTGTTAGGCTTCCTGGATTATCTGCGGATGCCTATGGAGGTGGCCTCTCTCCTCCTGTGCTACTGTGTGGATCGGAACCGTCAGAAGGGGATGCGTGCCCCCTCTATGCGAGCCATAGAGAAGGAGGCCTACCGTTGGGCAGACGAGAACATCGACAGCATGGAATCTGCCCTCCAATATATTCAGACACAGAATCAGATCCGCTCCCGGATCAGCCGTCTGCGTACCATGATGCAGATCGACGGACGGAAGCTTACCTCCGGAGAGGAGCAGTATCTTACACGGTGGATCCAGTGGGGCTTCCCCGATGATGTGATCCGCCTGGCCTATGAGAAGACCTGTATGAATACGGGAGGCCTTAAGTGGGCCTATATGAATTCTATTCTGAACTCCTGGCAGGAGAAGAACTTACATACGGTACAGGATATAGCTCAGGGAGATTCCGCACCTAAGCGGAAGAAGGATACGGGAATGTATCAGACCCACAAACAGACCACATTGACCGAGCTGGATCGGGAGGCTATTGCCAGTGCATTAGAGGAGGACTGAAGCTATGGCTTACAGCGAACAGGTGATCATGCGGGCAAGAGCCCGTCTGGAGGAGGACCGCAGAGAGCGGGAACGGGAGAATGAACGCAGACGGGAGCTGGCTTATGAGAAGTATCCCCGTCTGCCGGAGATCGAGCGGAGGCTCCGACTTACCATGACCAAGCTGATGGCCGCAACTCTCCGCAAGGGGGAGGATCCCAGGGAGGCTATAGCCGCCATTCGGGAGGAGAATTTGGCTCTCCAGAGAGAACGGGAATGGATTCTGATTGAGGATGACCTGGATTACGAAACCCCGATCTGCTCTACCTGTGAGGGAACGGGCTATATCGGCTCTACCATGTGTGAGTGTCTTAAGGAGCTGTGCCGACAGGAGCAGAAGAAGGAGCTGACAAGCCTCCTGGGCAACGGTCGGGAGACCTTTGATACCTTCCGATTGGAGTATTATTCTGATCAGTATGATCCCACCTTCAATGTCAGCCCCAGAGTCCTGATGGAGAAGAATCTGAGGATCTGCCGCAAGTATGCAGACAGCTTCGGTCCCGGCGTAGGCAATCTGTTGCTTTCCGGACCTACAGGCTTGGGGAAAACCTTTCTGTCTGCCTGTATTGCCAGACAGGTAGCGGATCGGTGCTACAGTGTGGTATATGAGACCGCTATTCAAGTTTTTAAGGATTTTGAAACAGAGAAGTTCGGTCAGCAGCAGGAAGAAAACCAGGGCCTGACACGGAAATATATGGATTGCGACCTGCTGATCGTGGATGATCTGGGCACGGAAATGACTACCCAATTTGTGATCTCTGCACTCTATCAGATCGTGAACGGTCGCATGATGAACAACCAGGCAACCATTATTTCAACCAATTTACAGCCCGAGGTGCTTGGGGAGAGATATTCTCCTCAAATTGGCTCCCGTATCACCGGAGGCTATCGATATTTGAAGTTCGTGGGAGAGGACATCCGCCGAAGGAAAAAAGGAGGAAAACAATGAAGGTATTACTTTTGAACGGCAGCCCCCATTCCAAGGGCTGTACTTATACGGCCCTTATGGAGATCGCAGGGACCTTAGATAAGCACGGGATCCAATGGGAGCTGGTACAGACCGGATCCCAGGTTTCCGGTTGCTTGGGCTGCGGTAAGTGCAAGGGAGGCTCTCCCTGTATCATCGAGGACGGGGTCAACGACCTGGCTGCAAGGTTAGAGGAGTTCGACGGCATGATCGTGGGCTCTCCCATCTACTATGCAGGGCCCAGCGGTCAGTGTACCGCCTTCCTGGATCGGCTGTTCTACTCCGCATCCTCCAAGCTGAAGGGAAAGCCCGGTGCTGCCATTGTCTCCTGCAGACGGGGTGGTGCCAGTGCAGGCTTTGATCGGCTGAATAAGTATTTCTCCATTAACTCCATGCCTATTGTGACCTCCCAGTATTGGAACCAGGTCCACGGCAACACCCCTGAGGAGGTCCTGCAGGACGAGGAGGGCTTGCAGACCATGCGGACCCTGGCTGAGAATATGGCATGGCTCCTTAAGTGCATTGCAGCGGGCAGGGCTGCCGGTGTGGCTGAGCCTGCAACGGAGCCTAAGGTCCGTACCAATTTTATCCGCTGAACGGGGAGGCACAAAGGGTGAAGGTACAGGAGTCTGCACAGAACTATCTGGAAACCATTCTGATCCTCCAAAGACGGCAGGGTGCGGTCCGCTCTGTGGATATTGCCAACGAGCTGGCATACTCCAAGGCAAGCGTCTCCGTTGCCATGCGGCACCTCCGTGAGGAGGAACTCATCGCAGTGGATCAAGGCGGGTATATTAGCCTCCTGCCCAAGGGGCAGCTCATCGCAGAGCAAATGCTGGAGCGTCACGAGATGATCAGCCAGTGGCTCATTCGCCTGGGTGTCCCGGAGGAGATCGCCGTTGCCGATGCCTGCCGCATCGAGCACGTGATCAGCAAGGAGAGCTTCGAGGCCATGAAGGCCCACGCTATGCATCGAGAATAATATCAATGGGGCTGTCTCAAAACTAAAATTCTCAGCGTAACCTCTGGCAAATAGTTTCGAGCAAGTTATGCACAGATTTATAGATTTTTGTGCATAAAATTTGAAATTTCCCCTAAAAAAGGCACACCAAACCAAGGTGGTAGATTTT
>JAZNYV010000054.1:0-4288 GCA_045594585.1 Faecousia sp. | reverse complement strand
CGGACATTCTTGTCGTCGGTGTCCAGTGCGAACTCGATCTGGCCCAGGCCGTAGTTGATCAGATCATCCAGCAGCTCGTGGTTGACAGCGGCCTTTTCGAAGGTGAACTTGGGCTTGCCGATCTCTGCCACGATGGAGTTGATGAACTTCACGATCTCCATGTTAGTCTCGTGTGCCACGCGGATGCACTCGTAGACGATGTCTTCGGGAGCTTCGTTGGCTTCGGTCTCGATCATGACCACCTTCTCGAAGGTGGAGCTGATGCAGACAAAGCACTCGCAAGCCTCACGCTCTTCGGCGGAGGGGTTGATGATATACTGGCCGTTCAGGTAAGCCACGTTGGTGGTAGCCACGGGGCCGTTCCAGGGAACGTCGGAAGAAGCGATGGCGATGGATGCACCCAGGGAAGCGACAATCTCAACGGGGTTGTCGTGATCGGTAGCCAGCACGGTGCAGGTGACGACGGTGTCGTTGCGCAGCTCCTCGTCGAAGAGGGGGCGCATGGGACGGTCGATGATACGGCTGTTGAGAATGCCGCGCTCGGAGGGCTTGCCCTCGCGGCGGTTGAAGGAGCCGGGGATGCGGCCGACGGAGTACATTCTCTCCTCGAACTCGATGGTCAGGGGGAAGTAGTCGATACCGGCCTTGGGATCGGGGGAGCAGGTAACGGTGGTGAGAACGGTGGTGTCGCCGTAGCGGCAGATGCACTCGGCATTGGCCAGCTCTGCTACCTTGCCGGTCTCAACGGTGAAGGGACGGCCGCCGATGACGGTCTCGAATACGTGATGATTGGGGTACTGCTTTCTGGTAACCATAATGTTTCCTCCTTATAGAAATAAATAAAGTGTTCTGTGGGAGGTTTAGCACTTGAAGCTGCCCTCGGACTCCTCCGAGAGCACCTTCAACTGCTAAACGGCACTCCCACAGGCGATTGATAAAGCTGGGTAAGAAGATCCAAAAGTGGATTTCTAAAAACTATATTTCGAGTGGATGGCGAGAGATTTTATCCCAAATCTTGCGTTGAAGCCCGCAGGAATACTTTGTGTATTTCAAGGGATTCAAAAGCAAAAGTTGGGACAAAAGATCCGTCATCCGCCGAAAGGAGTTTTTAGAGGTCCGCTGAATAAAAAGGGCGACCGCGAGGGCCGCCCGATTTTGCCTATTACTTACGGATGCCCAGACGAGCAATGATGGAACGATAGCGGTTGATGTCCTTCTTTGCCAGGTAGTCCAGGAGGCTACGGCGCTTACCAACCATCATCAGCAGGCCACGGCGGGAGTGGTTGTCGTGCTTGTGCTCACGGAGATGCTCGGTGAGCTCGTTGATGCGAGCGGTGAGGATAGCGATCTGGACCTCGGGGGAACCGGTGTCGCCTTCGTGGGTTGCGTACTCAGCAATGATAGCAGTCTTCTTGTCCTTGAGGATCATGTGTGTTTCCACCTTTCTTAAATTTGTCCGTCAACTCAGTCATGGGTAGATGGAGTGCTGTGATTCAGCCTTGTCCCGTGACCGGGTATGCGGAATGTTACGCTGACCGATTTGCCAGCCGTATCATAATATCATATTCTCAGTCAAAAGTAAAGAGAAATTTTTGGGAAATTCCTGCAAAATCGGAAAAATTTATGCCTTCAAGGGTCAGAAGCTTCTTTTTTGCCTCCAAGCCTGGGGAAAAGCCTCCTATGTCGTCTGCACCTACTACCCTGTGACAGGGGAGCAGGATCAAATAGGGGTTCTGTCCCACGGCATTGGCTACAGCTCTGCAGGCTGTGGGCTGTCCAATGGCGGCGGCAAGCTGTCCGTAGGTCACTGCCTTGCCGTAAGGGATCTCACTGAGCTTGCTCCATACCTGCCGCTGGAAGTCTGTGCCGTTGTACAGGAAGAACAGAGTAAATTCTGTCCGTTTCCCGGCAAAATATTCTTCCAATTGGGCTTTTGCCTGTTCTGTTACAAGATTGGGCCGTTCTTCCTCTGTTCTTTCTTCCACAAGTGCTACGCCGCGGAGCTTACGCTGATCTGCGGTGATCTGTAACAGGCCTATGGGGGAGTCGTAATACTGTATCATGGTATCACCCTAAGAGGAAGTCCAAAGCATGGATCCCCAGGACCATGACCAGGGTCACAACCACACCTGCCAGCAAGACACCCAGAGCAATGGCGGACAGGGCTCTCTTCATCCGCATATCCATGAGGGCGGCGATCAGGGCCCCGGTCCAGGCACCCGTGCCGGGGAGGGGAATGCCTACAAAGAGCAGCAGGCCTACAAACTCGGACTTTTTAACCTTTCCGCTTTTGTTAGCGGCACGGTCTTCGACCTTGAGGGCGATCTTACCCAGCTTTTCAAACCGCTTCATCCATTGCAGGATCTTGCGGATAAAGAGGAGGATGAAGGGCACGGGAAGCAGATTTCCAAAAATCGCCAGCATACAAACAAGCCAAGGCTCCAGACCGAAGCCGATGCCGTAGGGAATGGCTCCTCTGAGCTCCACCACGGGAACCATAGATATCAAAAAGGTGATCAAATATTTCATATCTTCTCTCACTTTACGGAAAATTACAGCTTATTCTACCATATACCGAAGAAAAAATCAATGGATTCCCGGACACAAGTCATGAGTTTTACAGTTTTTTAACTACTTCTGAAAAATAGCTTGCATTTATCCCTGTTTTCCGCTACAATACTGGTTTGGAATAGTCAATAGAAATCAGAAAGGAGCTTCATTCCCATGAACAATTTGAAGGAAAATAAAATGGGAGTTATGCCCGTTGGCAAGCTGTTGTTCCAAATGGCCCTGCCCCTGGCCCTGTCCATGCTGGTACAGGCTCTGTACAATGTGGTAGACAGCATCTTTGTTTCGCGGATCTCCGACGTGGACAATTATGCTCTTACCGCAGTTTCCGCCGCCTTCCCGGTGCAGAACATTATGATCGGCATTGCTACAGGTATTTCCGTAGGTGTCAATGCCCTTATGTCCCGTGCCTTGGGAGAGGGAGATCGGGAGAAGGTCAGCCGTGTAGCCAGGAACGGTATGGTCCTGTCTGCTGTGGGTATGGTTCTGGTTGCCCTCTTCGGCATCTTCGGTGCAGAGTGGTTCATGAACACCCAGACCAACAGCCAACAGGTGGTGGATTACGGCGTAGATTACATTCGCATCATCTCTGTTGTGTCCTTCGGCATCTTTGGTGAGGTCCTTCTGGAGCGGTTCCTCCAGTCTACGGGGCGGACCACCTACACCCTCTTTACTCAGGGCATCGGTGCCATCGTCAATATCATTCTGGATCCCATCTTTATCTTCGGTCTCGGCCCTATCCCCCGTATGGAGGTAGCCGGTGCCGCTGTGGCAACGGTCATCGGTCAGATCGTAGCCTGCATCTTGGCTGTGATCTTTAACCGGAAGAGAAATCCCGATGTGACCCTTGATTTCCACGGCTTCCGTCCCTGTGGCAGGACCATGGGACAGATTCTGGGTATCGGTATTCCCTCTATTATCATGGTTGCCATCGGCTCCATTATGTACTCCACTCTGAATATCGTACTCAAGGGCTTTGATTCCATCAGCCCGGATCTGGGCCTTACAGGAACCACGGTCTTCGGTGCCTATTTCAAGCTCCAGAGCTTCATCTTCATGCCCATCTTCGGGATCAGTAATGCAGTCCTTGCCATTACGGCCTATAATTACGGTGCCGCCAAGCCGGATCGGATCCTTAAGACCATCCGCTACGGCTGCTTTGCCTCCGTGACCATTATGACCGTCGGCACAGGGCTGTTCCACGTGGCTCCCGAGATGCTTCTGGGCTTCTTTAACCCCAATGCCCAAATGCTGGAGGTAGGCGTCCCCGCTCTGCGGACCATCAGTATCCCCTTCGTGGTAGCCGGTGCCTGTATCATTTTCAGCAATGTGTTCCAGGCTCTGGGTCAGAGCATCCATTCCATGATCAGCTCCATCTGCCGCCAGCTCCTGGTTCTGATCCCTGCAGCCTACCTCCTGTCCTTTACGGAGAATATCAACATGGTATGGTACGCCTTCCCCATTGCAGAGATCGCCTCCTGTGCCTACTGCACCACCATGATGATCGTCCTCTACCGCAAGAAGATCCGCCCCTTAGGCAAATAACATAACCATAACAAGACGGCTCTTATGCAACCACCATAAGAGCCGTCCCTATTTATCTCTGCAAATTCCGATTTATCAAGCTGTTTGAAAAGGCACAAACCACCAAATCACGCACTATCCCGTAGGGCAGCTTGCCCTACAACAGCCTTGTACGATGATATGTTGTATGGTACGG
>JAZNYV010000053.1:0-3052 GCA_045594585.1 Faecousia sp. | reverse complement strand
GAACCGTTGACTGCAGTGAGGAGATCCTTCCACTGGTCGTTACCGTAGGTATAAGACTTGGTGGTGCTGCCTGCGGTCTCGGAAAGAATGTTGCCGGCAGTATCGTAGGTGTAGGTGTAGGTTGCGGTAATGTTGGACTCGGCATCCCCGGTGCCGTCGTAGTGCTTCTCCTGTGTAAGCTGATTCTGGGCATCGTAGGTATAAGCATAGAGGAGGTTGTGATTCCCCTCTGCCTGTCGGATCTCCGTAATATTGCCCACTGCATCATAGACATACTTGTAACACACTTGTAACACAGGAGACGGTTCTGTGTGTTGAAGTTATTTGAAACTATTTGTTGCCTCAACACACAGAAATGTCTAATTTTTTAAAGAAAATCAGAACTTTTTCTCATAACACAGAGAACCGTCTGTGCTACTTTTTAAGAGGGTTCACGCAAACCGTCCCCTCGTGCTATGTATTACTGTCCTCTTCTGTGCAAAATCTCTATATCTCCGTCAACAAAGCCTACTCCTACTCCTGTTCTTGATTTCAACAATTCTGCGTGTTTGCCATTTGTTAAATATTCCTTCAGTTCATTGACCATATGTGCCAAGGCTTCTTGCCAGGTGCAATCCATTTCCCACTTATATGGGTCCTTTCTTGAATCGAGATCCGTAATTTCGTCGCAAGGCCAGTCCTCGTCTTCTAAGTCAAACCGACCGGCACCGACCAACTCCATAGACCAGCTTCCGTTCCCCTCTTCGTAGAGATTAAAGCAAAAAGCAGCAATGTTGTCGGGAATATCACTGTTAAGCACATTATCTATCCAGTCTGATATCGGTTTATTCGTAACTTCTTCCTCTTGCTGTTCTACTACCTCAGGATCTCTAAAAAACTGAGAGAAATCGGTATACATGGGCTCTTCTTCCCAACAAGACCGCTGTGCAGCAGAGTTTAGCTCACCAAGTGGGGCCTCCGGATCAATTAGATATCCATGCAAAGAGTATATAGAGGTCGGACTATAGGAATATCCGATGACACGCACCTTTTCCAGAGAAACATATTCGTAAAAATCTATGAGGACTTTGTTTTCTATCAGATTTCCATAAAACTGTGGCCTTCCATCTTTGTAACCAAGTGCTATGACCTCATTGCCCCGACATCTTCTTTGATTATACGCAAAAGGACAGGCATACTGTATTCCTTCCAATTCAAAGCAATGGTATGTAACATCCTTTACAGAGTTAAATACCTGAGTTACTCGCAAGAGCTTGTATTCACTGTCCAATTCGTAGATAAGATACTTTTTTTTACTCGTTTTGACTGTTAAGGTTCGTGAACGTATCGGCACAAGTTTTCCGGGGATAGCCGCTCCGATTCCGTATTCGTATGGACCATATAAAGTGTACGCTGCTTCACGAACAGCCAATTCTTCAAAATGATCCCATGCGTACTGTGAAGCTCGCCTTCCATCTAATAGAAGCTGCTTCAGATCTTCCATGGTCAAATCATTTATCTGATTTCCCTTAATCATATATTTCCCTTCTTTCCCACAGGACCTACTCTTTCCTAGCGTAAGGAAGCCATGAATATTCTTGAATAAATTCTCCAAGTACTTTCATGCCCTCAACAAAAAGCTCATAGCTTCCCTTGGCAAGTGAATTTAATTCCTCAATTGCATAATATATAAATTCATGATATGCATTTGTATGTCGACCACGGTGTCCTTCTAATGACACAATGTTGCTTGAATCATCCAAGGAATAATTATAGTCGGTGATAATCTCCATGCATCTTTTAGACAGCGTACGTTTATTAGATATCAAGTGGTGTTTTTCTTTGTGGCTTAAATCGCGCTGTCCAGCTGCCATTTTTAATCCCTTTAAGCCATCTCGCAAGCTACTCCTAAAAGCCTCGCAGAAGCCACCGAAGCCTCCGTTTGACACTTTTCCACCATCGAACCTCAGGTCATCATTCGTTGCGGGATTTCCATCCTCATCAAAAATATCTGCCGATGTATCCCCTGAGGTATCCCTTCTACGTACGGGGTTATTAAGACAATACGCAAACATATTTGTCCCCGTAAAGCCTTGGCCTGTAGAAATGATACTATCCGCGTTAATAAACCGACCGATTTCGGGATCGTAATAACGGCTGGATACATAATAGAATCCCGTCTCGGAATCGTAGTAGTAGCCTCTATAGCGGAGGGGGTTACGGAACACGACGCTGGTGGGGTTGGTGAGGGTTTGGTCCAAGGCGTTGGTAACGGCGATCAGGTTGCCCCAGGCATCGTAGGTGTAGTGACCCATCCATTGGATTTCCTGCTTTTGGGTATCCGTATTCTTCCTCGTGAAGAAGATGCCCTCCACGTCGCCCTGGGCATTGGTGGCGTAGTAATATTGTGCGAAGCTGCTGCCGCCGTCGGTGGAGTAGAGGAGGGAGAAGGGTCTGCCCTGATCGTCGTAGATGAAGTGCATGACCACAGAGCTGTTCCCGTGGGGGAAGCTTTCCCGGACCACTCTGCCGTTGAGGGTCAGGTAGGTGTGGGTCACACCGTCAACCACCTTCTCGGTGCGAATGCCGTCTGCATCGTAGTCGTAGGTGCAGATCTTCCCGTCTACGGTGAGGCCCGCAAGCTGTCTGCCGTGCTGCCAGGTCAGATCGGTGTAGGTCTTGGTGCCATTGGTGTAGAGGATGGGGTTGCCGCTTATTACAGCACCGCTGACCGTTGTTCCGCTGAGAGTCTGACCTTCGTAGATAATGGGAGAACCGTTGACTGCAGTGAGGAGATCCTTCCACTGGTCGTTACCGTAGGTATAAGACTTGGTGGTGCTGCCTGCGGTCTCGGAAAGAATGTTGCCGGCGGTATCGTAGGTGTAGGTGTAGGTTGCGGTGATGTTGGACTCGGCTTGGTCTGTTATCCTTATCCCCGGTGCCGTCGTAGTGCCTCTCCTAACACAGGAAATTGGAAGCTCTGTCCTATGCCCTAAAACCGTTCAGTGGGTATAGGACAGGCTTCTTTTTTTCTATGGAAAGAGGGAACAACCGCAAAGGGGGGTATGCAATT
>JAZNYV010000052.1:0-1650 GCA_045594585.1 Faecousia sp. | reverse complement strand
GGCCGAGAGGAAGGAAGCACAGGGGAATGCTGTGCAGGAGGCTCTAAACTCTCTGAGAGAAGAGATGGATCATCAACTGTCATTATGGCTCCGTCGGCTCAAGCGGAAGCATGAGGGACAGATCAAGGCTCTCATGGTAGTATCCGACATGGATCATGAGACGGGAGAGCTGGTCCGTTGTCACTGCCATATCGTCCTGGCAGCAGAGGGTATCTCCTGGGATCTTCTGCGGAAGGAATGGAAGTTGGGTGCTGTAGATATTCGGCAACTCCGGAATCAGAGAGACTATACACCCATTGCCGTGTATCTCATGAAGCAGGTACGGAGACAGCCGGAAAAGAAGAAATACCGTGTCACCCAGGGAATGGAGCAGCCCAAGGTAGAGCAGCGACTGGTCACCGGCCGCACGGAAATCAGCGCGCCTCCCGGAGCCTATGTGCTGGAACGGAGCGAATACCAGGCAGATTGTGTGGGGCAGTACATACGGTATATCCCTGCCCAGAGGAGCCAGAAGAGGAAAAAAGGAACCGAATTGGAAGGAGGCGCAGAATGAAACACAAGAGTAATATGAAAACAGCAATGGTGAAGGAAAAATTGGAAGCACACCGGGAAATGGTGGGAGATCTGGAGGTGCTCCGGACAGAGCTTGCCTATGCTCGGAAGCATATGGGAAAGTTACCCAGTACCGCTTATACCGGGATGCCCAAGGGAAGCCCTACGCCGGGAAGAAGCTGCCCGGAGGAGGAATACCTGGCTATAGAAAGCCTTGCCGGTAGGATCGAGAAGAAGGAACAAAGGATTCGTGAGGATTGGGCAGAATGGGAGCTCCTGTGTCTGCAGATAAAGCCCATGCAGGCCCTGATCATCAAGCTCCGATATCACTATGATGCAGAATGGAGAGATATTTGCAAGGAGCTCTATGGGAAGAAGTCCGATTACGAAACAGAATATGAGCGGTATAAGAACCGGATGTTCAGCATTCATAACCGAGGGATCCAAGAACTGGATTTACTACTGAAAAATCAGGGATAAAACAGCAAATAGGTAAGCAAAACGAAGTGAAAATAAGTTCTACATTATGGTAAAATTAAAGTGGCAAAAATAAAAGCTACGGGAGGGGTCATGAGCAGTAGACCGGATAGGGATGGAGCACACCGCCCGGCATTTGAGCGGAACAAGAAAAAGATCTATGCTACCCAGCGGGTGTGTGGGATCTGCGGGAAGCTTGTGGACTTTGACAGAAAGTACCCTCATCCCCTGTCCCCTTGCATTGATCATATCATCCCAATTGTAAGAGGGGGGCACCCCAGTGACATTGAAAATTTACAGCTGGCCCACTTCGCTTGTAACCGACAGAAGGCTGACAAGCTGTTGCGGAGTAAAAAGACAATGTATGCGCAGGAGGAGACCCTTTCCAATCGGATTCTGCCTCACTCCTGCGACTGGACCGCTTACCGGAGCAAATAGGGGGGATATCCCCCTCCCCGGGGGTGGCCTCTGCCCTTCCCGGGCCGTCTGTGAATATTTCTCGCTGAGAAGTGAGTGGAATCGGAGGAGGCTCTATGGCTGAGTACAGGGGCAAGGACTATCTGAAAAACCGTCTGACGGTGAAGCAGAGCCGCGTGAATCTGCGGTATAAATATTACGAAA
>JAZNYV010000051.1:0-7815 GCA_045594585.1 Faecousia sp. | reverse complement strand
ATCCCTTTTACTCAACAAGAATACAGAGGTAAAGATACTTAGACGATAACCTTAGAAGGTTAAGAAAAATGACAGGGGTAGTTTGCACTTTTTTAGGTCTCACTTTTTAAGAGGGTTCACGCAAACCGTCCCCTGTCCTGCAACTCCGTCCCCTCCTATAATAGTAAGTCTGTGCTCTGCTAAGTTAATCCAGCACAGGTTTCGGGGATTTCAATGCCTAAACGTTCATATATCAGCTCCCGATTTCTCTGATAGTTTGCTTCCAAAATATTTCTAATGCGGACGATATCTTTTTCTTGCATAGCTGTTTCAATCTCGTGATCCTCATTTTCTTTTTTTTGCTTTTGACTCAGGGAATTATCCATCCTGTTTGTATAGGTGCCTATTGTATAGTTGTATTCAAGTGATTTCATGCGCACATGCCTTATACCGCGAATCTTTGCAAGTGCATCCTCATATTTCCCTAAGAGTGCATATACATAGGGCATTTGGTTTATTTTTTGAGCGAACCAAGGGTAATCTGATGGATAGTTATCC
Organism: Faecousia sp.; assembly: GCA_045594585.1. GTDB lineage: Bacteria > Bacillota > Clostridia > Oscillospirales > Oscillospiraceae > JAZOXB01. The sequence continues at coordinate 7,278 of JAZNYV010000051.1, read as the reverse complement.
CGATAATAAACCGGCGGATCAATTCCAACATCAGGTCGGCGATCAAACAGCATCTGTGCGATTTCTTTCCTCTTGTTTACATCTATATCCTTATTATGAAACAGCATAATTTCTATAGCAGCTTTGCAGTAGTTTTCGTAGGATGTCAGTGATTCAAATAGTGGATTCAAATAATTACGGATCATGTCTACGACAATTTCATCAGTTGCACCTTCCCCAATACTCTTTGATCTTAAGAGCCTACTATTATGATTATAGGAATAGCCAAATTTTCCAATGTAATCCAGTGCCATATCATAGTTCATTCCCATGCTTACAGACGGAACATAGGGGGCGCCTTTTACTGCTTCAGCAATTCTTCCAATTAGCGGCATGATTTCATACTTGATTCTAAAATCACCAAAACGAATCTTTTCTGCTTCTACATGCAGCAAAAAGCCGTTCGGAGTAGCACAATACCATCCCTGACGCTCGCGGGGTTTTCTTACATAAATCATTGTCCCTTGGTTTTTTAATTCTTTACACAGTAACTCTTTTGCCCATGTTTCGAATGTCATTCTGTTATCCTCCTATATATTATGGCATTTGCGCTACTACAACGTCAAATATCGACTCTTTGTCACCATCTGCTGGCATTGGACAAAATCCCATTGCAAAAGCAAATGCGAGTGCATATACTTCTTCTTTTATTTCTCTGCGCCAATACTTATACAATATGATTCCTGGTGCGGTTGACCAATACGCCACACGAAATTCTCCAACATCAAATATTCCGCAAAACATTTGTTCGCCAGGCCTGAGGTCTATTGTTGAGCCCTTGATGTCACCAGTACAATATAATGCTAGTTGTAGTGGTGCTTCTAATGATGCCGGTCCACTAGATTTAACTTCCCATATTTCATTTGTTGCGGGATCATAAATATCCGCCCTTCCAGAGAAACCCTCAGGAAAAATTATTTCCTGCTCTATTATTAAGAGCCTGTTTTGACTGAGTGCGACACTTTGTATCTTTAATTGTACCATCCTATGAATATATCCCCAATAAGGTATCATCCACCATGGGTCGTCTCCCATAGGATCAACAAGATTTACAACATTATTATTGCAATATGCAAACATATTGTAGCCCAAGAAGCCTTGCTCCGTGCTGGTGTAGCAGTCAGCATTGATGAACCGACAATTTGCGGGGTCATAATATCTGCTTTGCAGATAATAGAAGCCCGTTTCGGTATCGTAGTAGTAGCCTCTGTAGCGGAGGGGGTTGAGATGAGCGATATTATTGAGATCGGTGATTTCGTGGCCCAGGCGATCTGTGACGGAGATCAGCTCGCCCCAGGCATTGTAGGTATAACGTGCTACGATAGTGCCACTTGCGTCCATGAGAGCTACTACATCCCCCTGAAGGTTCAAGATATAGTAGTAAGTCTCAAAGTTATTTCCCCCATCATAGGAATATTTGAGAGCAAAGGGTCTGCCGGCATTGTCGTAGATAAAGTCCAGTACCCAATCCCAGTCCGCAGATTGAACAGTTTCTCTTACTACTTTTCCATTCTGAGTAACATAGTTGTGATACACAGAATTGTTAATTTTCTTGGTACGGATCCCTTCATGGTCATACTCAAAGGTGGAAGTTTTTCCCCCGGTGGTCAGACTCACAAGCTGTCTGCCATGCTCCCATGTCAAGTTCGTGTAGAGCCGCTGGCCGTTACCGTAGGTGGTAGGATTGCCGTTTTGGTCGTATTGCAGAGTATGGGTAGTATTACCTACAGCTACAGATGTCAGTAGATCCTTCCAATCCCCGGTGCTGTAAGTATAGCTCTTGATGGTCACTCCATTCTTCTTTACAGAGAGAATGTTACCTGCTGTATCGTATACATAGGTGTAGCTATCGGCAATGTGAGTTTCACCATTGCCGTTGCCATCATAGAACTTTTCGGAGATAAGCTGTCCTTGGTCGTCATAGTCATAGGAGACCAAGGGGAAGTAGCTGCCGGAGCTTTGACTGATCTCAGTGATGTTCCCCATATTGTCATAGCTATAACGGTTGCCTGCGATCAGGGTTCCATCTGCTTCACGCACATTGTAGAACTGCACCTGATTGGTGGTTTTGTTGTCCTCTAAATTTTCATAGGCAATCGCATGTTTAAACAACGTGGTTCCATCGGGGGACTTGATCAGTTCTTCCGTCAGGCGATTCAACGGATCATAGGTAAAGACCGCTTGGTCCCCAGTTCCCAGAATTACGGTGTTGAGGGCTCCGTTACCTGTCTCTCCGTCATTGTAGGTATAGCTCTCGGAATAGCTTTGCTCGCCAATGGTCCAGCGTTGGGTGCTAAGGCGGCCAACAGCATCATAAATATGCTCTGTACGTTGAACCGTTGCATTGCTACCATTAACCTGACGACTGCGGATCAATCTACCTAAATTATCCCGTTCGAATTCATAGGCGGCGATCACGGTATCATTGCTATCATCGTCATCATTGTCACTGATACGGTGGGTCAACTTCGTCAAGGCACCTTCACCATTGTAGGTGTATTCTACATACTCCCCACTGTCATTATACACGGTTTTGATCAGTCTGTCAAATTTATCGTATACATAACTTACGGAGTCTCCGTTGCTATAGGTGATTTTGGTATTGTTTCCGCCGCCCTTGGTTGCATCAGTGGCATTATCGTTGATGTTCTCATAGTCATAGGTTGCCAATTCCCGGTCCCCTACCGCAATGGAAGTTTGCTGTCCCCAACTATTATACTCAAAGTTATAGGTCTGATAAACCGCTTGTTCCTGGGGTGCTCCTACATAGGGGAAGGTTTTCCGTTGCATCTGTGACAGCTGGCCCCTGTCATAAGTATAGTTGATTGCTGCAATACCGGTCATATAGGTGCTCTTGGACCGATCGTTTTGATGGTAATAGGTATAGGTGGTTGTTTGTCCTTTGGGATTGGTTGCATATTCCAAACGACCGGAGTTGTAAGCATAGCTGACGGTGTTCCCGGCGGAATCCGTTACCGACGCGGTAAAGTTCCTATCCGCAGTGGATTGGCAGGAAGTCTGCAAATAACGGGAATCCGATCCGTTAGAGGAAGTCACCTTGGTAGAAGTTAGATAACCGCTAGAATTAGTTTCTTCATTACCATCGTAGGTATATTCCGTAATAGTTCCAGCTCCGACTTCTTTGGTAATGCTGTGCTGTGTATTGGAGGTATAGTTGAATACCACACCATTGGGAGAGGTATACTTGGTCAGATCTCCTGTGTTTTCGTCATATTCTGCCCCCTCTGCACCGCCTCCTGTAAGAGCAGCTGTATCCACATTACCTTCTGCATCATAAGCGTAGGTTTGTGCTTGGGCCAAACGCAGAGATACATTATCCACATAGGCCGTATTGATATTATTATCGTAAGCTACTGCAATGGTAGCGTGGGTAATGGTGACAGTGGGCTCTTTCCCTTCCTTGTCGGGAGAAATGACATCCTGTACATATTGCCAGTCGTGGCAATATGGATCGAAGGACTTATAATGGATCTCTTCGTCTCCGTCGGAGAAGTACAGGTGAATCGCCACGCCGAAATAGGGATCGCTTTCTGCGGTCTTTTGTGCCACGGAGCTTGGATCTGCCTGACCCTTTGCCCATGCGGAGAAGAGGAACGCAGAATCCACAGGCTGATTTAACCGCACAATCTGATAGATCCGCTGTAATCCATTACCTCCCATCAGTTTGACTACATCACTGCCAAAGTATCCAGTTGCTTCGGGGTCGTTGTCATTGGGATCTATGGTAATAATCGTTGCGTTTCCGTTTTTTCGCCAACCGTTGCCGGTGCTTCCTACCGCTTCCCATTCGGTTGTCCATTCAAAAGAGCCATCATTTACGGGATTGTAGGCAGATGCACCTTCTCCCAATTCAAACTGCAAGGCATCTGCATAAGCGGTACCGTTTACGATAACAGCCGCCTGATAGCTTCCCGACTGTTCTGCAGTATAGGTTGCACTGAGCCGCACCCATCCGTTATTGACTCCGGAGGTGTCGTAATTCAGAAGCTCGCTGGTCGCTTTTTCTGATCCACTCAGACGAATGCAGAGCCGTGCTCGTGCATCGCCTACCTTCTTAACATAACCGGAGAAGGTGTAGGTCTCGCCCGCTTGCAGATCCACATATTGCAGTAGAGTTTTGTCTGTAAACTTCAGACTTTTTTGTCCGATGTAAACATATGACGGATCGGTATTAACGGTGCAGTTGCTCCATCCGGTAGTACCGGCCTCTCCACTGCTGTTTTGTAGGAGGTTGATCCCCTGCAATCCGGCAGAGGCAGCGGCAGTTATAGAATTATTACGTTTATCCGTTCCGTTATTTTCTGTAAACTCTGCGGCACTTACACCTAAAACAAGTTTCTCGCTGCTGTCAGTCACATAGCAACCAACAGTTTTTCCCATTTGATCCAAAACACAGAACATGAGCTGATCGTCGGGAAGAATATCGTCGTTTTTTGCTTCATCAGACTGATCATCCAATTGATCCTTGCCGTAGTAACGGTATACAGTTTGGGAGGGAGACCGCTTGTAGCCATGGATCATGGTTCCGTATACCTTGCTGCTTGAAACATACTCATAAAGGTTGCGGACATCTCCGTTATAGCCATAGGAGAACTCCATGCCGTACTGGCTCTCAGCATCATAGACCCGAGTAAGACGGTAGCCCGTCATACGCCCACGAGTTTGATTCGTATAGATGTAATCTGCATACTGCTCGTCGGGGAAGATGATCCGTCTGAGATAGTAAATAGAACTATTGAGTGGGGAGGAGTACATTATCCGAGTTGTTCTACCATATTGATCCGTAAAAGCGGATGGGAATTGATCAAGATCAACACCATCCCAGCCGTAGGAAAGGGTTACAAGGGTTTCTGTGGTAGAGCTACCAACATTGGTTCTCGTAATTTCCAAGAGCTTAGAACTGTTATCCGCATAATGATAGTCAATCCGATTGCCGTAAGCATCTTCTTCCCGGATTAGGAAGCCGTTTGTAAAATACCATTTGTAATCTGTTTTATTGGTCATGGTATAGTTGGTGCCGGAGACAGTCATTTCACACTTTAGACCGTCCTCGTCATCATATACACCGTCATTATCATCATCTATGAAGTAATGCTCTGTTCCATCTCCGTCAGTATAAATCAGATAATTTTTGTTTCCTACAGAGAACGGAACAACTGTTTGCTGTGCTGACAGCTTCCAGCCTACATACATGAGCATGTCGCTGTAATTCTTGGTATGGAGCATTTGTGCTTCGTTTCCAAAACCGGAATCTTCCGTAAAATAGCGTCCGCCGTAAGCGGAATTGTACACAAGGTTGAAGCTAAAGGGCATGACCTCGCTACTGCTCTGAATCAAAGGAACGACCAAGGTGTTCTGCATGCTGTAGTCAGAAACGTAGGATACGCCTGCTCGGCCATGACCAAACGTTTGATAATTATAATAGTCTTCAATGCCTACCGTGTTCTTATAACTGATTATAACAGCAGGCTTATTCCATGAATGTCCCGGACCATGGAATGTTGCTCGACAGTTCGCCTCCTGCTCATTTATGGCCTTGAGCACAAAGCCCATATTAGCTTCTTCATCATTGTACCAGTTGTAGGCTAAAGTAGTGATATCCCAATACTGATATTTTTCAATGTCACTTCCTTTGAGCGATACCTTGTCCACAATGACATCACTCTGCACAACCGCACCTGACTCAGCAATATCCCATGTCAGGTTGTTGATCCACTGAGTCCATGCTGCTTCATCGGATGCTCCGGTTAGTCCCTCGACTTCTGTAAGACCATAAATACCCAAATCCAGGGAATATGAGGCACTGTCCGGATTTAAGGCATAATAGTAAAGCTGAAGAAGGGCACCGTTGATTTCGCAACCTCCGGGAATTCCCGGCAAACGGTTCATGTGGAAATAGCTCCGGGTCATCTGATTGTTGTTATTATAGAAACCTGCGTAAAGACCCGGATCATTTTTATCCTGAGAATCCGGATAGCCGGAACGAACAAAGCAGTAAACAAGGCGGTCCTCGTTTGCTTCTTCCTCGATAGTGGGATCCAAAAGTACGGGGAATACACGCTCCGGAGCGTTGATCCACTCTTCGTCGGCAGTAACTGTCAAGATAAAGGCGCTGTCGCTGCCTGAAAGAGAATAAGATGCATTTGTGGAATACTCCTTGTTGGCATCAATCATATAGGGGGCAGGAATGGTATAAATGATTGACCCATCAGGAGCAGTTAGGGTAATGGAGCCATCCTCCAAGACAGTAGGAGTCAGGCCTTCTGTTTCCAGGACAAAGGAATATGAATAAGTCTCTTGGGGTGCATCGATCACAATACTTTCCTTCACGGTGTTTCCGTAGTTTTCATAGCGGAGGGTTGCACCGTTCAAAGCTTCAACATATTCCAGAGCAGAATACATAGCTTCGGGCTGTGCCTGTACATAAAGAGAAGTCTCCTCGGCAGAAAGAGCATATGTCTCCGCTTCCCCGGAGCCACTGTAACAAAGCACGGTAGCAGGCTGTGCAGGTTGAATGTCTTCAGAGGAAATTACCGCATTCTGATCTGCCTCCGCATCCTCTGTGCCTATATTACCACCCATAATCTCCATTTCCACAGGAGGAATAGGTGTCACAGGGATCTCTGCATCCGGTTCATCTACCGGTGTCAAGCTGAGGGAATATTCGCCCTTCTGAAGAGCCAGCAAAACCTCGGCATTGGCATCTGCGGCAAACACACGAGTGCTGTCACCATTTGTTACGGTGTAGTGAGAAACACCGGTTTCATCGAATGCACTAACTTCTCGGAGAGTATTGTCGTAATCCACCCATTCACCGTTCTCTTCATAGTGCACAGGGTTTCCATATTGAACGGCAATGTAGGAACCATTATCCAAACGGAAATGCTTAACATTCTCTTCTCGAAGCTCTTCTTCCTCAAAAAGAATTTTTGCGTTCTTCAAGGATTCCTCCGGAGTTTCGCAGGAATCTTCCGAAAGACCGATCACATCAATTTCATCAGGATCTGTGGTGCTGGATTCCTGTGCAAAAACAGAGGCAGGAAGTAGCTGTACAAGCATGGCTGCTACCAGTATCAGGGATAGGATTCTTCCAAATTTACGCATTTTAAATACTCCTTTCGATTTTCTTTTTAAATTCGTATAGGATGGCTGCTTTCAAACACAAATCATAACCGATAACACCTCCTCCCTTAAATAAACGCAGTACATTTCTGTAGC
>JAZNYV010000050.1:0-3077 GCA_045594585.1 Faecousia sp. | reverse complement strand
AAGAAGTGCAGCAGGCTTTTGATAATACTGTCAGAGAGCTTCGTGCCTGTGGTGCCCTTGTTTTCCATGTTTCTATTCCTCAGATCTTTGATCTTAGTTCTAAAATAGATTACGGCTCCCCTTCTAAACAGAAGCTCATGGATATTTATACTCAATTGTTTGAAGATCGTCAGCTTGATGCAGTCATCTTTCCCACATATCTCCACACACCCCAGGACAGTCTCACCCGAAGCGGATGGAATAGCATCTATGATACTCCCTTCCTATCCAATTGTGATGAGCTATCCTCCCCTCTTGGCATTCCGGAAATTGCGATTCCCATCGGTTATCATTCCAAGGGTGCAGGCATTGGCTTAGAAATAGCAGCACTTCCCTATCAGGAACAAGTGCTTTTAAATCTTGCATATTCATATACCTGCACATATTCCCACCGTTCTGTTCCCACTACAGCTCCCAATCTCTTTGAACCATACTATGAGCACATAATCCCCAAATGCACATGAGAAGGAAGATGCTGCCCCAATTAAGGGGTAGCATCTTCCTTCTTGAACAAGTGCGCCCGGTGAGCGCACATTCTATAGGGTGAAAGTCCCGAAGCTGCCCGGTAGTGGGAAGGTTTAGCCAAAGGCAAGGGTGTCCATCGTGAGGTGGAATCTGAAGAAAGCCGGATTTTAGGAGTTAAAAGGTCTCCTAATGGGCAAAACTCTGGCCTGACGAACAGAAATCGCATGTGAGGCTATGCAAAGGGGTAAGTTTGCTTGACAAAACAAAGCCCAATAGCTACACGGACTTTGCATAGTAAATGCGGCAGGTAAAGAGGGAAAGAATGTGTGAGTACCCGGGGAGGTCTCACAGGCACAGAGGGAAAAAAAATACCTGTGTAGTAACAACGAACTGTGAGAAGTCAGCAGAGGTCATAGTACCGGAGAAAAAAATCCCGGGAAGGACCGAACAATCGTAAGTCCTAAGTAAAACGAGAGAAGGAGGTCAACATGACGAAAGCAGAATATCTGGAATTACAGAGCTTCCTGCAAAGAGATAGTGCGGAACACGAAGGGTATGCAGAAGTGCGGAGTGTTGACAATCGGGAAACGGAAGAACAGGACGGTGCAAGCCTCCTTGATAGGATTTTGAGCAGAGGTAATCTGAACAAAGCCTACAAGCGAGTAAAAGCCAACAAGGGAGCACCGGGAATCGACGGGATGACCGTGGAGGAGGCACTACCTTGGTTGAGAGAACACCGGGAGGAACTTCTGGAAAGCATAAGGCAAGGGAAATACAAACCACAGCCTGTACGAAGAAAGGAAATCCCAAAGCCGGATGGAGGGGTCAGAAAGTTGGGGATACCAACAGTAATAGACCGTATCATCCAGCAGGCAATTGCACAGCAATTGGTTCCAATCTACGAACCGTTGTTTTCAGACGATAGCTATGGCTACCGTCCGAGAAGAAGTGCACAGCAAGCGATTCAGAAAGTAAAGTGGTATGCGGAGCAAGGTTATACCAGTGCAGTATTGGTAGACCTATCCAAATACTTCGACACACTTAATCACGAATTGCTAATGAACCTGTTGCGAAAGAACATCCACGACAAACAGGTAATAGAACTGATAAAGAGGTATCTAAAAGCCGGAGTCATGGAAGAAGGATTGCTCGTCAAGACCACAGAAGGAAGCCCACAAGGCGGACCTTTATCCCCATTACTTGCGAATATCTACTTGAACGAATACGACAAAGAGATGGCAAGTAGAGGAGTGCCGGTGATCCGGTATGCAGATGATATTGTGGTGCTGGCTAAGAGTCCGAGAGCCGCACAGAGGTTATTGGAAAGCACACAGCGGTATCTTGAGGGGAAACTGAAGCTCAAGATGAATATGGAAAAGAGCAGAGTTGTCAGCGTGTACAGCATCCGAAATTTTAAGTTTCTGGGCTTTGCGTTAGGGAAGGGCAAGAATGGAGTTTACATTCGAGCACACGCAAAGTCCTTGAAGAAAGCCAAAGCCAAGCTGAAAGAACTGACTTCCCGCAGTCAGGGCAGAAATGTCCGGGTAGTGATGGAGAAAGTAAAAGTATTCATCCGTGGATGGCTGGGCTACTTCGGGATTGCAAGCATGAAGACAACAATGCAAAGATGGGACGAATGGCTACGCCGAAGATACAGATGCTACATCTGGAAGCAATGGAAGAAACCAAGAAAGAGGGCGGAGAGCCTAATGCAATTGGGGATTCCTAAATGGCAAGCATGGGCGGTGAGCAATTGCCGGAAAGCCTACTGGCATATGTCAAGAAATGGACATATACAAAGGGCAATCTCAGAGACCGCAGAAAATTTTGTGTAATCGACAAACTATGACAGTATGAAGTTTGGCGACGAAGTCAAGAATGAAAGCATAAAACAAATCATTCAAGACGAAAAGGAGCCAAAATCATGCAGTCAGCACCACAGGATTTATTGAGGGAATATGTTCGCACCCAGCACTTTACCAGTACCGCCGACATCATGCAAGCAATGAAAGAAATGTTCCGTGATGTGATACAGCAGGTTATGGAAGTGGAAATGGATGAGGAGCTTGGCAGAGAACGCTGCCAGCGTTCAGACTCCCCGGAAGAAAGCAGAAATTATCGTAACGGCTATTCTCAGAAGACCGTCAAAACACAGCTTGGTGAAATTGATATAAAGGTTCCGAGAGACCGGAAGGGTAACTTTGAGCCTAAGATTATCAGCAAGTATAATCGCAATGCTGACGGTATGGAGGATAAGATTCTATCCCTGTACGCTTGTGGCATGAGCCAAAGAGATATTGCCGAACAGATCAAAGAACTGTACGATGTAGAGATCTCTCCCGAACTTGTAAGTAAGATTACCGAAAAGATCATGCCGGAAGTAACGGCATGGCAGAACCGCTCTTTAGAGTCCGTGTATCCCTTTGTCTTTATGGATGCAATTCACTATAAGGTCAAGGAGGATCACCGCTATATCACCAAGGCTGCCTATGTGGTTTTGGGCATTACTATGGATGGTCGAAAAGACATCCTGGGTGTGTGGATCGGTGAACATGAGAGCAGCAAATTTTGGC
>JAZNYV010000049.1:0-1600 GCA_045594585.1 Faecousia sp. | reverse complement strand
GTTCTTCCCAACCGCAGTATGTTTTGATGTGGAGAAATATCAGGAGCCTGTAAAGAGGATAATAAAGAACGGACACTACCTTCCGTCCCATTCATACGCACATCTTCTGTTGTGCTCTGAAGAGGACCGCAACATCTCTCTTGTAAGCGAAGACTCACTGAGGGCAGATTTTGCAATTATGGAGAACCGCCTTGAGGGGTACGGCCTTACAAAAGAGCAGTACTGCTGGCTAATTCCGCCGTATGAGACATACGACCAGAAGGCAGTTGATGTTATGAAGGATATGGGTTACCGTCTTGTAAACCCTACAAGCGGATTCATTACAGGTATGGACTGGACCAGCCCGGGTGCCTCAAACTACCATTCTACAGAGATGATTCTTAAACAGTTGTGGGAGTATGAGCAGAAAAATACATTCAATGGGGTGATTCTTCTTATCCACGCAATGAACTACCCAGACAGGACAGACGCAGACCGTCCTTACACATATCTTGGGGAGATAATAGACAATCTTAAGGAGAAAGGGTACACTTTCAAGACAATGTTTGATGTGATTGAGGCTGAGAAGGCCGCAGCAAAATAGGGGAGTTTTATGGAGGTTTATCTGGTTATAGTTCTGGCTGCAGTTGTTCTGGTGGGGGGAGCGGCATTTTTTATGGGGAAGAAAAGTGTCCATATTCCCGACAGGTCTTCTGAGATTGCTGCAAAGGACGCCCGTATAGAGGAACTTCTGGTGCAGGTGAGGGACCTCACTTCCCAGAGGGATGTGAGCCGTGCCAATGAGGAGAATGCCAGAAAGCAACTGGAGGCGGAGAAGGAGGATGCCCTGCAGGCGAAGGCTGAGGCTGCAAGGCAGCTGGATGTGGCGAAGGCAGAGACCGCAAGGCTGCTGGATGTGGCAAAGGCGGAGGCCGCAAAGCAGCTGGATGTGGCAAAGGCTGAGGCCGCAAAGCAGCTGGATGAGACAAAGGCTGAGGCGGCAAAACTGCTGGAAGAGACAAAGGCGGAGGGGCAGAAGGTACTGGAGCAGACCAGGGAGGATCTCCAGACGCAATTGAGAGATGCAAAAGGGGCTTATGACAAGCAGTTGGAAGCGTGCAGGGACGGGTATGAGAAGCAGTTGGCGGCAGTGAAGGAGGAGAGCGCAAGGCAGCTGGAGTATCTGAAACAGGTGAACAGGGAGCAGCTGGACACCCAGTTGAATCTTATAAAGGAGCAGATGCAGACCACCTCCGAGAAGGTGCTCAAGAGCCGTCAGGAGGAGCTTGGGGCTGTGAACCGCGAGCAGGTTTCCAAGATTGTGGATCCTCTGCAGCAGAGCCTCAGACAGATGAGTGAGGCGTTGAAGGATTCCAAGGAGAAGCAGCAGGAGGCACTGCATAAACTGGATGCCACCATACAGGCAAACATGAAGCAGAATGAGCATCTTACAGATTCTGCAGACCGTCTGGCCAGAGCCCTTACCGGGGAGGTGAAGGCCCAGGGTAATTTTGGAGGGCTAAAGTTGAGGCAGCTGTTGGAGGATCTGGGGCTTAAGGAAGGGGAACAGTTTACCTCGCAGCAGGCCCTCAGAGACAGGATGGGCAATGCCATAAAGGAT
>JAZNYV010000048.1:0-1816 GCA_045594585.1 Faecousia sp. | reverse complement strand
CTCGAAGCCGCGGAGGTAAATCTCACGCAAAGCACGCTCGCTCACAGTACTGCTGACATTCATACGGTTGTCCTCTTGGTTATTGCAGGCAAAGTGCTTCACGGTGACATAGTATCCCTCCTCCTGCTGGACACCCTTGGTAATGGCGGTGGCCATGGTGCCTGCCAAGTAGGGGTCTTCGGAGAAATACTCGAAGTTTCTGCCGCAGAGGGGATTGCGATGAATATTGATGGCGGGGGCTAGCCAGTAGGTACAGCCATACTCCTTCATCTCGCGGAAAATGGCGTTGCCCACCTCCCCCATGAGCGCCTTGTTCCAGCTTTGGGCGAGAGCGTTGGCTACGGGGAAAGCAGTGGTGTACTGATAAAGCATCTTGCCCTTCTTGGGATCGCCCACCATGAACTTTCGGACAAAACTGGGTAAAGAATCAAACACGGCGATGGGCATCTCGATGGGCTTTACCTTGCCCTTATTATCCACCACGGAGATCTTCTGCACACGGAGTCCCGCAGGGCCATCGCACATGGCTGCATTGGCAAGGCCACGATCCCAAAACTTAGAGGTGGTGTTGCCCACAGAGCCGGGCAGGTTGAAGCGGGTTTCCGCGCCGTAGAAACCTGCACCCACAACGATCTCCACCATGTCCTCAAGGGACAGCGTGTCCAACAGTGCCTTCACACGGGGCTCGGCGCATACGGCGGGAGTTTCGTAGTGATATATTACCGTTTCAAATGCGGCAGGGTCAATGGCAATGCGGGGCAGGTCGGCAGGGAGAGATTCTGCCTCTCTTGCAGGGGCTTCCAGTTCCTCCAAGGGCTCTTGGAGAGGACAGATATGCTCATGGCGGGAGACGATGATTTCGCTCTCCACCGTCAGCACGCCCACAGGGATAGTATTGCGGGAGGAGTTGCCCAAGCGGAGGATGTACTCCCCTGCCTCCAATACGTAACAGCCATCGCTCTCGCGGTAGGAGGAAATGTCCTTCAAATCAAAGGTAAGTGCCAGCGTTTGGGTGGTGCTGGGGGCAAGACTATCCGTCTTTTCAAAGGCGGCGAGGGATTGATACTCCTTGTGGAGGCCGCCCTTGGGGGCGGACACGTAGAGTTGCGCCACTTCCTTGCCGCGGTAATCACTGCCCGTATTGGTAACAGCGGCGGTGACGGTGACAGTACTGCCATCCACCGTAATGCCGCGGCACTCCATGGCGAAATCGGTATAGCTCAAACCGAAGCCAAAGGGGAACGCAGGGGCAACACCAAAAGAATCGAAATAACGGTAGCCCACATAGATACCCTCTTTATAGTACTCGTTCTCCAAATTATCGTTGAGATAGCTATACTCGCTGGCAAAGGGGATGTGGTTATACTTCTTTGCCCATGTGTCTGAGAGCTTTCCCGAGGGGGACACATCGCCGGAGAGGACATCGGCGAAGGCGTGACCGCCCTCTGTGCCCAACTGGCAGAGGTAGACAATAGCGTTGATGCCCTCGATCTCCTCCATGAATCCCATGTCGATAGAAGATCCTGCGTTAATAGCTAGCACGAAGTGGGGAGATTTCTGGGCGCAGAAGCGGATGGCGGGCAGGTCCTCATCAGAGAGGAAGAAATCCCCCTTTTCTGCCTTGCGATCACCACCTTCACCTGCTTGGCGGCTCACCACATACACACAGCTGTCGGTGTCGGAGGCCGCTACATAATCATCGTCAATCTTAGGGCCGCAGGGGGCGCGGAAGTTCTCCATCAGCATATCCATGATGGAGTTGGGCTTCAAAATGTTGATGCGCTTTTTCTTCTCCACCTTGTAAGCGGCCTCTGCT
>JAZNYV010000047.1:0-35553 GCA_045594585.1 Faecousia sp. | reverse complement strand
GACATGGCTCCGATCCGACTTAGAGAGCCGCCGTAGCTGAAGCCCTTGCCGGTGAGAACGCCGTTCCCCCATACGCCCTTGAGGCGGCGGTACTGGCCGAAGAGGTAGCCGATCTCACGGCCGCCTACGCCCATGTCACCTGCGGGAACGTCGATGTCGGGTCCGATATAGCGGTACAGAGCACTCATGTAGCTCTGGCAGAAACGCATGATCTCAGCCTCGGACTTGCCTGCGGGGTCGAAGTCGGAGCCACCCTTGCCGCCGCCGATGGGCAGGCCGGTGAGGGAGTTCTTGAAGGTCTGCTCGAAGCCCAGGAACTTGATGATGCCCTCGTAGACATTGGGCTGGAAGCGGAGGCCGCCCTTGTAGGGTCCGATAGCACCGTTGAACTGGCAGCGGTAGCCGGTGTTGGTGTGGGTCTGACCATTATCGTCTACCCAGCAAACACGGAAGGTGAACATACGCTCGGGCTCTACCATACGGCCCAGCAGGTCTACCTTCTCATACTCGGGGTGCTTGTCAATGACGGGGGACAGGGAGGACAGGACTTCCTCTACGGTCTGAACGAATTCGGGCTGGTTGGCATACTTCTTTCTGACATCCTCGATGGTGCGCTGTACATATGCATTCATAGTTTCGCTCTCCTTTGTCTATTATTATATCAGAAATTTGCAATGATGGAAACGATCTCGGAGCCGATACGCTTCTGAGCCTCCTGGGTAGCTGCACCGATATGGGGGGTGCAGGCAACCATGGGATGGCTGTACAGAGCGTGGTTGGTAGCAGGCTCTTCTGCAAAGACGTCCAGACCTGCACCGCGGACCTTGCCGCTCTCTAGAGCTGCCAGGAGTGCATCCTCGTCTACGTTGGTGCCGCGGGAGGTGTTGACGATGACGACACCGTCCTTCATCTTGGCAATATTCTCGGCAGAGATCAGCTTGCCGCCGTCAACGGCGGGAGCATGGACACTGATAAAGTCGGACTTAGCCAGCAACTCATCCATCTCTACATAGGGGATACCCATCTGCTCCTCGATGCCGGGAATGTGGAAGATATCGAAGGCGATAACGTCCATGCCGATGGCCTTGGCCATCTTGCCCAGGGCCTGACCGATGCGGCCGAAGCCTACGATGCCCAGGGTCTTGCCGCTGAGCTCGATGCCCTTGCCGTAAGCCTTCTTCTCCCACTTGTCCTCACGCATGGTGTGACCTGCGATGGAGATGTAACGGGAGCAGGCGAACATCAGACCCATAGCCAGCTCTGCAACAGACTGGGAGGAGGCACGGGGGGTGTTCATGACCTTGATGCCGTTTGCCTCGGCATACTTGACGTCGATGTTGTCTACGCCTACACCGCCGCGGATAATGAGCTTGAGGTTGCTGCCCTTGGCCTCGTCAATATGGTTGGCACGGACTTTGGTCTTGGAACGGACTACCACTACGTCGAAGTCACGCAGAGCGGCACCCAGCTCCTCGGGAGCGTAGAACTGCTCAACGACCTCGTGACCCTGAGCCTGCAGGGCGGCAATGGCGGACTTATCCATTCCGTCGGTAACAAGAATACGCATTAGTTTATCTCCTTTTCAAGTAATCACTTATTTTCTTCTTCAAACTTCTTGAGGCACTCTACCAGAGCCTCAACGCCCTCCTTGGGCATGGCGTTGTAGGTGGAGGCACGGAGACCGCCGACAGACTTGTGGCCCTTGAGGTTCTCGAAGCCTGCTGCCTTGGTGTAAGCAATGACCTTGGCATCCAGCTCTGCATCACCGGTAACGAAGGGAATGTTCATAAGGGAACGGGATTCCTTCTCGACGGTGCCCTTGAACATAGCAGACTGATCCAGGAAGTCGTACATGACCTTGGCCTTGTCCTCGTTGATCTTGTTCATGGCCTCCAGACCGCCCAGGCTCTTGAGGTACTTAAAGACCTTGCCGCAGCAGTAGATCGCCCAGCAGTTGGGGGTATTGTACATGGAGCCTGCATCGTTATGGGTCTTGTAGGACAGATAGACAGGGGTCTTGGGATCCAGGTCCTCGCGGATCAGATCCTCACGGATGATGACCACTACCATACCGGCAGGGCCTACGTTCTTCTGCACGCCTGCGTAGATGAGGCCGTAGTCGGCTACGTTGCAGGGCTTGGACAGGAACATGGAGCTCTGGTCGGAAACCAGGATCTTGCCCTTGGTGTTGGGGAGCTTGCTCCAGGTGGTGCCGTGGATGGTCTCGTTCTCGCAGATGTAGACATAGTCGGCATCCTCGGGAATGTCCAGGTCGGAGCAATCGGGGACGTAGGAATAGTTCTTATCCTTGGAAGAAGCGGCTACGATGACTTCGCCGTACTTCTTGGCCTCGGAAATGGCCTTCTTGGACCATGCACCGGTCTCGATGTAGACAGCCTTGCCGTTCTTCATCAGGTTCATGGGGATCATTGCGAACTGGAGAGTTGCACCGCCCTGGATGAAGAGGACTCGGTAGTTGTCGGGAATGCCCATAAGATCACGGAGGTCCTGCTCGGCCTCGTCAATGATCTGCTGGTAGACCTTGGAACGGTGGGACATTTCCATAACGCCCATGCCGGCACCACGGTAGTTGAGGAGCTCGTCACGGATCTCTTCCAGAACGGGGACGGGCATGGTAGCGGGACCTGCGGAGAAATTGTAAGTACGATTGTACATGGATTGCACCTCCAATAATATTTAGGGTAATCTTCTTACCCATGCTCTATCAGTATACGATATGTTACGGAAATAATCAAGCCCTAAGGATAAATTTGTCATAAATAATGCAAAAATAGCATATGTATTTGTCTATTTGTTCCTATATTTGTTTTTGGTAGCCATGCCGCCCCGTATGTGCCGCTCTGCCTTGTTGATCTCCAGGATCACCTTGACCTGCTGATATAGGCTGTGATTGATGTGATACAGCCGCTCTGCAATATCCTTATGTACCGTGGACTTGCTGATGCCGAATTCCTTGGCAGCAGAGCGGACGGTAGCTTGCTTCTCGATGATGTACACAGCCAGATCACAGGCCCTCTGTTCCATTGCATCCTTCATACATAACCCCCCTAAGCTGTGCGTTCAAAACAACATATGCAGGGGGAAGGGGGCATATGCAGTAGATGGGCAAATTCCGATTTGTCGATTTGTTATGCTGTTGCAAATCGTCAATTGTCAACTCAATTTAGCAGCTCGCAAAATTGAAATTTGGGCAGGAAAGAAGGCAGGGCGGAGGGCCCTGCCTTCTTGGGTTAAATGGCATATTGGCTGGTGTAGATCTTGTGGTAGAAGCCTCCCTTGGCAAGGAGCTCCTTGTGGGTGCCCTGCTCTACGATCCTGCCATGGTCCAGGACCAGGATCAGGTCGGAGTCCACGATGGTGGACAAGCGGTGGGCAATAACGAAGCAGGTCCGCTCCTTCATGAGATTGTCCATGGCCTTCTGCAGGAGGATCTCTGTACGGGTGTCAACGTTGGAGGTGGCCTCGTCCAGGATCAGGAGCCTGCGGTCTGCCAGCATGGCACGGGCAATGGTGAGGAGCTGCTTCTGTCCTCCGGACAGGTTGCTCATATCGTCACCGATCAGGGTGTCGTAGCCCTCCGGGAGAGTACGGATAAAGTGGTCACAGTAAGCCCGATCACAGGCGGCGATGATCTCCTCACGGGTGGCA
The DNA here is from genome assembly GCA_045594585.1 of Faecousia sp. Taxonomy (GTDB): domain Bacteria; phylum Bacillota; class Clostridia; order Oscillospirales; family Oscillospiraceae; genus JAZOXB01. The sequence goes on along the minus strand of JAZNYV010000047.1, from coordinate 31,884 downwards.
TCGGGCCTGCCGTAGGCTACATTCTCTGCAATGGTGCCGCGGAAGAGCCAGGTGTCCTGGAGGACCATGGCGAACTGATCCCGCATTTCCTCACGGGACAGGGTGGCACAGTCCACACCGTCAATGAGGATCCGCCCTTTTTGGATATCATAGAACCGCATGAGCAGGTTGACGATGGTGGTCTTGCCTGCCCCTGTGGGACCTACGATGGCAACGTTCTGCCCCTTCTTTACATCAATGTTGAGATCCTCGATAAGGGGGCTGTCCGGGTCATAGGAGAAGTCTACGTTCTCGAAGCGGATATAGCCCTCTGCCTCCTTGGGGAGCTTGCCATGGGCATCTGCTTCCTCTGCCATATCTAAGAGCTTAAAGACCCGACGGGCGGCAGCCTTGGTATGCTGGAGCTCTCCTAAACCGTTGGCGATCTGCTCCAGGGGGGAGGCAAACTGCTTGGCATAGAGCAAAACGGTGACGATCACACCTACGGAGCTGACCCGACCGGAGAGCAGGAGCCAGCCGCCGATGAGGCAGATGGCAATATAGGCCACGGCGTTGGAGAAGGTAATGATGGGACGGACAATGCTACGGGTGAAGTTGGCCTTTGCCTCTGCTTCGATCCTGCGGTCGTTAATGGTCTCGTGCTTCTTCTCCGTATAGGTCTCTAAATTATAGGCCTTGGTAGTAGCGAAGTTGGTAAAGGCCTCCTCTACATGGGCGTTGAGATTGCCGCCCTCTGTGAACATGGCGTGGAAATGCTTCTCGCTCTTAGAGGAAATATAGGTAGACAGCCAAATGGAGAAGGGGGTCAGACCGATGACCAGGAGGGCCAGCCGCCAATCCTCTGCCAGCATCATAATGCAGATGGCGGCAATGTTCAGGAAGCCGGTCATAAGGATATCCACGATCTGATGGATGTAATTGCCGATGGTGGAAACATCGTCGGTCATACGGGACAGGATATCTCCTACAGGGGTCTGATCCACATAGGACACGGGGAGTCTCTTGATCTTGTCGGAAATACGGATGCGGAGGGAGCAGGTAAAGTGGCGGCTGACTACCTTGTTCAGGAGCAGCATCTTCAGATAGCTGAACAGGCTGTAGCCCAGATACAGCAGCAGGAGCACAGCAAGGGAGGGCAGAATGGCCCTGCGGATATCGCCCTGACGGGTACCGTCCCAGTATTCATAGAGGGTGTCGATGACGGAGCCCAGGAGCTTGGGGGAGGCAACGGAGCAGGCAATGAGGAGGGCACAGAGAACACAGGCTAAGAGGAGCCACTTGCGGATAGAGCTTGCCTCCTTCAGGAGACGGAGAATGATACGGTCCTTTTTCCGATCCTTCATTCCTTGCCACCTCCCGTCTGAGAAGCGTAGATCTCCTTGTAGATTCCGCAACGGGACAGAAGCTCCTCGTGGGTGCCTTGATCCACTAAAATACCCCTGTCCATAACAAAGATCCGATCGGAGCTCATGGCAGAGGTGATCCGCTGGGTCACAACGATCTGGGTCTTGCCCCGGATCTTCTCGTTCAGAGCGGTCCGCAGATTCTTCTCTGTTAAGAAGTCCAGTGCGGAGAAGCTATCGTCGAAAATATAAATGGGAGCCTCCTTTACAATGGCACGGGCAATGGACAGACGCTGCTTCTGCCCGCCGGACAGGTTCTTGCCTGCCTGGGTGATCTCGTAGTCCATGCCACCGCATTCCTCTACGAAGGACGCAAGCTGGGCGATCTCTGCCGCAGCCATAAGCTCCTCCTCTGTGGCATCCTCCTTGCCCATACGGATATTCTCCCCTATGGTGCCGGTATAGATGGCAGAGCCCTGGAGCACAGAGCTGATATCCCGACGGAGGGAGGCCTTGCTGATCTCCCCGGCAGGAACGTCGTCGAAGAACAGCTCTCCCCCGGTGGGTCTGCGGAAGCCCAGGAGCAGGGAGATCAGAGTGGACTTGCCGCTGCCGGTGCCGCCGATAATAGCGACCTTCTGCCCCTGTGCGATCTCTAAGGTAATGTCCTTAATGGCATCCTCGGAGCCGCCGTAGGAGAAGCTGACGTTTTGGAAGCGGATCTTGCCCCGGGCTCGGTGATCTCTGCCCGTAGCATTGTTGCCCATGCCCTTGGCATCGAAGACCTCTCCCATGCGGTCGGCGGCCACCTTGGCATGGGGATACATGACCAGGGCAAAGGAGCCCATTAAAATGCCGCCCATAACCATGCTCACGTACTGGACCACGGCAAAAATATCGCCGGCACTGAGCTCACCGCTGCCCATACGGAAGGCACCGAAGTACACGATCAGGACCGTTGCTACGTTAAACAGGAACAAGCTGACAGGGGTAAGGATGCCCATGGACACGTTGCCCTTAATAATATTCTCTGCCATGACCTCCGTGGCCTCTGCAATGCGGTCATGCTCCCGTTCCTCGGAGCGGAAGGCACGGATCACTCGAATGCCTCGCAGACGCTCCCGCATAATGGCATTCTGACGGTCGATGTACAGATCCGACCGCTTCCACAGGGGCAGGACCTTGCGGCCGATGGCAAGGACTACCACCAGGATCACGGGGACGAAGATCAGCAGGATCAGAGACAGGACCACATCCTTCAGCATGGCTAGGATGACGCCTCCCAGGAACAGCATGGGGATGGTGGCTACGGTGCCGCAGAGCATAGAGGCTACCCAGCTTACGGTCATTACGTCGTGGGTGGCACGGGTCACCAGGGCCGCAGTGCCCCAACGACCGAATTCCTCGAAGGACAGGGTGTTGACCTTACGGAAAAAATCACTGCGGAGGTCTCCGCAGAAGCCGGCTACCACCTTTGCCGACACCTTGCTGCCCCACAGGATGCAGCCCAGGCTCACCCCCGCGGTCAGGAGCATCTGCAGGCAACAGCCTAAGATGTAACCCAGATCCTTCTCCCGGATGCCCCGGTTCAGAATGTTGCTCATAAGGGTAGGCAGGAGCAGATCACAGAAGGAGGACAGGGAGATCAGCCCCATGGACAGGAGCAGGAGCTTGGTGTAGGGCTTTAGGTACTTTAAAATTCGTCTCATAAAAACCTCCTTTGAAAGAGTATAAAGCTTAGTTATTCAGTGGTGAGGGATTTGCGTATTTTGCGGCGGACACGGTTGATGTGGCGTTCAAATTCGCCCCCTTGGAGGAGGGCTGCAAGCACCAATTGCTGGAAGGTGGGGACGGTGCAGGACAGGAAGCCCAGCCGCTCCCGGTACAGGGGAACGAGGGCTCTGGGCAGTACCATGTATGCCACACGGAGGGAGGGGGAAATGGTCTTGGAGAAGCTGTTCATATAGATCACCCGTTCCTCCTCGGATTGGGAGAAGAGGGTGTCGGCCGGTGTACGGGACAGGGAGAATTCCGATTGGAAGTCATCCTCTACGATATATCGCTCTCCCTTGGAGACCCAGGACAGATATTCGTGCCGCTTAGAGGCAGAAGCAGTGACACCGCTGGGATAGCTGCGATAGGGAGAAATATGGAGTACATCACTGTGACAGCTCCACAGAGCGTGACTCTCAATGCCCTCCGACCCAAGAGGCAGCATGGTGAAGGAGACCTTGGAGGCACGGTAGACCTGTTCGATCTTATGGTAGGAGGGGAACTCGATGGCGTATTCCCTGTGGCGGCCCAGGAGGCCGAGGACCAGAGTGTACAGATGCTCCGAGCCGGAGCCTATGACCACCTGCTCCGCCGAGACGCAGATCCCTCGGCTACGGGCCAGGTATTGGCAGATAGCCTCCCGAAGCTGGGTACAGCCGGTGCCGGGGGAGGTCTCTAAAATGGCCTCCCCCCAATCATTCATGACCCGACGCATGGTCTTGGTCAGGAGGGAGAAGGGGAAGTCCGATGCCTCACCCCTGTGAGAGGGGAAGACCTCGGAGCCTACCTCCACCGGCTCTGCAAAGCCGTGGTCAGGGCGGAAGATCACATAATATCCGCTCCTTTGCCGTGCTTCCGCATACCCCTCGTCACACAGGAGACTGTAGGAGTGCTCTACGGTAACGGTGCTGAGACCCAGCTCCTCCCCTAAGAGCCGCTTGGAGGGCAGCTTGGTGCCGTAGGGCAGGATGCCCTTGACAATATCCTGCCGCACCTGGCGGTAGAGCTGTAGATAGGCAGGCTCAGACATCTGCCGATGGATCACATATTTCATCTGGTTATATAAAACACTTCCGTTCTGGCTATTTTCATAAGACCAAAGGTATTATATACTATAGGCAACCAAAAAGCAAGGAGAAGAATTCTCATGTATCGGGATCAACAGAAAAAAATCGCCGCCATTAACGATCTCTGCGGCTTTGGACGGTGCTCTCTGGCAGTGTCCCTGCCTATCATCTCTGCCATGGGGCTCCAATGCTGTCCCCTGCCTACGGCGGTATTTTCCAATCATACGGGCTACGACAGCTTCTGGTTCACGGATTTTACCTCCCATATGGATGCCTATATGGAACAGTGGGAACGGCTGGAGCTCCATTTTGACGGCATATTAACAGGCTTCCTGGGCTCCCCGGAGCAGATCGGCTTCGTCCGCCGTTTTATGGAGCGGTTTAAGAAGAAGGATACTCTGACGGTCATAGACCCTGTCATGGGAGACGACGGTGAACTCTACGCCACCTATTCTGCGGAGCTTGCGGAGAATATGGTACAGCTCCTCCGATATGCAGATATTCTGACCCCCAATTTAACGGAGGCTTGCATTCTGACCGGGACCCCCTACAGGGAGGATATGGCAGAGGCAGAGCTGCTGGCTCTGTGTGAAGCCCTGCACCTTATGGGACCGGGGAGGATCGTGATCTCCGGCCTGGAACGGGGGGAGGACCTGGAGAACTTTATCTACGAGGCAGGGAAGGCTCCTGTCATCGTCCGGGAGCATAAGACAGGCCCCTGCAGAGCGGGGACCGGGGACGTGTTTGCCTCCATTCTTATGGCAGACGGAGTTCGGGGAGTACCCTTGGCAGAGTCCGTAGCCGGAGCCTCTGCCTTTATTGCCAAGGCTCTCCGCCGCACCATGGAGCTGCAGCTCCCGGAGCCGGACGGGATCGCCTTTGAAGAATTTCTGTGGGAGCTGGGAGCAAAATGAGAAAGAATTCTGTGAAAAACCTTGCCCTATCCGGGCTCCTGGGAGCCATGATCCTGCTGTTCACGGCATACCTCCATATTCCTGTGGGGAAGGGCTATATCCACGTAGGAGACGCTTTTATCTATTTAGGTGGGGTGCTGCTCCCTATGCCCTACGGTTTCATTGCCGGCGCAGGCGGTGCGGTCCTTGCAGATCTGCTGTCGGGATATCCCCTGTGGGCACCTGCAACCTTTGTGATCAAGACCTTGTCTGTACTGTTCTTTACAGCAAGGTGGGAAAATACACCTCTGTGTACACGGAATCTCCTGGCTCCCATCCCGGCGGGCCTGCTGTGTGTGGGTGGCTACTACCTCTACGAGGCACTCCTCTATGGGGACTATACTACGCCCCTGCTGTCTGTGCCCGGGAATCTGATCCAGAGCCTGAGCAGCGGGGGAGTATTTCTCCTGTTGGCGTTTTCTCTCAAGAATCGTTTCCGCAAGTGAAAAGATAGAGACAGGTGGATCCTCAAGACTCTTGACAATCTACCTGTCTTTGGTATAATAGTTCCATATGTGTCTTTTTATAAGGGGGGATACAGATGAAAAAGCTGCTGATCGCCTTCTTCGTAACACTTGTCGCCGTTGGTGTACTGTCCGTTGCCTTCTGCATTCGGCAAACGGATAAGGCCTATGAGGAGGACACCGACCTGCCCTTTGCAGATGTTGACGAGGATAGCTGGTATTATGAGTATTTGGTGGAGGCCTATGATCGGAGATGGATCAAGGGAATCGAAAGGACCCTGTTTGCACCGGATGCACCGCTCCAACGGGGAGAATTTGCTATGATGCTCTACCGCTATTTGGGAATGCCTGAGGCCTCCGGTTTGCCCAATCCCTTTACGGATCTGGAGGGGCAGGAGAGTAAGGATGCTGTTATTTACCTACATAAATTGGAGATCCTGGACGGCAAGAGCCCTACCACCTTTGCTCCCCGAGAGGAGATCACCAGGGAACAGCTTGTAACCATGCTGTACCGCCTGGGAGGCTATGAGGTCCACAGAGAGCTGTCCCCCTCCGGCAAATTTACGGATCGGGATCAGATCAGCTCCTGGGCTGTGGAGGCTGTGGATTGGGGGATCGAAAACGGCTTCCTTACAGGCATGGCAGATACGATCCTGGCCCCCAAGGAGTCGGCCACCCGTGCCCAGGCTGTTAAGATCCTCTGCCTCTATGGGCAGAAGGCCGGCTATAAGACGGACACCTCCCAAGCAGAGAAGAACGTGACCCTCCGTGTATGGCAGGCAGGCATTGACGAATCCAATGCGGCTCTGACTATGAAGAAGCTCCTAAACCGCTTCGAGAAGCAGAACCCCGGAGTCCATATCGAATATACTCCTCTCCCTACCAGGGATGACCCCTACGTGAAGATCGAGGACGCCTTGGCCAAGGGCAATGGGCCGGATGTGATCTTAGTGAGTGCTCCTTACGAAATGCTCCTTGCGGATCAGGGGCTGATCCTGCCCTTAGATACCCTGCTGACAGACTCCGTCATGGAGGACATCCACCCCGGACTCTTAATTGACTGCTCCTATGACCGCAGTGAGAACCCGGAGCTAAAGGGCAAGCTGATCTCTGCACCCCTATTCTCTACGCCCAGAGCCCTGCTGATCAATCGCAGTCTCTTCGATCATTTCGATGTAGAATATCCCGGCAACAGCTACAGCTACGACGCCCTCCTATCCGATGCACGGACCCTAACAGGCACCAAGGATGGTAAGGTGATCTACGGCTTCGGCACCCGTGCCAGCTCCCCCTGCCTCTACCTTGGTATGCTGTGGAGCACCGGCGGAACCATTGTGGACAAGGAGACAGGCCTGGCCTCTACGGACAATGCTATGTGGCAACGGGCAACAGAGGCCTACCTCAGACTGTATACAGAGCAATATACCCCGGACCATTCCGCTACCATGGATTATAACAGCCAGCTTGGTATGTTCGCCAAGGGTAGCGTGGCCATGATCGATGCCTCCCTGGATGCGGCGACGCTGATCCAAAGCAAGGATGGGTGGTTGGATAATTTGGCGGTCTATCCCTACTTGGACAATGCACAGCCTGCCTGCCTCTGCGTAGGCGAGGTTGCCGTGATCTCCAAGGATACGGAGCATATTTTAGACGGAGCCAAGCTGATCAACTTCCTTATGGAGCCCGATTCTCAGATCATCTACAGCAAAGGTGCAGGCTACCTCCCCGGCGTTATGAGTGCCATGGAGGAATCGGACCTGGCAACGGACCCCTACTTAGCTCCCTACTCCATAGGCATGGAGGACACCAAGCTCCTTGGCAGAAAGGGCTACGCTGTCTACGGCCTCATCCGTGACGAGCTCCAGAAGGTCCTGCGTAAAGAGCTCTCCGTACAAGACTACTGCACCCAACTCCAGGACAAGATCAACGAGCTCCTGCAGAAATAACCCCATAAACAAGGGACTGCCTCAAGATGATGCAAATCATCAAGAGCAGTCCCTTGTTTCATTTTTCTCTGCAAATTCCGATTTGATTTGTCGAGCTGATTAACTCATTTGTCGATATGCCTTCGGCTCGATATTTTCCCAGGGAAATCGATATAACCCAAGGGGTTTCGATATGATATAAATCCCTTCTTGCCCCGCAGGGCATATGGAGTGCAACGCACATATCGAAGCGAAGTCTATATCGAAAATCCCCAAGGGGATTTATATCGACGCAAAAGAATCAACAGCTCCATAAATCGGGATTTTGTAAGGATACGCAACCGAGGCCGGTGGTATGGGATCAATGCTTGGTGGTGGCAACAGATCCGGCCTTGTCAAAGGCTCTTATGTCCTTGATACGTTTATGGATAGGGGGATGGCTGTATTCCAAGGCTATGATGATGGGATGGAGTTGGAGGGGCACAAGATCTCTCTGTACATGCTTCCGCAGGAAGGAGATTTGACCTTCACCGTAGCCGTAGGCCGCTGCCATGGCATCCGCACGGGTTTCCATAGGCCGTGAAAAGGCATTTTTTCCGGCATTCAGCAAGAGCTTTACAGGACCCATCACATCGGCACTCAACACTGTCAGCAGGGCAAAGGCGGGGCTGAAGCCCAGAATGCCGTAGGAGTCGGAAAGGGGAAAGGGCATAAATAAGAGAGCACCCACCAAAAGATTGAGGGAGAAGAAGTAGACCATAGATAAGAGGAAAAGCTTCAAAGTATCATGGTTCTTATAATGGGAAAGCTCATGGGCAAAGACAGCGATGATCTCGTCCTCTGTATAATTGTGTACTAAATTGTCGTACAGCACGATCCGTTTCCGTCTTCCCATGCCCATACAGTAGGCATTGACCCTGGTAGTGCGACGAGAGGCATCCATGACGTAGATCTGCTTCATGCGGAAGCCCTCATTTGCGAACAGCTCTGACAGCTTGTCTCGGAGAGGACCTTCTTCCAGAGGAGTCAGCTTATTGCCCAGGGGTGGAAGAACATTTGAAAGAAGCCCCCCTACGAGGAAGCCTATAAGAAGGCCACCGGATGTCCGACCTACGAAGTTTCCCCAGGTGTAGAAGGTGCTCATATAGCCCATACATAAGCAACAATGGAAAACAGCATTCAGAACAAGGGCCCGGAGACAGTCTATGACAAAGGTCCTGATGCTGCAACGGTTCATGCCGTACTTTTCCTCGATCTTAAATTGTCTGATGTAATGGAAGGGGGCTTCTATAAGGGTGATCAGCAGGAGATAAGAGCAGATCAACAGATATTCTTGCCTCTCGGAAAGGACCGTGAGCAGAAAATACAACCGCGTCCAAAGATTGGTGGCGTACAGGACCAGCATGACCACGAAACGAAGTGTGATCTGTACAAGATAGAGCTTCCGGCAGTCCCTTTCGTACTCCGACCGGGTGTGATACCGTTCAGGCTCGCAAATGTCTCGAACAGCTTCGGGCAGAGGTAATTTCCCCTGCCGAGCGTTCAAGAAGAGTCTTAGGAGCTTGTAGCCATAATCCAGCATAAGCAGAGCAAGGAAAATTGCTTTGATCATAGGAACCGTCCTTTCTTATTTCTGTCCTCGGAGCTCGACGATGCGGTCTCGGAGGATGGCGGCGTATTCGTATTCCATCATACGGGCGGCGGCCTTCATTTCCTTCTCCAGACGGGCGATCTCCTTTTCCCGTTCTGCCTTGGTCATCTTGATACCGTCGGCACGGGCGGCTTCTCCCTCGGCCTTGGTGATCTCGATAAGGTCGTGGATGTTCTTGACAATGGTCTTGGGGACGATACCGTGGGCTTGGTTGTAGGCATCCTGAATGCCGCGGCGGCGTTCCGTTTCACGGATGGCTGCAGCCATGGCGGCGGTGATCTTGTCGGCATACATAATGACCCGACCCTCTGCATTACGGGCGGCTCTGCCGATGGTCTGGATCAAGCTGGTCTCGCTGCGGAGGAAGCCCTCCTTGTCTGCATCCAGAATGGCAACTAAGCTGACCTCCGGCAGATCCAAGCCCTCACGGAGGAGGTTGATGCCTACCAGCACGTCGAACTTTGCCATACGAAGATCACGGAGGATCTCCATACGCTCCAGGGCCGCCACGTCGGAATGCATATAACGGACACGGATCCCTGCCTTGTGGAGGTAGCCGGTTAAGTCCTCTGCCATCCGCTTGGTCAGAGTGGTCACCAGGACCCGTTCCCCCTTGGCAATGGTGGCATTGCATTCCCCGATGAGGTCGTCTACCTGATCTGCAATGGGACGGACCAGGATCTTGGGATCCAGCAGTCCCGTGGGGCGGATGACCTGCTCGGCGTACTGCTGGGCACGGCTCTTTTCGTATTCTGCAGGGGTAGCGGAGACATAAACCGCCTGCTTGATCTTGCTCTCAAATTCCGGGAAGGTAAGGGGACGGTTATCAAAGGCACTGGGGAGGCGGAAGCCGTAATCCACCAAACTTTCTTTTCTGCTCCGATCTCCTGCGTACATGGCACGGACCTGAGGCAGGGTCACATGGCTCTCGTCTACGAAGAGGATGAAATCCTCCGGGAAGTAGTCAAGCAAGGTCATGGGAGGAGTCCCCGGTGCCCGTCCCGAGATCACACGGGAATAATTCTCAATGCCGGAGCAGAAGCCGATCTCGCTGAGCATCTCCAGATCGTACATGGTCCTCTGACGGATCCGCTGGGCCTCAAGGAGCTTGTTGTTGGTCTTGAACCAGGCTTCCCGTTCCTCCATTTCTCTCTCGATCTCCTCCATGGCACGGTTCAGCTTCTCACGGGAGGCTACATAGTGGGAGGCAGGGTAAATGGCAACGTGTCCCACCACCCGTTCCGCTACGCCGGTGACGGCGTTGATCTCGGAGATACGGTCGATCTCATCCCCGAAAAACTCTACACGGATGGCTCGTCCCGACCAGTAGACGGGGTAAATTTCCACCGTATCCCCACGGACACGGAAGGTGTTACGGGAGAATTCGATGTCGTTGCGTTCATAACGGATCTCTACCAGCTTGCGTAGGAGCTCCTCACGGGATTTTTCCATCCCGGTCCGCAGGGAAATGACCATGTTCTTATAGTCAATGGGGTCACCCAAGCCGTAAATACAGGAAACAGAGGCTACCACGATGGTGTCCCTTCGCTCAAAAAGGGCACTGGTAGCACTGTGGCGGAGCCGCTCGATCTCGTCATTGACAGAGGAGTCCTTCTCAATAAAGGTGTCTGTGTGAGCAATATAGGCCTCCGGCTGATAGTAGTCGTAGTAAGAAATAAAATACTCTACTGCGTTATTGGGGAAGAATTCCCGAAACTCCGAGCAGAGCTGTGCTGCCAGGGTCTTGTTATGGGCAAGGACCAAGGCAGGGCGGTTTAAGTTGGCAATAATATTGGCCATAGTAAAGGTCTTGCCGGAGCCGGTGACACCTAAGAGTACCTGGTCCCGCAGCCCCTTTTCCAGACCCTCCGTCAGCATACGGATCGCCTCGGGCTGATCCCCCGTAGGCTTGTAGGGAGCCGCCAATTCAAATTTATCCACGGTACATCCTCCTTTTTGCGATCAACGGTGCTTTTCCTTATAGGATTCCTTCAGCCGCTCAATGGCAAGCTCCGGACTCATGGTGTGATACATCAGATACACGATCTGCATGGTTTTTGCAGGAGCTTGTTTATAGATCTCCTTGCTGCTTTCACCGGTATAGAAGCTCCAATAGCGGTAAATATAGCCCATCCAATAGAGAACTTCAGTATCAAAGGGTTCGCCTTTTGTTAGGAGCTCGGAATGCTCCTCCTCAATGCGTGACAGGATATACTCCTTACCTGCCCATTGCAGATGGTGAAAGTCCTTATCCATATCAGCGGCAACCCGTGTAGTCATAAACGCTTTGGCAAAGGATTGACTGTCGTATCCGCTTTTCGCAGACAACACAAAAAGCTGTCCCTGGGTATCACAGAGAGCGAGCTGCAACGATCTACTCATCTAATCCACCTCGCAAAATTTCATCAAAGAATTTTCCTTCCCGTCTGTATTTGACCTCGATATCCTCTGCCAATGCGATCCCTTCCTTACGGCGAGTGACACTTAAATCCATTAGTGCGGAAAGCTCAAGGGGATGCAACTGCACCTCCTTCACAACCGTGATCTGCTTACAGGCTTTCTCGGTGACAGCCACATACTGCATACCCAGATCCAAGGCAGACAGACAATTGAGAAGTGCTACATCGGTAAGGGTGCGGTTAAAGAATCTCGACAATTCGGTATACATACGGTCATTGGCAATATAGCCTACGATAATGTCATAGCCGTCTGCGAAATGTGCGTATTTATCGTAGAGAGCAGTGCCCTTCGCCTCCTCCATTTCCTTGCGGAAGTAGGCAATTAGCATGGCCCAATCCATATTGATACCCACGTGGAGCACTTTTAATCCGGTCAAATCAAGTGCAAGAGTATAAAGCTTCGGCTTTTCCTCGGAGCATACAAGGGTTAAGGGCTGCAGGGTCGTGGTCCCCATATAGAACCCCTGCCCAAAATCACATTCCTTGCGACTAATAGGGGCAATATCTCCCTGTAGGCCTTTTTTAGACCCGTGGTACAGGATCAGCCTATCATCGGAATGGGAATACTCCTTTGCCCCAATGATGTGATCGCTGATAGGAATCCTATGGAGCAAGCAAAACTGATAGATCTGCTTCTGTGCCATGTTGTTGGGAAGGGTCTTTCCGTTCTCCCAACGGTTGACAGATTGCACCGTAGTACCCAATGCGGAGGCAAACTGCTCCTGATTCATATTTGCTGAGGCTCTGATAAATTTGATCAATTCATTCATAAGAACAGCCACCTATCATCTGTTAGTATCATTATTATATACTATGATAGGCTGTGTGTCAACGACTTAAACCATTTCCTATAAACAGATCTATTATGTGGCATGAAAAAAGGGACTGCACTTATGATGCGAAGCATCATAAGTGCAGTCTCTGTAAAGCTTAAAGAATGTCGAAAACAGCTTTGGGAAGGTACACGGATACGTCCTGGTTATAGGCGTGGAGCTCCTTGACCATGGAGGAGGAGACGGCTACGTTTTCTGCGCGGAAGTAGACGTATTCCATATCCGGGTTAATGAGCTTGTTGACCTCTGCAATGTTCTCTTCGTAATTGTAGTCCATGTTATTGCGTAGGCCACGGATCATGTATTTGATATGGTTCTCCTTGGCGTATTGGGCAACAAGGCCCTCGTAGACTGCCACACGGACGTTGGCAAGGCTCAGCTCACGGAGGGTGGTCTCGATAGCTGTCTTCATGGCCTCAGAGTCAAATGCACGGGATTTTGCGGAGTTGATGCCGATGACCACGTAGACCTCATCAAAGAGGGCCGCAGATTTCTTCACGATATCCAAATGGCCATTGGTAAAGGGATCGAAGGAACCGGGGTAAATAGCTCTCTTTATCATAGATCATCTTCCTTTTCCAAAGCGTGGAGGAGGGCGAAGAGGAAGGCCTCTCTGTCCATTTTCAGCACTACGAAGGTATTCTTTTCCTCAAATTGACGGTCGCTGTACAGATCCGTCACAGTCTTGCCTAAGGTCAGCTCACTCTGTGTTTCTACAAAGACCCCTGCTTCCTCTCCCTCGAACATCTCCGGATGTGCCAGGTAATAGACGGGAACTGCATCGTGGATGCAGAAGCCGGGATGTCCGTTCTCCAGATTCTTCTCTAAAATAAACTTGCTTGCCCGGTGGAAGAAACGGGACTTGTAGGAAATGCTGTCCTCCAGCATAGCCCACTCCTCCGGCAGGATGTAGGCCTGCTCCGTAACCTCCAGACCGCACATGACAATGGGGATCCCACTGCGGAAGACCGCCTGAGCCGCATCCGGGTCTGCGTAAATATTATACTCTGCACAGGGGGTGCGGTTGCCGCGGGTCACACTGCCGCCCATCATTAGGATCCGCTTGATGAGCTTGGGCAGATCGGGGTAGGTCTCCAGAGCGATAGCAATATTGGTCAGGGGTCCCATGGTAATAAGCTCCAGTGTGCCGGGATGGGCCTTCGCGGCGGTATAGAGGCCGTCCCATGCCTTAGTTTCCTCCGGCTGTCTGTTGCTCACAGGCAGGGAGGCAGTGCCGAAGCCTTCGGCACCGTGGAAGTCGTGTCCGTCACAGTAGGGACGGAGCAGGGGACGGTCTGCACCGGGATAAACGGCATAGGCCCTGCCTACCAGGTCCCCCAGTTTCAGAGCGTTGGCAGTGGTCATGTGTAGAGGTACATTACCGGCTACAGTGCTGATACCGAGAATGTTCAGTTCCTTCAGGTCACTTGCCAGGATAATGGCGGCGGCATCATCTACACCGGGATCGCAGTCGATCCAAACAGGGAATTTATTCATGGGGATCCTCCTTATACTTATTTCTAATAAGCGGCATGGCGGCAGAGCCGCCGGGAAATAACCTGTAATACTGTTCTTGCCGCCAAAGGCGGTGCAGGATATTCATCCTGCAATAAAATGGTTTTCAAACCATTTTGTCAAGAAACAGTATTATAATACGTTACGGCATTTACAAGAAGCCGGGCAAAGGCATTACGATCTACACCCATGAGAACACGGGCGTTGGGAGCCTTACGATTATGACCTACGGTAGTGCCACGGCAGTATTCCCCCCGGGTCTCAACCTCTACACACATTTCACGGATCTCAAAGAGCTCCGGGTGGGTCAATACTGCCACAGCACAGGGATCGTGCATGGGAGCACCCTTGTAGCCGATGGACTTATGGAAGCCGTAGAAGAATTCCAGCCAATCTGCCACAATGGAGGCCACCTGCCCGCCAACAGCACGGACAGCCTCAAAATCCTCCGGCATCATAAGAGCCTGTTCTGTTACGTCTAAGCCGCTCATGAACAGGGGGATGCCGCTTTCCGTAACGATCTTGGCGGCCTCCGGGTCTACCAGAATGTTAAACTCCGCAGCAGGGGTCCAGTTGCCGAATTGGATCCCACCGCCCATGAAGCTGATCTCACGGATCTTCTCCTTCAGCTCCGGGTGAGACAGGAGGAGGGCGGCTACATTGGTCAGGGGACCTGTTGCTACGATGGTGACAGGCTCCTCACTTTCACGGAGGAGGCGAGCCATAAGATTGACACTGCTACAGGGCTCCAGCTCCATAGCGGGCTCCGGCAGGGTAGGGCCGTCCAGACCGCTCTCTCCGTGGACGGAGGGAGCGTTCATCTCGGGGCCTACCAGGGGCGTCCGCTTGCCCTTGGCAATGGGGGCGTCAATGCCTAAGAGGGTACAGACCCGACGGGCGTTATAGGAAACCTTCTCTACGGTCTGATTGCCGCAGACAGTGGTAATGCCGATGATCTTAAGCTCCGGGCTTGCATTGGCAAGGAGCCATGCTATGGCATCATCGTGACCGGGATCACCGTCTAAGATAATGGGGCGTTTGCTCATAGAGGTTGCTCCTTTCTGTGGGACAGCTTCTTCCGCCGACGGCTGTCAACAACAACGTAGACCATCATAAGGATGGTAATGATGTAGGGGATGGCGGCTGTAAGATCCGGGGAAATGATACCCTGCAGACAGGTTCCCAGGGCACCGAAGAAACCGAACATCAGAGCAGCTACATAGGCCTTGGCGGGGTTGGCACCTGCGAAGATCACACAGGCGAAGGCAATATATCCACGGGAATTGCTCATATTTTTGGCGAAATTTCCTTCCAGCTCTCCCAGGGACAGATACACCCCTGCAAGGGCACAGGTGATACCGCAGAGGATGCTGGCGATCCACTTCCATTTTTCGGGGCTGATGCCGGCAGTACGGAGGGTCTCCGGCTTCTCTCCTGCGGCACGGAGATAGAAGCCGTAGGGGGTGCGGTATACGAAGAGCCACAGCACCAGTACCAGCACTAAGGTGAGATAGAACAGGACGGACAGCCCCTGCAGACCTTCCCCTATAAAGGGAATACGGTCGAGGAAGGCCATACGGACCTTGGGCAGAGCATCCATGCCCTTGCCGCCTTTGTAACCGAAAACGCTGTCAGACAGGAAGCCTGTAAGACCGATGGCAAAGGTGTTCAGGGCACAGCCGATGATAAATTCGTCAGCTCTGAGCTTTACGGCAAAGAGGGCGAAGAGGAGTCCCACCAGCACACCTATGCCCACAGCTAAGAGAAGACCCAGCCAGCCGCCTCCCAAGAGGAAGCTGCCGTAGGCACCGAAGAAGGCACCCATAAGGATCATGCCGTCCATGCCGATATTCATGATCCCGGCGTGCTCCGTCATGGCCCCTCCAATGGCAGCCAGGGCTACGGGAGTGGCGGTGCGGAGGGTCTCATTCAAGGTAGCCGGGGAGAAAATACGGGAAAGGAGATCATCCATTGTCCTTCCCTCCCTTCTGCTCTGCAAGAGGAGCCTTCTTAGGCAGACGGCTCTTCAGCATAGTGAGGACGCCTTTCTGTGCTGCCATGGCGAAGATCACCACGGTCTGAATGATCTGATAGATCTGCGAGGGGATGCCGATGTATTGCAGCTCGTCTGCACCGATTTTAAGCATGGCGAAGAACAGGGACAGACCCACTACGGGAAGTGGTCGATAGGCGGCGATCATGGCGATCATAAGACCCTCGAAATAATAGTCGTTACTGATAGAGGATTTGTATATATGTTCCCCACCGTAGACACGGAACATACCTACCAAACCGCACATGGCTCCCGACAGGACCATGCAGATCAGGACCAGGCGGTCTGTACGGATGCCGCTAAAGAAAGCAAAACGGGGATTCTGCCCCGTCAGCTTCATTTCGTAGCCTGTGGCAGTCTTGGACATGACGTACCACAGCAGCACTGTAATGAGGATAGCGGCAAAAATAGCGGTGGATAATTTGGAACCGGGGATCAGATTTGTGAGCCAGTGCTCCGGATCAGGCTGACCTGTGGCGGCCACCATGTTCTTGTTGGGATTCTTCCAGGGGCCCTTGGCAAGGTGCTGACAGACACAGACTGCTACGGTGTTAAGCATAATGGTGGTAATGACCTCGTCTACCTTGACCTTGACCTTGAGGATCCCGGGGATAAAGGCGTAGAAGCCGCCTACTGCCATGGCGGCGAGAGCGGCACAGAGGAGGACCAGCCAGCCCGGCTGTTCCTGCATCCAAACGCCTACCTGGCAGGCGAAAATGGCACCCAGGATCAGCTGTCCCTCGCCTCCGACATTAAAGATGCCTACACGGGCACCTAAAACACAGGCAAGACCGCACAGACACAGGACCATGGCATATTCCAGCAGGTCCCCGATATGTCGCTTGTTACCGAAGCCCCCTTCAACAATGGCACCGTAGGCCTTTAGGGGATTGAAGCCTGCCGCCAGCAGGATCCCGGCACCTAAGACAAGGGCGGCAACAATGCTCAGTCCCAGGGACAGGAGATAGGTGGTATCAAAGGGACGGGACTTCTTCATGGGTGCTCCCCTCCTTCCTGCGGTTGCCGGTCATGTAATAGCCCAGCTCGTCCTTCTCTATGGAATCCGGGGTAAATTCCCCGGTGATCCGACCTTCGTACAGGGTGATGATGCGGTCCGACAGGCGGAAGACTTCGTCTAAGTCTGCAGAGGACAGGAGGATCGCCTTGCCCTCGTTCCGCTTCTCTATGATCTCCCTGTGGATAAATTCAATGGCACCTACGTCAACGCCACGTGTGGGCTGGGAGATCATGAGAACAGGCGTATCGAAGGAGCATTCTCTCGCCACCACCACCTTCTGCAGGTTGCCTCCCGACAGGGAGCCGGCGGCTACGTCAATACCTGCACCGCGGATGTCAAAGGTTTGGAACAGAGACTCCGCATATCTCTCAATAGAGCTCTGCCTCTGATATCCTGCAAAGCCCAGGAAGGCCCTGTCCCACTGTCTGCCGGCGAGGAGATTCTCTGCTACGGTTGCATCCTTGCTGACCCCCGTTGCCAATCGGTCCTCGGGAATGTGGGCAAGTCCCATGGAACGGATCTCTCCGGGACTTTGGTTGGTGGCGTCACTACCGCAGAGGGTCACGGTGCCTCCTACACAGGGACGCAGGCCTGTAATGGCCTCGAAGAGCTGGCTCTGCCCGTTGCCCTCAATGGCGGCAATGCCCAGGATCTCTCCTGCCCGGAGGCACAGGGACAGGTCCTTGACCGCCTTTAGTCCACGGTCATCGCAGACCGTCAGCTCCTTGACCTCCAGGAGAACGTCTCCGGGGGTGCCTGTTTTCTCCGGAGTCTCGTAGAGCACGGGTCTGCCTACCATGAGGGAGGCAAGCTCCCGTTCCGTAACGGCAGAGGTATCCCGTACATCTACCAGGCGGCCCTTCCGCATGACGCCTACCCTGTCAGAAATAGCCTTGACCTCGTAGAGCTTGTGGGTAATGAGGATCACGGTCATGTTCCGCTCCCGTACCACACGGCGGATCACGGAGAACAGCTCCGTGGTCTCCTGGGGGGTCAGGACCGCGGTAGGCTCATCTAAGATCAGAATATCCGCACCTCGGTACAGTGCCTTTAGGATCTCTACCCTCTGCTGCAGACCTACGCTCAGCTCTCCTACTGTGGCAGTGGGATCTACAGACAGACCGTATTCCTCGGAGAGGGAGCGGACCAGGTCAAGAGATCGCTTCCTGTCGCAGAACAGCTTCAGCTTCCTTGGCTCACGGCTCAGCAGGATATTCTGTGCAACGGTAAAGGAGGGGACCAGCATAAAATGCTGATGGACCATACCTACGCCCATAGAGATGGATTCTCCGGGATCGTGGACCTCCAGCCTCTGCCCCTTGACGTAGATCTCTCCCTCTGTTGGAGTGTGGATGCCGTAGAGTAGGTTCATAAGGGTAGACTTTCCCGCTCCGTTTTCTCCAACAAGGGCAAAGACCTCCCCCTTGCGGATCTCTAAGGAGATATCATCATTGGCAACCACGCCGGGAAACTTCATCGTCACCCGATCAAAGCGTACCGCATATTCCATTACTGCACCTCCAATCAGTAAATCAGAATTAGATGACAGGTGGGGGATTGAAAATGGCGTGACGCCCGGGGGGTCACGCCATGCTTGGTTTCGGACGGGGATCAGCGAGTGGTATTGACGGTGATCTCGCCCTTGGCGATCTTCTGTGCCAGAGCCTCTACAGCGGCCTTAAGGTCGTCGGAGATCTGCTGGGTGGAGCCCTCCTCGCCGTAGCCGATGCCTACATAGCCCGTAGCCATATCAGCAACCCAGGTGGTGCCCAGGAGGGAGGTGTCGCCCTCTACGAACTTCTTAACAGCCTCGTAGATGGAGTTGCCTACTTCCTTCTTCATGGAGCAGATGATCACGTCGTCTGCAATGTACTTCTGATCGGAGTCAACACCGATGGCGTAGAAGCCCTTTTCCTTAGCGGCCTCAAAAACGCCGTCGCCTGCGGCAGAGGCGATCTGGAAGACTACGTCTGCACCCTGACCGTTCAGGTCGATGGCGCAGTTCTTGCCGGTGGTGGGATCGTCATAGGAGTTGGTGTAGTTATGTACCACGGAGATGGACTTGCCGTTCTCGGTGCCGTAATACCGGGCACCCTGCTCGTAGCCTACGATAAAGTCGTTGATGGTGTCAGAGTCCTCGCCGCCTACGGCACCGACTACGCCGCCGGTACTCATGGCTGCTGCGATGTAGCCTGCCAGGAAGGAGCCCTCGTTCTGAGCATAGGTAATGTTCAGCAGGTTGGCAACAGGTGCCTCAGTTGCGTTGTCGATCCAAATGAACTTGACGTTGGGATACTGGGGAGCTACGGTGTTGATCTCGTAGAATTCCCAACCGACGCAAACCACGATGTCGGCCTTGTCAGCGGCATTCTGCATCTGGGTGGTGTGGCTGTCGTTGTTGCACTCGATGTAGGTGACCTGAACGCCCAGGTCCTTCTCCAAACGCTCTGCGCCCTCCTTGGAGGAGTCATAGAAGGAGCGGTCGCCGAAGCTCCCTGCCACAACCAGTGCCAGGGAGGTCTTGGTGTCATTAGAGGAAGCGTCATCCTTGCAGCCGGTCAGGAGCATGAGTCCCAGGACCATGGCAAGGGCCAGGAGCATAGCCAGTGTTTTCTTCATTGTGATTACCCTCTTTTGTATGAAATGTAGTTGTGGGGGAGGGGGTCCCCCGACATCTATCATTATACCACTTTTTGCCGGATATTCAAGAAAAATCTTTCAACAGTATTTCGTGCTTTTGCTGAAATAATAATCACTGTATTTGTTTAAATTGACGAAAAACGGAGGAATATCCCCCCGGGGGGCTTCCGATCCCCTTGGAATATCCGTATACTATGACCGAGAATACGGATAAAGAAAGGAAATTCTATATGAAAAAACTGATTGCCTTCCTGCTGACAGCGGTCCTCCTGCTGAGCCTCACAGCCTGCGTAAGCAAGGAGAACAAGGGCTCTACCTTAGTCTACGGCTCCGGGGACTATGATTCCATTAACCCCATTATGAACGAACACTGCGAGATCAAGCACCTCCTCTTTGACTCCCTGGTAAAGCTGGATAAGAACGGAGAGCCCGTTGCAAGTCTGGCAGAGAGCTGGACCTATGACGACACTGCACTGACCTATACCTTTCAGCTCCGCAACGATGTCAAGTGGCACGACGGAGAGGCCTTTACGGCCGAGGATGTCAAGTTCACCATTGAGGCCATTATGAACCCGGACAACGGTTCCGAGAACTATCCCAACTATATGGAGATCGCAGAGATCAAGGTCAACACCGACACAGAGATCGCCTTTGTTCTGTCGGAGCCCAATTATGCTTTCCTGGATTACATGACTATGTCCATCCTCCCGGAGCACAAGCTCCGCGGGGAGAATATGTGGGAATCTGATTACTTCAAGAATCCCGTTGGAACCGGCCCCTACAAGCTGGAAAGCTGGGATGTGGGACAGGCCATTGTTATGGTAAAGAACGATGCCTACTTTGCAGGTGCGGCTAAGATCGACACCATTATCTTTAAGATTGTCACCGACGACGCGGCCAAGGCCCTGCAGCTCAAGGAGGGTGCCTTGGATCTGGCACAGGTCACGCCAAAGGATGCACAGGGCTTCAAGGATCAGGAGGGTATGACGGTTCTGGACATGAACACCGCCGACTACCGTGGCATTCTCTATAACTTCTGGAATCCCTACTGGAAGGAGAACGGAGATCTGATCCCTGCCATCAGCTACTGCATTGACCGTCAGGCTATTGTGGATGCAGTGCTTCTGGGAGAGGGCTTCGTAGCCTACAGCCCCATTCAGCTGAACAAGTACAACTACGAGGGCGTAGAACGTTACGACTTTGACCTTGCCAAGGCAGAGGCCGCCTTTCTGGCAGCCGGCTGTGAGAAGGATGCAGAGGGCTACTGGTGCCGCAAGGGGGAGAGGATCTCCTTCACCATTAACGCAACCCCCGGTGACCAAGTTCGTATCGATATGGCACAGATCGCCGCCCAGCAGCTCCGTGAGGCAGGGCTGGACGTTAAGGCCTATGTACCCGCAGAGGGCATTGATTGGGGCGGACAGGAATGCTGTATCATCGGTTGGGGCTCCCCCTATGATGCAGACGACCATACCTACAAGGTATTCTCCACAGACGCAGGTGCCAACTATTCCGGCTACTCCAACCCGGAGGTAGACAAGTGGCTGAAGCTGGCCCGTCAGACCAATGACGAGACAGAGCGTGCCGAGTATTATAAGGAATTCCAGACTGCCATGGCACAGGCTCCCGCCTATACCTTCTTCGCCTATATTGATGCCATGTTCGTTGCGGACAACGCTATTAAGGGGATCGATCCCAACACCGTCCTCGGTCACCACGGCGTGGGCATTTTCTGGAATGTTACGGAATGGACCATGGAGTAACAATGGAAGCATTATTACGAATTGAAAATTTGTCCGTTGGCATTGCCTCTCCTATGGGGAAGGTGCAGGCTGTTCGGAATGTGAGCTTAGAGCTACGTCCCGGAGAGATCCTTGCTCTTGTGGGAGAGAGCGGCTGCGGAAAGTCTATGCTGTGCAAGGCTATTATGAAGCTGCTTCCCAAGTCTGCCAAGATCGAAGGGGGCAGGATCCTGGCAAAGGGTGTGGATATTACAGACTATTCCGACCGTGATATGAGCAAGCTGCGGGGAAAGCTGTTCTCCATGATCTTCCAGGATCCTATGACAGCTCTGAATCCTACCATCCCCATCGGCAAGCAGATCGCAGAGGCGGTTACGGTCCATGAGCCGAAGCTCACCAAGGCACAGGTCTATGATCGGGTCATTGCCCTTATGGAGCTGGTAGGGATCCGTGCGCCCCACGACTTCTATAAGCTCTACCCCTATCACTTCTCCGGGGGGATGCGGCAACGGAGCGTTATGGCCATTGCCTTGGCAGCGAATCCCCGAATATTACTGGCAGACGAGCCTACTACGTCTCTGGACGTTACGGTACAGGCACAGATCCTGGATCTGCTAAAGGAGATCCAGGTAAAGCTGGGGACAGCTACCATTCTGGTGTCCCATGATCTGGGAGTCGTGGCAAGGTGCGCAGACCGAGTAGCCATTATGTACGCCGGGAAGATCGTGGAGATCGGCACCGCAGAGGAGGTCTATTACGATCCTCGTCACCCCTACACCTGGGGCCTTATGCAGTCTCTCCCTGCCTTTAACAGGGGGGCAAAGGAGCTTAAGACCATTCCCGGTATGCCGCCTACTCTGACGGATCTGCCTAAGGGGGATGCTTTTGCCTGTCGGAACGAGTATGCATTGGAGATCGACTATGTGGAGGAGCCGCCTATGTTCCGGATCACGGACACCCACTATGCGGCTACCTGGCTCTTAGATCCCAGGGCACCTAAGATAGAACCGCCCATAGGAGGGAAACCGTATGTGTGAAATACTCTTGGACGTACAGCACCTGTCTCATAGCTTTAAGCTGACTAAGAGAACGGTGATCCAAGCGGTCAAGGATCTCTCCTTCCGGATCAGGAAGGGGGAGATCCTTGGTCTCGTTGGAGAATCCGGCTGCGGAAAGTCCACCGTTGCCCGCTGCATTATGAACATCTACCGTCCTACAAGTGGCACTATCCTCTACAAGGGGATCCATACCTGTGACAGGAGAGAATACCGCAAGCATCACAGACTTTTGGAGTCCGACCGTCAGATCATCTTCCAGGATTCCTCCTCCAGTCTGAACAGCCGTATGACGGTAGCGGATATTATAGCCGAGCCTATGGCCATTCATCGCATTAAGCCTCCCCGAGGGAGCCTGCGGGCAGAAGCAGAGTTCCAGCTCTCCTATGTTGGTATGGATGGGAGCTATTTGGACAAGTATCCTACGGAGCTATCCGGGGGACAGCGGCAGCGGGTAGCCATTGCCCGTGCCCTTTCCATGGAGCCGGAGCTGTTGGTGGCAGACGAGCCCATTGCCGCCCTGGATGTGTCCATTCAGGCACAAATCGTAAACCTGCTCCGTCACTGTAATCGGGAGCACGGCTGTTCCATATTGTTCATTGCCCATGACCTGTCTATGGTGGAATATCTCTGTGATCGGGTCGGAGTCATGTACCGTGGGAAGCTGGTAGAGCTCGCTCCTACAGCAGAGCTCTACGGCAACCCCCTCCATCCTTATACCAAGGCCCTCCTGTCTGCCATTCCCGTTCCCGATCCCATCAGAGAACGGAACAGGGAACGGGTGGACTTCTGTGAGGAGGATATGGTCTGGGACGGAGTGCTGACAGAGGTGGGCCCCGACCACTTTGTATTGAGAAAGGGGGAGGAAGAATGAGGCGATCTCCTTTTCTCTACTACGGCAGGAAGCTCCTGGCCTTTGTATGCAGTGTGATCCTTCTGTCCCTTGCAGTCTTTTATATTTCTCGCCTGGCTCCCGGGGATCCTCTTATGAGCTACTACGGGGAGCGGGTGGAAAAAATGTCTGTGGAAGAGAAGACTGCCGCAAGGGAAAAGCTGGGTCTCAATGACCCCATTCATATTCAATATATCCGCTGGGCAGGAAGGGCCCTGAAGGGGGACTTCGGCATTTCCTTTAAGTACAAGGAGGATGTTATGGAGGTGATCGGTCAGCGGATCGGTTTCACCTTGATCTTGGGGGGTGTGGGCTTTGTCCTCACCTTCGCAGGGGCTCTGCTCCTGGGGCTCCTGTGTGCCCGATACGAGGACCGATGGATAGACAGACTCCTGTGTAAGGTAGGGACGGTCTTGAGCTGTATTCCCGAATTTTGGCTGTCCTTACTGCTGATCCTGGTCTTTTCCGTTGGACTCCGTTGGCTCCCCGGCAGCGGTGCATATGATGTGGGATACAAAAAGGATGTACTCAACCGAATGGAGCATCTGATCTTACCCTTGACCATTGTGGTAGTCCAGCACCTGTGGTACTATGCCTATATGATCCGCAATAAGCTCTTAGAGGAGGTCCGGGCTGACTACGTCCTCTTAGGCAAGTCCAAGGGCTTGTCTAAGAGGGAGATCCTCTTCAAGCACTGCCTGCGGAACGTTCTGCCCTCTTATATCAGTCTTATGGCAATCTCCGTGCCTCATGTTGTAGGAGGGACCTATATTGTGGAAACGGTGTTCAGCTATCCCGGCATCGGTGCCCTGTCTTACGAGAGTGCCCGATTCCACGATTATAATCTCCTGATGGTCCTGTGTATGCTCACAGGGATCCTGGTGATCCTCTGCAACCTCCTGGGTCAGATCGTGAACGAGAGGATCGATCCCCGTATCAAGGCAACGGAAGCAGTAGAAACAACGGAGGTGACCTTGATATGACGGATGGGGAACTGTTTACCATAGTGGGGATCCGTCCCCAGCCTCCTACGCCGCAGAAAGGGGGGAAGAGACGGAAGGACGTTCCTTGGATCTCTGCAATATTGCTGTCTGTGCTGGTCCTGTGCTGCCTCCTTGCAGAGGTGCTTATGACTAAGGATCCTATGTATTTGGACTTGGAGCACTTTAGTACCCCACCCAATGAGGAATTTCTCTTTGGCACGGATTCCCTGGGCAGAGATATTTTCTCCGGGATCTGGTATGGGGGACGGATCTCTGTGACTATCGGCTTCCTGGCAACCCTGATCTCTACGGGGATCGCCATGGTCTACGGCTCCCTCAGCGGTATTGCCCCCGGCTGGGCAGATGCCCTTATGATGCGGTTTACAGAGGTGTTCCTCAGTGTGCCGGGACTCCTGCTGGTGCTGTTCCTCCAGGCGATCCTGGGGGAGGCCAATGTACTGAGTCTGTCTGTGGTCCTGGGTCTTACAGGCTGGGCAAGCATTGCCAAGGTCATCCGCACCGAGGTGCGGCAGCTCCGCAGCAGTGAGTATGTGATAGCCTCCCGATGTATGGGCGGTGGTTTCTTCCATATTCTACGGAAGCACCTGGCACCTAATTTTATTGCGTCCGTTATGTTTATGGTGGTCATGAACGTCCGTGGGGCCATTGGGGCAGAGTCTACCCTTAGCTTTATGGGCATGGGTCTGCCGGTGGAGATCATCTCCTGGGGCAGTATGCTGTCTCTTGCAGACAAGGCTCTGCTGTGGGGGGAATGGTGGATCGTGGTGATCCCCGGTCTCTTCCTGGTAACCCTCCTGCTGTGCCTGACCAATATAGGCAACTACCTCCGCAGAGCCGCCAACCGAAAGGAGAGCAATATTTAAAAATGAATTAACTGTTAATTTCCCTTTTGCCCTTGGCAGAAGGGAAATTTTATGGTACAATGTAGTGTGGAATTATGTGAGGCAGGTGAAGGATCTTGAAGGAATTATGGATAAAAATTCGGGAGGCCTTGGTCTCAGCATTGCCCATTACCTTGGCCGTATATCTGATCGCTCTCCTTCCGGGGTTTTCCTTTACACGGGGAGAGATGATCAGTTTTACTATAGGTGCGGTATTGCTGGTGTTAGGCATCGGCCTGTTTAGCCTGGGTGCGGATATTGCCATGACTCCCATGGGCACCCACGTAGGTGCGGGTCTCTCCCGACAGAAGAAGCTGGGGCTGTTACTTGCGGTCTGCTTCGTGCTGGGTATGCTCATTACCATTGCAGAGCCGGATCTCCAGGTCCTGGCCAATCAGGTCAGCTCCGTTATGAACGGCAAGCTCCTTGTATACGTAGTCGGCTTCGGTGTGGGAACCTTCCTGCTCTTTGCCATTCTGCGTATCGTATTCCGTCGGCGTCTTTCCGTTCTGTTGGTGCTGTTCTATATGCTCCTGTTTGCCATGGCACTGATGCTGGCTGTCAATGGGAATTTAGATCTGCTTCCTATGGCCTTTGACTCCGGGGGCGTCACAACGGGTCCTATTACGGTTCCCTTTATTATGGCCTTGGGCGTAGGTATTTCTGCTGTATTGGGTGACCGTTATAGCCGGGAGAACAGCTTCGGTTTGGTAGCCCTGTGCTCTATCGGCCCCATTCTTGCAGTGCTGGTCCTGGGGATCTTTGCAGATGGCGGTCTGAGCTACACGGTGAATTACGGCTCCGCAGGGGAGAACATTCTCTCGGCGTATTTGCACAATGCAGGCCACGTTGCCAAGGAGGTCGCCCTTGCTTTGGGGCTCATCGTGGCATTCTTCCTCCTATGTCAGATCTTCTTCCTCAAACTGCCTAAGAAGCAGCTCTTAAAGATCGGCTTAGGTGTTCTCTTTACATATTTGGGGCTGGTCCTGTTCCTCACCGGTGTAAATGTAGGCTATATGCCTGTAGGCTATTCCATGGGTCTGCAAACTGCCAACCTGTCCAATGGGGTGCTGATTGGCTTGGGCTTGGTCATGGGCATCCTGGTGGTACTGGCGGAGCCTGCCATCCACGTCCTTAATGCACAGGTCGAGGAAGTCACCGCCGGCTACGTCAAGAAGAAGTCCATGATGATCGGACTCTGCGTAGGCGCAGGTCTTGCCATTGCTCTGAGCATGGTGCGGATCATCTTTGACTTCTCCCTGGTATATTACATCATTCCCGGGTATTTTATTTCCCTGGCATTGTCTCTCTTTGTGCCCCCTGTGTATACCGCCATTGCCTTTGACTCCGGCGGTGTTGCCAGCGGCCCTATGACCTCCGGCTTCATCCTGCCCTTTGCTATCGGTGTATGCGTGGCATTGCAGGGGGAGAATGCGGTCCTGCGGGACGGCTTCGGTGTGGTAGCTCTGGTTGCCATGACGCCCCTGATCACCATCCAGCTCCTGGGCTTTAAGGCTATCGTGTCCAACAAGGTCAGAGAGAAGCGTGCTATGAATCGGATCCTGTCTGCTGACGACGAGCAGATCATTAACTTTATGTAAGGAGGCAGAACTGTGGCGAATGCAATGGGTACAACAGCCGTTAAGAAGCTGAAGCTGGTCATTACCGTAGTGGATCGGAATAAGGCAGAGTTCTACCTGGACGTTCTCAGCCAGTTCGAGGTCAATTTCCAGTTGGCTGTCGGCGGCAAGGGCACCGCCCATTCCGAGATCGTGGAGATGCTGGGTCTGAACACCCACAAGTCTGTGCTTTTCAGCGTGGTTCGTGAGGATCTGGCTGAGGAGATCATGAAGTGCCTGGAGGATAAATTCCACACCATCCGCAACGGGAAGGGCATCGCCTTTTCGGTGCCCTTGTCCGGCGTCATCGGTGTCAATCTATATCAGTTCCTGAGTAACAACAAGCAGGGGAGGGAGGAATAAACATGACCACCAACAATCACGAAGTCATTTTTGCTATCGTAAACGCAGGCTTTGCGGAGGAGGCTATGGAGGTTGCCCGTGAACAGGGTGCCCGTGGCGGTACCATTATCAACGGCAGAGGAGTAGCCCGGGAAAAGGACGCCGCCTTCTTCGGTATCAATATCCATACGGATAAGGAGCTCCTTATGCTGGTAGTGGAGAAGGAGATCCGAGACGGTGTGCTCCATGCTCTCTATAAGCAGATGGGAATGCAGAAGAAAGCCCAGGGCATCGTATTCGCCCTCCCTGTTGACCATGTAGCCGGTCTCGTAAAGCTGCCGGAAGAAACGCAGACGAAAGAAGCGGAATAAATCCCAAAGGGGCTGTCTCAAAAATGTGAGACAGCCCCTTTAAAAATACAGTGCTATTTGATGTTTGCAATAGCCCCTTCTATGATTTTGTAAAACACAGAGGCATCCTCTAACGGGAATTCTACGGCATTCTCCGGTTCATCCTTGTCATAGGCAATAGAGAAGCCGGAGGGCTCAACTTGAATATCGAAATAACATCCCTTGGATTTTCCCTGTATGTTGATGCATTGATAATCCTCTAACCAATCCACACAGATCTCGATCTGCTTCATGGTCAGCCTGCCCAGCCTCTTTTTCAAGGCACCGGAAAGATAATCCTCAAGGATCCTGTCAAATGGCGTAAGGCACTGCGTGGCTTGCTTTTCTGCCAAGTATTTGGATAGCTTCTTCTTTTTGCCGAATAGCATAGGGATCCTCCTTTTCAATGATATATCGCTACGGAGCGGAATTGAGTTATAAGCAAGCAAAAGTATTCTACTTTCGTTTTGCCTTGATTAAATAGGCATGATCAATTTCGTGTTTTTCAATTTCAAAAAAGCCACATTTAAGAAACATATTCATTATTTCTTCTGGATCATCCGGATATATTTTTACTTGTCGCGTACCGAAATCTAAAGTACTGTTTTGATTTTTATCGAGAGAAAGGACACAGATGCCGTTTGCTGTAAGCAGACTGTATATTTTTTCGATAATTTTATATTTGTTTTCAAAGTGCATAAATGTTAGCGAAGAATAAATCAAGTCAAAGTTTTTGACAAAAGAATGTGTCAGAAAATCATCGCATATCAATTCTGCGTTATAATTTTGCAAATGCGATTTAGCGATGTCGATACTTTTGGATGATATGTCAACGCCACAGAAAAAGCCCACGTGAGGTGCTACTTTGACAGCCAATCTGCCTGTTCCACAGCCGATTTCCAAAGCGTTCTTTGTCTTATTCAGCGCCATGAGCTTTAAAAAAGTTTCTCCGTCCCATTTACTCATATATGCTTGCAATTCCGGTAGATCCTTTACCGGATCTTGGCCCTCTTCTATTAAGTGATCATAATGTGAAATAAAATAAATCCCTCATACGCCGCAGCGTATTTTATAGCGTTAGCTATTTCATAACGCGAAGCGTTATTTCACAAATCCCGCGAGGGATTTATTTCATTGAAAAGAACCCACATTTGTCTACGACAAGTGTGGGTTCTTTTCTGGAGCAGGTGAGGGGAGTCGAACCCCCCTATTCAGCTTGGGAAGCTGACATTCTACCGATGAATTACACCTGCATTGGCTACATTATATCACCGATGGAAGGAAAAAGCAAGCCTCTTTTTAAAAATTTCTCTCGACATATTCCGATTCACCCCACTGTCCGAAATCCTTGCCCGTTACCCGGACCTCTTGGAAGGGGAAACGCAGATAATATGAAAAAAGGGGCTGCTCTTATGATGTTTAGCATCATTTGAGACAGTCCCTTGTGGGTCTTGGGTTACAGGCGGAGACTGTGGACACCGTAAATGGTGGTACAAACACCGCCGCAGAGGATCAGGAAGGCCAGGAAGGCCAGGGTGATCTCGAAGCCTCCCGTGAAGCTCAGGATCATGAGCCATATGCCTCCTGCCAAAAGCAGGATCCCTAAAAAGATCCGAAGGAGCTTCTTCAGATAGTTCCAATCCATAACATATTACCTCGTAGTAGTGAAAATGAGGACAAAACGAGACCTCCGGCAGGAGATCTCGTTTTAGCCATCTTAGCAACGGCGAAAAGAATCAGTCGATAATGTCAACAGTTACACGCTTTCCGTCCCGCTGTGCCACAGATTTCACGACAGTACGGATCTCCTTGGCAATGCGTCCCTGT
This sequence comes from Faecousia sp., assembly GCA_045594585.1. GTDB lineage: Bacteria > Bacillota > Clostridia > Oscillospirales > Oscillospiraceae > JAZOXB01. The sequence continues at coordinate 2,439 of JAZNYV010000047.1, read as the reverse complement.
CTGCCGATGACCTTGCCCATATCCTCGGGGGCCACACGCAGCTCAAGAACGGTATTGTCTCCGTCCTCTCTCTCTGTAACCGTCACTGCCTCGGGATGGTCAACCAGTTCCTTTGCGACGTAGAGCAAGAGTTCCTTCATGGTGTGCTCCATTCCGGATTAAAGGACGTTAGCCTTCTTCAGCAGAGCCTTAACGGTATCGGTGGGCTGTGCACCGTTCTTGATCCACTGCTGAGCCTTCTCTGCATCAACGGTGATGGTAGCGGGCTGGGTCAGGGGGTTGTAGGAGCCGATCTCTTCGATGCAACGGCCGTCACGGGGGCTGCGGGAATCAGCAACTATAATGGGGTAGTAGGGGGCCTTCTTTGCGCCCATTCTTCTCAGTCTGATCTTAACCATGAGTTTATCCTCCAAAAATAAAATATAGAATATATATCTTTAGGTCAATTGCCTAATGATTACGAATGATGGGGCATGGATCACATGCCGGGGAAGCCCTTCATGCCTCCCATTTTGGCAAGTAGTTTGTTCTTCTTACCCTTGCCGTTGAGCTGCTTAATGAGCTGCTGCATCTGGTCGAATTGCTTGAGCAGGCGGTTGACGTCCTCTACCTTTTGACCGCAGCCCAGGGCGATGCGGCGTTTACGGGAGGAGTTGAGGACATGGGGGTTCTCACGCTCGTAGGGGGTCATGGAAAGAATAATGGCCTCGACCCGTCCTAAGCCGGACTCGTCTACCTGCATATTCTTCATGGAGCCCATACCGGGCATCATAGCCATAAGCTCCTGCATAGAGCCCATCTTCTTGATCTGGGTGAGCTGGTCGTAGAAGTCTGCCAGGGTGAACTTGTTGGCACGGAGACGCTGCTCTAACTCCGCAGCCTTCTTTTGGTCCAGGGCCTGCTCTGCCTTCTCGATAAGGGACAGGACATCGCCCATGCCCAGAATACGGGAAGCCATACGCTCCGGGTGGAAGGCCTCGATCATATCCAGCTTCTCGCCGGTGCCGATGAACTTAACGGGCTTGCCTGTAACGGCCTTAACGGACAGAGCGGCACCGCCACGGGCATCACCGTCTAACTTGGTGAGCATAACACCGTCGATGTCCAGCCACTCGTTAAAGGTCTGTGCGGCATTGACCGCATCCTGACCGGTCATGGCATCCACAACCAGGAGGATCTCCGAGGGCTCTACCTCTGCCTTAATGGACTTGAGCTCTGTCATGAGGGCCTCGTCTACGTGGAGACGGCCTGCGGTGTCCAGGAATACCATATCGTTGCCGTGCTGCTGGGCGTGGCGGATAGCGGCCTTGGCGATCTTAACGGGATTCTCCTGTCCCATTTGGAACACGGGGATCCCCAGCTGACCGCCTACCACCTCCAACTGCTTAATAGCGGCGGGACGGTAAATGTCCCAGGCGACCAAGAGGGGACGCTTGCCCTGCTTCTTGAACATACCTGCCAGCTTGGCACCGTTGGTAGTCTTGCCGGCACCCTGGAGGCCTACCAGCATGACGACGGTAGGGGACTTGGGGGAAATGGTGATCCGCTGGTTCTCACTGCCCATAAGGCGGATCAGCTCTTCGTTGACGATCTTGACGATCATCTGTGCGGGGGTCAGACTCTCCATAACGTCCTGACCGACACAGCGCTCGGAGACGGACTTGACGAAGTCCTTAACGACCTTGTAGCTGACGTCGGCTTCCAGAAGGGCTAAGCGGATCTCACGCATGGCCTCCTTGATGTCGGACTCGGACAGACGCCCCTTGCCGCGGAGCTTCTTGAAAGCGGCATTTAATTTAGCGGTTAAACCTTCAAAAGCCATTGTTTACTCCTTTACGGAAGAAACGGCGGACAGAATTCGTTGGGCACTCTGCCGCACCTGCATATCCGAATGTTGCAGGAGCTCACGAGCGGCGGTGCGGATCTCGTCCATGGTGTTACGGAGGTCCTGCATCCGCTCCACACAGCCGGTAGTTTGTTCCATCTGCTGCAGGATGGACTCTGCTCGGTTAATGGCATCGTGAACACCCTGACGGGAGATGCCCTCCTGCTCTGCGATCTCCCCAAGGGAGAAATCCTGATTGTAGTACAGATCGAAGTAGGTCTGCTGCTTCTCTGTTAAGAGGCTGCCGTAGAAATCAAAGAGCAATGTCATCTTAAACGCATCCTGCTTCAATCCCAAACGCCCCTTTCTACAATCGCCTGCCTATTGTACTACAAAACCCTGTGTTTGTCAAGAGAAAAAACTTGACACCACAAAAGTTTTTCGTTCCCTCTTCCGAAATCTTCAAATTCCGGTTTATCGAGCTGTTTGAAAAAGCACAAACCACCAAATCACGCACTATCCCGTAGGGCAAGCTGCCCTCAGCTTGCCCTACGACAGCCTTGTACGATGATATGTTGCATGGTACGGGAATCGAACAGCTCCATAAATCGGAA
>JAZNYV010000046.1:0-90651 GCA_045594585.1 Faecousia sp. | reverse complement strand
TTGTACAGTTCCGGACGATTGATCTCATGGGTCTTGAGATTGCCGTAGGCATCTGTGTAGGAAATGCGGAGAGTGAGTCGGGACAGGTCTCCTGTGTAGCCCTTGGGGTTAAAGACGAATTTCAGTGCTACCTTGGACTCCAAATTCAGCACCTTGCCTGCCCAGGTAATGGGAGCATTTTCCAAATCGTCGAGCACGGTATTGGTATTGCCGAAGGTTACTGCATCCATGTCGGACAGATAGGCTCTGCGGGTGTCTGTCATGGCACTGTCTGCAAGAGCGTCTGTGCGGTAGGACTTAAAGATCTGTGCTTTGCCTCCGTAGCGGAGCAGGTCTGCACAGAGGGTCTTTAGGGTCTGCGGCCTTGCGGCATTGTTCATCTGTGCATAGGCATAGGCAGCGATGCTGTATTCGTCTACGGGGGAGTAATAGGGCTGTCCCTCCTTGGTACCGTAGAGGACGGAGGAGATCCTGTCATTCATCTGTACGGCTGTCAACCCGTCTAAGGTGAAGTAATAGTAATACTCACTGTCTACGGGAGTAATGCGGATGGTCTCGGTCCCCGTTTTCTCGTTACCCTCGTAGGTGTCAACGGTAGCCTCTACATAGACGGTGCTCATGTCAAAGCCCTCTAAGAGTGTCTTGGAGACTACAAGGTTTACGGAAATATCGCTGGCAAGGTTCAAGCTGTGATTCAGCTTCAGAGAAGCCTCCTCGACAGGCTCCTTGATCTCCTGCTCGCCGCAGATACAAGCTCCATTTTCGTAGCTGTGAGCCTCAAGGGTAAACTGTGCCGTAAATACGGTATTGCCGCTGACGTTGGTCAGAGCCTTGTCCCAGCCCTTGAAGCTGTAGTGACCCGCTGCATCGGGGTCCTTGGTAGGTGTGGCTCCTGTGTAGAAAGCATCCTCTCCCTTGTAGAGAGTCTGGGTGGCAAGGGTGGCTCCGTCTGCCCCCTTGAAGGTGACGGTATACCGGGGGTTGGGCAGGGCCTCATTGGGACCTATGGCAATATAGTCAATGTGGATGGTGCCTGCAGTGCTCTTTATATGCTGGAAGCGGAGGCCGAAGCAGAGGACCTCCTCTACGGCCTTGAATTTTGCTGATACAGGAATGGTGAGGATCTGATATTCCCCGTTCTTGACACTATAGGTCTGAACCACATCGTTGGCATAGGTATAGGTACCATTCTCCCTGTAATAGTACTCCAAAACCAATCTGGGAGTCTTGTCCTCAGCTGCCACACAGCCTGTGGTCTTGAAACGGATCTGGAAGAACTCTGCATTCCTGGGTACGTAGCTCAGGGGGAAGTAATCGTAGGTGGTCTTTCCCGTGAACTTGCCGTAGGTATTGGTGGTCTTGACCCAGGGGCCGTAAATGAGATTGGTGCCCTGAGAATTATTGCTGTAGCCCTCTGTCACAGCCAGGTTCAGTGTGCCCTCACTGTTGTTGACGGTGAAGTTGGTGTTTGCGTCATTGTAGTAGGTTGCCCAGTAGCCCTCGGTGGGGGTATCGAAGTTGATAAAGCCGTAACCCGGACTCTGATACCGCAGCTTAGAGGCGGCACTGTTGTCGAAGTCAAAGAGAATGGTGTCCGAGGCTTTCTCCCCGATGTAGATATAGTCTAAGATCAGCTTGCCCCCGGACGTGCTCATAATATTCTGGAATCGGAGGCCGAAGCCGGTAAGCACATCCGCACCCTTTAAGGTGGCGGAGGCAGGGATGGTCACCGTAAGATACTCTCCCTCTACGAAGGAGTAGGTAGCATACATATCCGTTGCTCCCGTATAGGTGCCGTCCTTGGTATAATAATACTCAAAGTAGATCCTGGGCGTAGTGCCGGAGGGAACGGAACAGCCTGTGAGCTTAAAGCGGAGGCGAACCTCCTCCACGTTCCCCGGGTCGTAGTTCAGGGGGCGATAGGTGCCGCTCGTCTTGGAAGGTCCTACGCCGTCTGCGTTGGTGATCTTCAGCCAGGGGCCGTAGGTCAGATTGCCGTTGGCCTCGGAACCGCTGTACCCGTCGGAGACGTTGACCGTAAGGGTCCCTGCCGTATGATCAATAGTGTAATCCTGGGTAGCGGCAGTGTAGCCGGTGTACCAGTTCCCCCGGTTCCACTTGCCGTTGTCCGTCCGGTCGAAGTTGTAGTAGCCATAGGCAGGATCCATGTAGCGGTAGCTGTCAAATTCGCTGTTGCCGAAGCCGAAGAACAGGCCTGTCCCCCTGTGCTCCCGGTCACCGCAGGCACAGATACCGTTCTTGTAGCTGTGGGGCACAGTGATCTTGTCTCCGCAGGAGCCGCAGGACACACTGTGGGTGCCGTCACCGTGGATGGCGTAGCCCTTGTTATAGGCATGCTTACAGCTCTGTGCCACCAGCAGGAGGGTGGAGGTCACAGTCCGTTCTCCCGTAGAATCACAGGGAGAATTGCGGATGGTCAAGGCAGAGGCCCCGTTATTGTATCGGGTGGCGAAGGTGGTGGAGCCGCCTCCGTCTAAGTTAATGGCATCCACACAGCCGGCGGCATACATAAGCTCTGCCAGCTCCAGGAGGGTCATGCCCACGGAATAGGGCTCCTGTCTGCCGTCTACGGCAAAAATCACCACGGTACCGTCAGCCTTTAAGCCGATGGCAGTACGGGGATGCCGCACATCTTCATTGGAAACCACACTGCCGTTTCTCACCAGCCAGTGGTAGCCTGCAACAGCCTCCTGCACATCCTCCATAGAGGTGCCGAAGGGGCGGATGGCGTAGCTTCCGTCCTTGAGAACAGCAAAGTAGGGGGTGGCACGGGTGCCGTAGGTCTGGATCACATTCCCCTCCATAGCAAGCTGTCCACGGACGTGGAAGGTGTCCATATTGAAGAAATCTGCGTTAATCGCCAAATACACCGTCTCTCCCGTAGCGGTCTCATAGGCCGCGGCCTGTGCCGTAGTGGTAGCCCCCTTGAAGGCTAAGGTAGGTGCGGCACTCTTGCGGCTTGCAACAGTACTTCCCTTGGTGTAATAGCCTGGGTAGGAGGCCTTAAAGGTCACATTGGCAGAGGGGGCCACGGTAGCCATGTAGCCTGCCATCTGGGTGCTGTCGGAGCTGTCCTTCAGATAGATCTGGGACTCGTTGACCCCGGATACAATGGGATTTACGGACTGAGACAGAACGGTCCTGTCTCCATGGGAGGGCAGATCCATGCTTCCGCTTGCACCGATGTAGATATGATCAATATAAATGGTTCCGTCCGTGGCCTTAACGTTCTGGAAACGGAAGCCGAAGCCCTTGAGGGAGTCTGCATTCTTCAGTTTGGAGCTGACGGGAATGGTCACGGTCTGATAGTAGCCGTTCTGGAATACGAAGGAAGCACGCATATCGTTGGAATAGGCGTAGGCACCGTCCTTGGTGTAGTAGTATTCAAACACCGCACGGGGAACCGTACCGTCGGGGACAGAGCAGCCGGACATTTTGAACTTAATGGTAACGTACTTCACACTCTTGGGGTTAAAGCTCAGGGGGTAATAGGGTCTGCTTGCCTCGCTGTAGGAGGGCAGGGTTCCGTAGGTATTGGTGACCTTGATCCAGGGGCCGTAGGTGCCGTTAGCATCGGCACCGTCTGTGACCTTTACCCGTAGGGTGCCGTTGGCGTTGGAGATGGAATAATTGGTCTTGGAGCCGTTGTAGCCCGTAGCCCAATAGCCGTTGGTCTCCTTATCAAAGTTGTAGCCGCCGTAGGCAGAGGATTTGTACCGTGCCTGTGCATCGGCGTTGTTGCTGAAGTCAAAGAGGAGATCCGTGGAATCGTTCAGTGTTCCTCCGAAGGCGGCAGGCTCCGCCTCCCCCTCCTCTACCCTCTCGGCCCCAACCAAGGGGAGCAGAGACAGGGCCAAGAGCATTGCCAGGACCATTGCCAAAAACCGAGTTTTCATATGCCTCATCCTTTCCTGTTTTATACTTTTATTCTACCATAAAAAGCCAAATAATACAAGTGATATTGTCCTGCGGACAGTTTCTTGGTAAGAAAACTCCCGGCATAATCCTGTCCTCTTTCCCTATACTGGTACAAAGGGGTGATGGTGATGCAGAAGAAAACGTCGATTTTAGGTGGGGCTGTGCTTCTGACAGCAACCAATCTGTTCCTGCGGTTAGTATCCATCGGGTTCAACGTTTTTCTTACGGATCGGATCGGTGCCTCCGGCTTGGGGCTGTTACAGCTCATTTCCACGGTCAGTGTCTTTGCCCTGGTTTTGGGCTTCTCCGGAGTCCGTGTAGCGGCTATGTACCTCAGTGCGGAGGAGTTCGGCCACCGTCGTTTAGGTGGGGTACGGGCTGCTATGTCTGTCTGCCTCACCTACGGGATCATTGTGAGCACCGTGGTAGGAGTCATAACCTACTTCCTTGCAGACTTCTTCGCCTCCTCCTGGTTAGGGGATTGCCGTGCCGCCATGTCCATACGGTGCATGGCAGTATTCCTGCCCTTTACCTGTCTGTGCGGCATCATGACGGGATATTTTACCGCCTGTTCACGGATCCCACAGCTTGTGGTCATTGAGATCGGAGAGCGGCTGTTGTCTCTTGCTTTGACTGTAGTGCTCCTGCTGACCTGGGCAGAGGGGGATCTGGAGCGGTCCTGCTGTGCCATCTTGTTGGGAAGCTCCCTGGGGGCTGTGGCAGACTTTTTCCTCCTGTATGCCATGTACCGCAGAGATATGAGGCAGATCCCCAAAGACAAGACTTCCTCTATGGCCTCCCGTCTGTTCAAGCTCTGCCTTCCTCTTGCCCTGAATGATTATCTCCGCTCCGGCCTCAATACCGCAGAACAGCTATTGATCCCCTACGGTCTTGCCCGTTACGGCGGCTCTACCGAGTCCGCCATGGGTGCCTACGGCACCATTCACGCCATGGTATTCCCCGTTCTCATGTTCCCTGCGGCTGTGCTCTATGCCCTGGCAGATCTCTTAGTGCCGGAGCTGTCCCGAGCCAAGGCCATGGGCCGCCGTCTCAGGATCCTTGACCTGACGGACAAATGCCTGCGTCTTACCTTCCTCTTTGCCGCTGCTGTGGCAGGCTTTCTCTTTGTCAGTGCGGACAGCCTGGGGCTGTGGCTGTACAAAAGCCCCGATGCAGGACACTACCTGCGGTACTTTGCTCCCATGGTGCTGATGCTGTACTTAGATGCCATTACAGACGGAATGCTAAAGGGCCTTGCGGAACAGGTCTCCTGTGTGCGGTACAACACCCTGACCAATGCCATGGATGTAGTCCTCCTGTTCCTGCTCCTGCCTAAATTCGGTATTACAGCCTATATCCTCACCTTCCTGATCACCCACGCCGTAAACCTGTTCCTCAGTCTCCGCCGTCTCCTCCGAGTCACAGGCCACCGGTTCCATCCGAGAGAGCTGTGCCGCCCTCTTCTGTGTCTCCTTTTCTCTGTGGGCCTGTCCACGGTTCTGCCCTGTCCGCCTCTGCACGGGCTCTATTTCCTCCTGCTCCTAACAGCCTCCTGCACCCTCTGGAACGCCACTAAAGTGCAAGACCGCCACTGGCTCAGGCAAGTCCTCCAGGCATCCCGCAAATCATTCAAATGATCCTTTACCGCACCGACACAAGGCTCCGATGCCTGTAGCATAACCATAGTGCCGAGGGCAGACAGAGGCGGAAGCCCCTGCAAATCCCATAACGAAACAGCTCCATAAATCGAGGCTTCGACGCACCAAAGACAGGAGACGGTTTCTTGTCCGGGGAGGGACAAGAAACCGTCTCCTGTGATGGTTATAGGAAGCCTTCTACGGACAGGTAGCGGTTGCCGCTGTCCGGGAGGAGGGTGACAATGGTCTTCCCTCTGTTCTCGGGACGGTTTGCAAGGGTAAGAGCTCCGCAGAGGGCAGCACCGGAGGAGATGCCTACGAAAAGTCCCTCCTTTTTCGCCAAAAGCCCGGCGGCGGCAAGGGCTTCTTCATCCCTGACCGTAAGGACCTCGTCCAGAAGCTCTGTGTCTAACACTGCCGGAATAAAGCCCGCACCGATGCCCTGGATGCCGTGGGCTCCGGGAGCCCCTCCCGTAAGGACCCCGGAGGCCGCAGGCTCCACACCTACGATCTCAATAGCGTGCTTCCGTTCCTTTAAGAAACGGCCTGTACCGGTAATGGTTCCACCGGTGCCTATACCGCAGGTAAAAATATCTATTTCTTCTCCTACAGCCTCCCATATTTCAGGACCTGTAGTGTCATAGTGAGCCTTGGGATTGGCAGGATTTTGGAACTGGCCTGCAAGGATCCCATGGGGAAGCTCCTTCAAAAGCCGTTCCCCTTCCCTAATGGCTCCCGTCATGCCGCCGGGAACCAGGATCACCTCTGCACCGTAGGCCTCCATGAGCTTGACCCGTTCCGGGGACATGGTGTCCGGCATGATGATCATAGTCCTATAGCCACGGATCGCTCCCAAAAGAGCCAGGCCGATCCCCGTATTCCCGGAGGTAGGCTCGATGATCACAGAGTCGGGGGTCAGCTTGCCCTGCCGTTCCGCCTCGTCCAGCATGGAACGAGCCACCCGATCCTTAACGGAGCCACCGGGATTCAGGAATTCCGGCTTTACCAGGATCCGAGCAGGGCTGTCTATATGGGTCAGCTCCAGTATGGGGGTATTTCCGATGAGCTGTTCCGCAGAGGTAAGGATCTTCATAGAAACACATCCTTATTTCAGAATAATACGCTTGCCGCCCTCGTAGGGCAGGACATTGCCGATCCGCTGTGCAGAGGGAACCGCCGCCTTGAGCTCCGCTTCCATAGCATCTGCATCCTCAGGGTCTACAGCAATGAGGAGACCGCCGGAGGTCTGGGGATCGTAGAGCATATCCTGCACAGCTAAGGGAACCTCACCGTGATCCACGAATTCCTCTGCAAAGCTCCGATTGCGGTACATCCCTGCAGGAAGGATGCCCCAGGAGGCAAACTCCAGGGAGGCAGGGATCAGATCAATGTTCTCGGTATGGATCTCGATCCGCGTGTTGGAGCCCTGTGCCATTTCCAGGCCGTGACCCAGGAGTCCGAAGCCGGTTACATCCGTGCAGGCATGGACTCTGTACCGCACCATTACATCGCGGGCAGATTTGTTCAGGGTGGTCATGAGCTTCTTGGCCAAAGCCGCTGTTTCTTCGTCCAGGAGCTCCGCCTTCTGTGCGGAGGTGAGAATGCCGATGCCAAGAGGCTTGGTCAGGAAGAGCACGTCCCCCTCCTTGGCTCCGGAATTGGTCAAGAGCTTATCCGGATGGACAAAGCCCGTAACAGCCAGGCCGTACTTGGGCTCGTCGTCAAAAATACTGTGGCCTCCCGTAATAATGGCACCGGCCTCATAGACCTTGTCATAGCCCCCTCGCAGGAGGGCATGGACAGCCTCCTTGGGCAGGCTCTCGGGAACCGCCATAATATTAAGGGCCAGCTTAGGCTCCCCACCCATGGCATATACATCGGACAGAGCATTGGTTGCGGCGATCTGACCGAAAACATAGGGATCATCATCAATGGGTGGGAAAAAGTCCACAGTCTGCACCAGTGCCAGTTCCTCCGAAACCTTGTAAACAGAGGCATCGTCGGACTTGTCAAAGCCAACCAGCAGGTTGGGGTCTGTGTGAACCTTTATATCATCCAGGAGCTTTGCCAAGGTGCCTGCTCCTACCTTTGCACCACAGCCGGCACACTTAGCCAGCTTGGTCAGTTTTACATCCTCCATTTTTAAACCTCCGAAAATCTGAGAATTGCTTCCAACACCCCACCGCCGATGGACAGTGCCTTATCGGAAACCAGGTAGCAATAGCTTTCCTCTCCACGGGGATCCACATCCCCTGCCTTCATTCCCTTGTGAACAGGGGTTCCGTCTGCCAGGATCCCACGGAGCATACCGTCGATCTGACAGAGCATAGGCTCACCGTTCACCGTTCCTGCCACATCTCCCTGCTTGACGGAAGCACCGATTTGAAGAGCCTGACGGAAAATGCCATCTCCGGGTGCACGGAGGACCCGTTCTCCCGCAAAGCCCCCGATCAGACCGGGAATATTGGTATTGGGCAAGGGAGAGCCCTCTGTAATGACCCGTCCCAGGGTATGGCCACGCATGGTCTCCACAGCGGCGTGACAGTCCGTTCCCGCAGTGAAGCCGGGACCTACACCAATGACACAGGGAGCGTCGGTGATCCTTGTCCCCAGGTTCCGCTTGGCAAGGATGGCATCTACCACAGCATCCGGCTTCAAGGTCTCCAGGCACTTGCACTCCGGGTCAGCCAGCACAGGAATACAGCCCTCGGCCAGGATGCCGGGAACCGCTTCCACAGAAGCCGCGAACTTTGCAGTGACATCCTCCACCTTCATAGTGCCGAACAAAATAGCCTGGGAAAAACAAACCGTCCTGCGAATGGCAGTAGGACGGGGCAGATCAGTCATGACCACCTGCATCCCGGCATGATGGAGCCGCAGGGCAATGCCGGAGGCAAGATCCCCGGCTCCACGAATCAAAACAAGCATTGTATGTCTCCTTCTTTCACAGATCCTATACAGCAGGGCTTGTGTATGAGGACTCCCAGTGCCTCTGCCCCTGCCGGGAATTGATCTGCCTGATTGATGAATACGATATCCCCATAGCCCTCCTTCTCTAAGGCAAGGGCCACAGCCTCGGGTGTGGCAACGTCTTCCCCGGTAAGGCGGGTAAAGAGGTGGGGGCGGTGAACAGCCTGCGATACTCCCTGCCCTAAGCCGGAGGCTCCCACTACCAGGATCACCCGACCGGTTCCTTCAGGAATCACCGGCTCATGAGCCTCGTGAGCCTTGAGAGGCAGATGCTTGGAGCCGTCAGCCTCTACAAGAATATAGTCTGCGTATCGGGCAAGGTCACGGAAGTCTTGGATGGGGCTGCCTACCTTTCCGTTCTCGGCGGCAGTTCCCACGCAGAGGATCCCCTCTACCCTGTGGCAGACCCTGTCCGTGATCGTGATACCCTTCGGGGGATAGATCCGGGTAGAGGTACACAGGATCACAGAGGCAGCCAGCTCCCCCGCAAGGGTCAGCATAAGGGAGGTCTTGCCCCCACTGCCAATGATCGCCGTGATCCCAGGTTGGATCTGCAATGCTTCTGCAAAGCCCATAGTCTCCCCTCCCCGTTATTCTCTTAATAAAATAACATATTTTTCTCCCACCGTCAACCGAAAAAGTTGACGAAGCCATAATTCTGTGATATACTGCAAATATGGATAAGACATTCAGACCCGTTGTGTCCTTGCGGATCTTTGGGGAAGAAAAGTGCTTCGGTCCCGGTGTGGCCCAGCTCCTACGCCGTGTAGAGGAGAAGCACTCTCTCCGTGCCGCTGCCATCTCCATGGGCATGGCATATTCCAAAGCATGGACCATTATCAAGACCGCCGAGAAGGAGCTCGGCTTTTCCCTGCTGGTATCTACCACAGGCGGCAAGAACGGAGGAGGTGCGTCCCTATCGCAACAGGCTCTGAGCCTACTCGCCGCCTATGAGCAGTACTGTGCCGACATCCGCACCTACGCTCAGAAGGAGTTCGACTCCCGCTTCGCCCATATCCTATACCAGGAAACCGATCCCAAATAAAACGGGATCGGTCTCCTGTTTTTTTACAGATCCCCCTTCACCGCACCACCCCAAGGCATGGTAGCAACCAAAAACCTGTCTCAAAATGATACGACATCACATAAGCCGCCCCATTTTACGCTTTTCTCTTCAAATTCCGGTTTATCGAGGCGTTCGATTTCCGTACCATGCAACTTATCATCGTACAAGGCTGTCGTAGGGATAGTGCGTGTTTCGGTGGTTTGTGCCTTTTCAAACAGCTCGATAAATCGAGAATTTGGCAAAGACACACCACGTGGGGGCTGTTGTGCATCATTTGTAAGGCAGATCCTCCGTCGGAAGGAGTGAGGGATCGAAACACTAAGGACAGTATTTATTGGAAAATGGCATCAGATAGATCCAACCACTGTGCGTCGGGGCACCTTTCCTTCAGTTTTGCAAGAGTTATCTCATTGCAAGGCAGATTGCAGCAATTGGGGGTAGAGATCCGCCAATGCTTTCCTTGATCCTCGGCATAGTGGTAGGCTCTTAGAGACAGGGAATCATGAGCAAGTCGGGACCGCTCACCCATTTCCTCAAGGGATAGGGTCGATAGAAAGAGCATAGGTAAGTGAGAAGATGGGATGTGACGGGATGCCATAAAGATGTCTATACGCACAATGGATCGAACCGTGGACAGGGGCACGGTCCTTACAGCTTTCTTTCCGCTGTAATATAGAATGGCATCCTCTGTAATTTCTGTGCGAAACCAAGGTGTAAGACCATATATAGAAAGGATATCTCTCCGTGAGTAGGGATCCCCGGGCTTGTATCCGGAGCATTGAGTATAGTTCCTATAGGACAGATGGGGATACATTTCTTGCAGCTGAAGGAGACGCTCCGTTCTCATAGGAAGAAAGATGGTTTTCTCTCTCCGAAAGAGTTGGAAAGACTTTTTTGCCTGTCGCAGTAGATGCTTCCGTGCATAGCTGTCTTGATAATCTGCTCTTTTCTTAGCGAAAGGCACCTCATGCCGTGTGATCCAATTCCTCAGCCTCACTTTTTCCTCCATTTGTGCAAGCTCTTCTACCCTATAGCAGGTGAGGCAGAGATAGTTTCCCCATTCATTCCCCACCGCACACAAAAGTCTCAGCCCGGAGGGCTCAAGGACCTTCATCCGGATCCCACACCAAGTCAGGAGCACCTTGTCCTTAGAAAGATGGACCTTATGGACTATGAATACGCAGTTGCCTACGATATAGAGGGAAAAAAGACCAACCACAGCCGCGAACAAACCCGGTCCCGCATTTAAAGGGAACCATCTTTTAAACAGAATCAGAAGAGGAACCAGGATCAGCAGCCCTAAAGGCAGAATGATCCAGCTATATTGGAGTACCGTATTGGGATATAGCCGGCTTACCGCTCTCAGAGATAGAGTATGTTCCTTTTTCATAGGCTTCCTCCTTTCGTGCCCCAGACGATACCGTTTCTTGATCCCGTGTAATGGATCATGCAATCGTCCTTGACCATCAATGCTTTTCCCGTTGTCCAATGCGTATTCTATGAATATTATATACAGGCCCTCTAACCCTTGTCAATACTGCAAGTATAAAACAACTTACACGACTCAGTCCGCCCCACAGTTGGGCAAATTCTCGATTTATACTTATTTCCAATAAAACAGTTTAACCGTTTTATTAGAAATAAGTGTCAAACTATTTTATCAAGAAACAGTATTATGGTTGCTTGGTCTGATCGGGGAGAGGCTGATATTGGGTTGCAGTGGATGAAATTGAACGGGGCGAGTGATATTGCAAACTGTGTTTGCAGTGATATTTATGCCATGAGCAAGAGTGATATTGTCCGTAGGACAGTATTAAAAAAACAGGGCTGTCAATGTGACAGCCCTGTAGGGTTATGGAATAATGGGATCAGAAGGGCAGAGTTGCGTGAGGACCACTGAGTCTATACTCGTTGGTGTGGTTCTGATAGCCCAGGTAGTTGGGGGTGTTAACGGGGTCAGCGGGGAGCCAGCCCTTCTTGTTGTAGCTGTTGGTTGCGGGAGCATCGGGGCAGTAAACAGTGGACCATACGTGGCCGGTGTTGGTAACTGCGAACTGACAGTTCCAGTGCTCGTAACGGGCAGGAACGCCCAGGGCACGGGCACAGGCAGATACCAGGTGAGCCATGTCGCAACAGTTACCGGACTTATAGTTCCAGGTGGTGATGGCACCCTGCTGGGTATTATAGTAGTAGCTGTAGGAAATATTGGCACTGATGTACTCCATAAGGTTGAACATTGCCTGGTAAGTGGTGGTGGGCTTCTTGTAGCCGCCGTGAGAACCGCTGCTGTACATCATACCGGTCTTAGCCACGGAGATAATGGTGGAGTTGGTAGACTGGCAGTTAGAGGTGGGGACCATGTACTGCTTGAAGGAAGAGAAGTCGTTGCCGAAGGAAGCGTCGCCGACAGAGACACCCAGATACTCGTACCAGGGCTTAACAGCGATGGAATCGGGCAACTTGCCGTTAGCAGCATAGTAGTCCAGGATGCAGGCGGCCATGTAGATGGCACCCTCGTGCTGAATCTGACCCAGAGAGGTGGATGCGTAGTTGGGGGCCTGCTGGTTGTTGTCCATGTAGTTCTTGATTCTGGTCAGGATGTCCAGATACTCCGTCTTAGCGAAGGAGCCTGCAGTCAGAGTGCTGTTGGGACCACTGGGCTCAGAATAGCTGGGAACGCTGAGAGAACCGGAGGTCTGACCGGCGTTGATACCGATAACGACCTGGCAGGCAAGATACAGATACTGTGCAGGCTTGCAGGCAGTAGTGCCTACGGTAATGGTAGCAGGCATCTCTTCGTTAGTGGCAACATAGTTCTTTAGTGCGGTAGCGGCAATGACAACATTGGCATACCAGTCATCGGTCATGGGAGGGACCTCGGAGGTAGATGCACTGGTAGGTGCAGTAGTAGGTGCAGTAGTAGGTGCGGTGGTAGGTGCAGTAGTAGGCTGGGTGGTAGGAGGAGTGGTCTCCTGTACGGTACCGGACCAGCCGGAAATGGTAACGTAGTTGGGGAGCATATCGTCAGAATCCCAGAATGCAACGACTCTTGCAAAGGCACTGACCAGATCGTAATAATTGACAGCACCCAGCTCGCCGCTGGTAGCATAGTTGGGAGCCTGCTGATTGCTGTCGATCCAAGTGATAAGACGGCCGGCAATATCCAAATAGTCACTCTTGGAGCTCTGGCCGGTAGCAGTGCCCTGGGGATTGTCGGGCTCAGCGGCAGTGGGAACAGTGAGCTTGCCGGAGGTAGTGCCGTTGTTCAGACCAACAACTACCTTGCAGCACAGATACAGGAACTGAGCGGGAGTAACATTGACGGGACCCACAGCAATGGAGCCGGGGAGAACGCCGTCAGCCATGCTTGCCTTAACGTTAACGGCAGCGGCGATAACAGCAGCGTACCAGTCCTCGGGCTCGGAGGGCTGAGTGGGAGCGGGAGTAACCTCTACATCACCCATGTGAACGGGCATGAAGGTAACGCTTGCAGGGAGGTTCTTGGCAGTGTTGTAGTAAGCCAGAGCCTCTGCAAAGAGGTGACCGATGGAGTAAATGGTCATACGGCCCTCGTAAACATTGGTGCCGTCGGTGGGACGGTTAAAGCTGGAGGGGAGCTTGCCCATCTTGTTGCCGTACTTGGCAACACGCTCTGCCAGCTCCAGATACTGAGCCTTGTTCAGCGAAGTACCCGTGCCGTTCTTAACAGCATCGGAAGCGTTGGTGATCTCCTTGTAGGCGATCTGGGTGGTAGCATCCTTGCCCTCGGACAGGGCGTACAGGGCGTTGGCAGCCATAAGGATATAATCCTCATAGCCCATTTCGAACTCGGTGTAGTTCAGTGCGGGGAAGGTGACATCGTAGTAGACACCGTCAATGTCCTTGCTGCCCTTGGCAATGGCAGCCTCGAAGGCATTGGCAGTATCACCGGAAATGGCAGCGATCTTGGCAATATCCAGGGATGTGGGGGCCGCAGCAGATGCGCTCAGCATGCCGAAGGTAGACAGCAGCAGGGACAGTGCCAGCAGCACGGATAAAATGCGATGCTTTTTACTCATGGAAATACCCTCCTATTTTCTTAGTACGGCAGCTTTTATACCACTATACTGTATCACTATAATCATACCAAAATTTCCTATTTTTTCAAGTATTGTTTTATCGTCGATTTAGTAGAAAAATACCGTGCTATTTTGTTTCTTTTGCCTATATAAGCTGAAAGGCTTTAAAGTTTTTACCAAAAAGAGATCATTACCGTAATATTTTGTCCCGAATTATCTGCGGCTTGCCTTCTTACGGGCGGCCACACGCTCACGGCGAGCGTATTCCTCCGGGTCTACGCTCTCCCAATAATCGTCGGCCTCATTAAACAGGGTCCAGAAATGCCACTGACCGGGGGCCACGTAGTACAGAGCGTTCAGACGGGAAAATACCCAGAAGCAAGCGGCATAGACCCAGAAGAACACGAATACCACTACCAGCATAGCAAAGCAGGACAGAGCGATCTGCAGCACTGCAGGATCCTCCCCGCCCAGGAAGCCCAGGCAGATAGACAGGATGGGCCATACGGTCAGAGCGGTGAGAACGGTGGTCTCCATGAAAATGGACCACTGAGGCAGCTTACGCCGCAGATTATAGACCCACTCCGCCTCGTGGGCAAGGGCCTCTGCACATTCTGCATCGGTCCCCCGGAGCTCGGGGATGGGCTTGTTCTTGTAGGTGTGGAAATAGTCAATGGCATAGAGAACGCCCAGCACTATGCCGCTAACGGCAAGGGGGATCAGGAAGGCAAACCAGCCTGCAAAGACCAGAGCCTCCTTAAAGGTCTCACGGGGGAAGGAGGAGACCATGGCAGGGAGGATAGGAACCTTGTCCATAGCGGTGCGGATGGTATCTGCCACCACCGGCTTGTCAATGGCAAGGAGGAGGTTCATAGCTGCCAGGAGCATATTGAGAGTAAAAATAGAGGCGCCCAGGGGCTGGATGATCCTGCAAAGGAGCACGCTCCGCTTCAGTCTCCGTTCCCACTTGACCAGGTAGGTCCACCGTTCCTTGGCGGTGGTGGGGTTCAGGGGTTGCTTCTCGGGTTTAAACATAGGAATTGTCCTCTCTTTCTTCCAGCAGGCAGACAGCATGGCAGGCCATGCCCTCTCCGCTGCCGGTGAATCCAAGGTGCTCCTCCGTAGTGGCCTTAACGTTAATACGGGAAGGCTCTGCCCGAAGGGTGCCTGCAAGGTTCTCGATCATTTGGGGAATGCAGGGCTTTAGCTTGGGACGCTGTGCGATCATGGTCACATCCAGATTCCCCAGGCAGTAGCCCTTGGCAGTAATGCGGTTGACCACCTCCCGAAGGAGCAGCATACTGTCTATGCCCTTGTATTGGGGGTCATTATCCGGGAACAGCCCTCCGATATCTCCCATAGCAGCAGCCCCCAGGAGGGCATCCATCACTGCATGGAGGAGCACGTCTGCATCGGAATGGCCGTCCAGCCCCAGCTCATAGGGGATCTCTACGCCGCCCAGGATCAGCTTACGCCCGGTTACCAGACGGTGTACGTCATATCCGTGTCCGATTCTCATACTTGGGACCTCCCCTGTAGGATCGCCTCACCGAATAGCAGGTCTACAGGTGTGGTGATCTTGATATTCTCGTCACTGCCCTCGGTCAGGACCACGGTATAGCCCGCCGCCTCTGCGGCGGAGCAATCGTCTGTCAGTGGGAGCTGTCGCTCCATAGCCTGCCTGAGGGCTGCTTCGATGTCTCTGCGGTAAAAGACCTGCGGAGTCTGGACCGCAAAGAGCTTGGACCTATCCGGGGTCCCCCGGATCTGTCGGTCCTCTGCCAGCTTAATGGTGTCCTTAACGGGGATGGCAGGTGCCGCTCCTCCGCAGTCCTCCGCAGCGGCAACGGTAGTGTCCACGATCTGCTCCGTCACGAAGGGTCTGGCTCCGTCGTGGATGGCAACCAGCTCTCCCTTAGCCTCGCTCAGACCGCGTAGGACGGACTCACTGCGGCTGCTACCTCCCGGCAGGACCGCCCGTACCTTGGGCTCCGCCTTGCACAGCTCCCTTACAGCGGGGATCAGATCCTCGCGAGTCACCACTAAGATCTCCGTGATCCGTGTAGCGGCGGCAAGAGCTCTGACAGTGTGCAGGATCAGTGGCTCCCCCGCCAGGGGAGCAACGGTCTTGTCAATGCCTCTCATACGGGAGGCACTCCCTGCCGCTACGATCACGGCAGTACAGGTTCTCTCACTCACAGCTCCATCACCGTCTTCTTAAATTCTTGTCCTCTGACCATAAAGTTCTTGAACCGATCAAAGGCAGGTCCTGCAGGGCTCAGCAGGACCACGTCCCCCTCCCCTGCCCGTTCTGCTGCCTCATGAACGGCCTCGTAGAAATCGGGGACCTCTACGATCTCCGGCTGTCCCGGCTCGTAGGAGGAGGCCTGCCTGGCGGCCTCTGCAATACGGGGCCCTGTGGCTCCCGTAGCGACCAGGAGCTTGACGGATCGAACGATCTCCTCTCCCAGGTCCTCAAAGGGCAGCTTCTTGTCGTAGCCTCCTGCAATAAGAATGACCTTTTGTTCAAAGCTCCGCAGACCTGCCATAGTCCGATTGGGGGAGGAAGCAATGGAGTCGTTATAGAATCGGACGCCATCCTTGACCCGGACCAGCTCAATACGGTGCTCCACACCGCCGAAGGTCTTGGCCACATGGACAATGTCCTCTTTGCTCACCATATTCTCTACTGCAAGGATGGCAGTCATGTAGTTCTCTACATTGTGGATCCCCGGCAGGAGGATATCCCCCTGTTCCAGAACAGGCTCTCCCCGTAAGAAGATAGTCCCATTGCGGAAGGTCACGTCCCCCTGCTCAAAACGGCTGAAAAACAGTGTCTTTCCCTTGCTGCGGAAGGTCCGTGTGATCTCGTTGTCACGGTTAACAATAAGAACATCCTCCTGTCCCTGGTAGGTGAAGATATGGGTCTTGGCCTCCACGTACTCCTCCATATCCCTGTGAACGTCTAAATGATTGGGCGTCAGATTGGTCACTACCCCAATGTGGGGGCTGTAGTGCAGATCCATAAGCTGGAAGGAGCTGAGCTCCAATACTACCTTGTCCGTAGGGAGCATTTGATCCGCCTTGTCTAAGAGGGGGGTGCCGATGTTGCCCCCTACCCAAACACGGTGTCCTGCCTGCTTCAGCATTTCGGAGATGAGGGTGGTGGTAGTGGTCTTGCCATCGGAGCCGGTCACGGCAATGATCTTGCAGGGGCAGACCTCAAAGAAGGCCTCCATCTCACTGGTGATCCGGCAGCCCTTCTCACGGAGGGCGACCAGTGCAGGGGTCTCGGGGTGGAGTCCGGGAGTGCGGAAGGCTACGTCGCCTTGGAGCCCCTCCAGGTATGCCTGCCCCAAATGGAGCCGCAGGCCCATGGATTCCAGCTCCAGGACCTCCTCCTCCAGAGCCTCACGGGGAGTCTTGTCACAGCCGGTGACCTCAATGCCGTATTGCAGCAGGAGCCGAACCAGTGGACGGTTGCTGACCCCTAAGCCCAGGACCAGGACCCGTTTCCCCTGTAAGCCTTCAAAATATTTGCGTAGTTCCAAGGTGCAACGCCTCTTTTCTGCCCGAGACGGGAGCCTCGGGGATGGATTTCAAAATTTCTTATTTTTTATATTATAACCTATAATGAAATGTTTGACAAGATGGAAAAAATAAAGTACAATAGAAAAAGTGACCGGGACGGACAGCCGCGTGTGGGAGGCGAAAGGCTCCCATATGAGGAAAGTCCGGGCTCCACAGGGCAAGAATAACGGGTAACGCCCGCCGAAGGCGACTTCAGGAAAAGTGCAACAGAGATATACCGCCTCATGATTCCAAGATCCGTCCTAATACTGCTTTTCAATGAAAAGTAGACGCTTTTCATTGAAGCTTTGGTGCCATGGATGGCACAAAAGACGTCTCATACAAGTTTCTATGCCCTTACGGGCTATAAATAGCAGCCGTTTCCAATGTCTGCTTTTTAAAGAAACCCGGTATACCCCGGCGTAAGCGGTTAGGGACGGAAGAGGAGATGCAACGCAATGAGCGACCTTTGCCCCTCGTGGCGAAGGGAGGGATATGAAGTTTGCATCCGCGAGGTAAGGGTGGAAAGGCGAGGTAAGAGCTCACCCATCACATGGGAACATTGTGATGCTGTAAACTCTATTCGGAGCAACACCGTGGAGGAGACATTGGTTGGCCCGACCGTCTCCGGGGAGGTGGCTTGAGCATATCGGCAACGGTATGTCGAGATAGATGGCTGTCGATTACAGAACCCGGCTTACAGTCCCGATCACATCAGACAAGAAACCATGGATCCGTCACACAGACGGCATCCATGGTTTCTTCCATACTATTGTAAAGCAGTATTATTGTTGGAAGGGATCAAAGACCTCTCCCGGTGAGACGGCCCAGACCTCTCCTCCGCTGAAGGCGGCAGTAAAGTCCCCTGTGGGGACATAGCAGCGTTCTCCGTTGCTGCTTCTCACAGGCTGTCCCGTAACAATGACCTCTATGACCCGTGATCCGTCATTGCCTGCCACCGGGGCTGTCACAGTCTCCCGATTCGGAGAAGCTGTTCCTCGGGTCTGATGCTCCCACACTCCCACACGCTCCTCCTTAAGGCTCTGTCGGGTGATCCCCACATAGCTACCAAGGTTAGAGAAGCTCTGTCCCGGAGAG
The DNA here is from genome assembly GCA_045594585.1 of Faecousia sp. Lineage (GTDB taxonomy): Bacteria > Bacillota > Clostridia > Oscillospirales > Oscillospiraceae > JAZOXB01. The sequence goes on along the minus strand of JAZNYV010000046.1, from coordinate 72,313 downwards.
GGGGTTAGGTCTTCTGCAGGAAGGGAAGCATCCTGCTCATAGACCTCTTCTATTGTGACAGACTCTTGGATCACCTCGTACTCTCGTGCAGAGGGACCGGTCGCAAAGCAGCATACCAGCATCACACTGAGGATGGTACACAGGATAATGCTCCGTGGGAGGTAGACCCTTGTCTTGGCAATGGACTTAAGCCGCAGCTCCGTTAGGGAGAAGGCGAAGGCGGCTTCTGCCAGGTGTTTGGACTGCTGTACCTCTGCCTGTACCAGGGTCATGGCGTAGATCTTCTTCTGTCCCAGCTTGCGGATCACACGGGCATCACAGCGGAGCTCCAGATCCTGTGTAGACAGATAGAGCATGAGCCAAACCATAGGGTTAAACCAGTGGATGCAGGTCACTATGAGCATCCCCAGCTTATACCACAGGTCGCCGCTGCGGATATGGGTCATCTCATGGCAGAGGACCTGGTCATACTGTGGGCTGTCCTTCTTGGGGAAGTCCACAGGCAGCAGGATCACAGGGCGGAAGAAGCCATATACCAAGGGTGCGGAAATATCCTCACACCGTCTCACCGGGATCCCCTCCAGGAAGGCAGGACCCTCCTCCGGTAGGGCAAAGCGGTAGCGCAGTCTGGATCGCAGATGGATCCACAGGAAATACAGGAAACAGCCTCCGCAGCCCACTGCCCAGATACAGCTCAGGATCACATCTCCCGGAATGGGGGAACTATCCTCCGTAAGTACCTCAGTGGTCTCTCCCGATACCGGCTCCACAGCTGCAGAGGGAGCCTCCGGTGCCGTAACAGTATGCTCGGCTACAGGGATGGTGGGACCGTAGGAGATCACAACATACCCTTCCTGTTTCGCGAAGAGATTATAGATGCTGGCAGTAGAGGGAATTACCCCGGGGATCGCCAAACGCAGGGCCGCCAACAGCCACAGGAGCAGGAACACCGTCCTGTGCAAGCGATTCTGCAGCAGTCCACGGAGTCCGGCGATCACCAGGATCATGATCCCTCCAACGAAACTGACAGACAGCAATGTAAACACGGATATCTCCTCTCTTTCCTTAAATACACAATTTTAAGTATTCTTGGCTAAACTCTGGCAAGAGTTTAAACTCCTCAAACATTTCTTCGGTAAAATATTCCTTCAACCCTAATTGTTTTTCAGACTCAATAAGCTCAGCTATGGAAATTGTTTGAAGTATTATACGGAAGTCAATTCTTTCAAGGACTTTTTTTGTATAAGGTCTCTTTGCATCTAAGAATGCAATCGTCAAGAGAAATTTTTGTACTTTTTCGGAGTTCAGAATCAACATAGCCGTATATGCCGTATCATACGTTGGAAAGCAAATAAAGTAACTGGTATCATCTGTCATAACAGGCTTTCCGTCTTTTGAAATGAGAACAGAAAAAAGAGGTTTTTTATAAAATCCACTTATCCCGACTTTATATTTAGAATACGAATAATCACCGATTCCAAACATCGAAAAATCTGGAGCATCTTTATATATTGAACTTTTTCGTTTTGAAAAATGTTCTTTATGTGATGTTAAATACTCCCATGTTTCCGGTGCATCAGTTTCTATATGAGAAGTATCTTCTCGAACTTTTTTTTGAGTTACAATCACATATTTCCCAAAACTATCCACAATCGGAGATTTGAACATACTGCTTTTTATTAGCGGAAACACATATTCGGGTTCAATCCTTACAGTTTCATTTAGTCCATTTGTGAGAGTCGTCCCCTCCACTGAAAGTTCCATTACTTTAGAACAATCATGCTTTACACCTTGTCTCCATTCAAAACAGCATTTGCCAGAAAAATCGGTGGTCTCTTTAGTTGTATCACTGTAAAATTTCCCATCAATATAACCAAACGAGTTTTTGGTTATATTAGGGTTATCAAAAGAATAAACATTGCATACATCAGCAGAAATGTTCTCTTTGCTCAGTTCTATTACAAGCAAACAGGCACTAACACTAATTCCAAATACTTTGTAAGCGTTAAACTCAAACATATCACAAGACTTAAAGCTTGTATGGGTTCGCTTCATTTCTGCGAAAATATTTCTTGCAACGGATGTTTTACAAAGCATAGCAATCGTGGCGTTTGTGTTATACAGAGAAGCGATCAACTGCAAGATGATATATTCACATATGTCAAAATTACTCGCTCCTGTAATGGCATCCATTCCTTTGAAACCCTTAAAGTTCATTTTTGTCGGAAGATTATCGGAGTTTAACGATGATAAAGTACTATTGTTGACCCACGGTGGATTGCCAACAATCAGCAACTGATCTTTTCCTTTTACGACGGATTTCAAATCAAAATCAAAAAAATCCGCATTAAGAATTTGAACACGAGGGTCTTTGATGGTTTGTGAACATATATCACAATATTCTGAATTTACTTCTATTCCAATAATCTCCGAAGCATCGAATATCAAACTGCTTTTTATAAAACTACCCAAACCACAAGTAGGTTCTATGACAACAGATGGCGTTATTTTCCTTATATCTTTAAGATACCGGCAAACCGACAACGAGAAAAACTGGGGGGTTTGATAGTCTCCATATTCTCTCTTACCATTCATAGTTAATTACTCCGTCAACTCGATTGCCTAACGCAATCACTCTGGAATACTGAAGTCTCCATTGAAGCGCATTGCTAATTGTTAAGTAACCCTGTGTAGGAGGATCGGAAAGGATTTCATCAGCCAAGTCGTTGTAAATAATTTCATCACCAGGAATATTGCGGTCTTCCAGAAACCCCATAATATCTTCTTTATAGGCACCATCTTCAATCATCTCAAGAAGGCGTCTTGTAATCGTATAATCTGCAGTTCTTGCTTTGTCGATAAAAGCACAATGAGTAAACCGAAGAGAGCACCTATTTCCTATATCTTGCTTGTCGTACACAAAGACCAAGAGATTGTAACCCAATCCATAAATTTTTTGACGAGCATTTTTGAAAGGGCAGCTCGATTGTGGTTGTGTAATGGACGTTACTTTTATGTCAGTCTGGATATTCTCGCCGGGTAAGTCAATGCCTCTCGCACTGCTGCCAACAGTAACAATATAATGCTCAGCAAGGTATCGTTGAAATCTATGCTCAACATATGTACCGACAGCTTTTCCGTCAGTAATACCGACTAATTCGCGATGGTTCTCTTCAGACATAAAATTGCAGAAGTTTTCAGCTTCTCTAATCAAATGGTTAATTGTTAATACAGGCTTCATTTAATTTGTGTTCCTTTCTTATTTTTCATAGATGCCTTCAAATTTCAAAATATCATCGACACCACAATTAAGAGTTATACATATTTTCTCTATGCTTCCCATCGAAACATATTCATTCCGTTTTAAAAACCTGTTTGACAGATGCCGATTTCGTAATTTCTTCGAATAACTGTTTTATCGGCACACGGGGAAGGGTGTGTTTTTTGTGTTCATCCCAGTTCCTGCCAGGACAGGAGCCTTACTGCCAAGGCCACAGCCTCGGAGCGGCGGAGGCCGCGGAGGGGCCGGAGGGTCTGATCCTCGTAGCCGGTGAGGAGACCAGCTGCCTGGGCCTGCTTCATAGCAGACACAGCATATTCACTGACCAGGTGGGCATCGGTATAGGGAAGCTCTGCTTCCTCCTCCCTGCCCAGCAGACGCATAATCATGGTAATAAACTGCTCCCTGGTAACGGTGCTGTGGGGTGCAAAGCGATCCTCCCCCACTCCGTTGACGATGCCCTCATGGGTCCCCCAATTGACAGCAGCCTCATACCAGCTCCCCTCCTCTACGTCTGCATAGGACGCAGGAGCGAAGTCGCCCTCCGGCTGTATCATACGGTACAGGACGGTCAGTGCCATGGCGCGGGTCATGGTCCCCTCTCCGCTGAATACAAAGGGCTCCACACCCTTGATCAGCCCGGCCTCAAAGGCGGTGTTGGCAGCCTCCTCATACCACTGTCCCGCGGTATCACGGAAATACTCTCCCCGGAACACGGCATAAACCGTCTCCGGGGCCTCTACGGTAAAGCTCCACTGTGCCTCACTGCTCAGGAGCTCACCGCTCTGATCATACCAGCCCACAAAGGCCTTGTCATAGGACTCTGCCTTAAGGGTAACGCTCTGCCCCAGGACACAGTCACCCCCAAGGGATGCCGTGCCGCCGGCAGTTGCCTCTACCCTGATCTCACAATGACGGGGGGCCTCTACAGATAAGAAGCTGCTGTCACGCTGTGCATTGACCTCGGTCTCGTGGTCAAACCGCCATGCATGATCCTCATCAATGCCGAAATACAGATACTCGATCTCTCCCACGCCGTTACCGCACATACGGTATTCCCGTTGAGGATCGAAGATGTAATATGCATCGCCGATCTTGATCTCTGCCCAGCCGTGATGGCCGGAGCCGGTGCCAAAGCCCGGTTCAAAGACAAAATACCCCGTATGGACGTAGCTCTCGAAGCCTAAGTACCGTGCCATCACTGCAAACAGTGCACCGTAGTCGTAGCAAATGCCTTCCCGTTCTACCAGTGCATGGTAGCTGCGGTTGACGACCTCGAAGGGCATGGCCTCTTCCAGCCCCTCCTCATACTCCAGCTCATAGAGGGGAACGAAGCAGTCATAGGCAGGTGCCCAATCCTGGGAATAGGGTCCCCAGCTATAGTTGACCTCCCTAACGGTCCAATCGTAGGCGGCCTTGACCTTGGTATAATTATCCTCCTGTGCATAGGGAGCGAAGATCTCCTCTAAAATGGCATCCACCTGAGGATAGCCGGTCCGCTGAGGCTTCAGCTCCACGCTGTTCAGTAGGGTCTTGAGCCCCTCGGTGTCCATAGCATCTCCTGCCGCAGACACAGGCAGAACACCTATGAGCAGCACCACCGCGATCATCCATGCCAAAATTCGTTTCATACATCCATATCCTTTCAGAAGATTTCCTGTTTCAACAAGGAAACATCTCCGTATATTATAACAGCTATCATTGATGAACGCAAGGGAAATTCCCGTAAAAAGGAAATTTTACTCCTTGCCCTCTGCCAGCTCCCGGATCACGTGGCCTGCCAGCATGAGACCGGCTACGGAGGGGACCCAGGACAGGGAGGCAGGGACGGACCGTCTGCCGGGAGGAGGCTCTTCTGCAAAGGCAGGCTTCCGGGGCAGCTCCTCGCTGTAGAGCACCGTGTGGTGAAGGATCCCACGGTTCCGCAGCTCCTTACGCATGATCCGTGCCAAATGGCAGCCGGAGGTCTTGGAAATATCCGTAATGCGGAATTGGGTGGGATCTGTCTTATTCCCCGTACCCATGGCACTGATAATGGGGATCCCCTGTTCCCTTGCATTGAGGATCAGACTCAGCTTGCAAGAGACCAGGTCGATGGCATCCACGATATAGTCATAGTGCCGATCAAAGAAGGCCTCCTTGTTTTCTTCATTATATAGCATAGGCAGGGATCGGACCAGGCAATCCGGGTTAATGTCCCGTACCCTCTGTGCCATAACATCTGACTTATTCCTGCCCAGGGTAGAGTGAAGGGCACAGAGCTGTCTGTTGAGATTGCTGACCCCTACGGTATCGCTGTCCACCAGGGTCAGGGCCCCAACGCCACCCCGTGCCAGAGCCTCCACAGCGTAACTGCCTACGCCGCCGATGCCGAACACGATAACATGGGCCCCGGCAAGTCGCTCCATAGCCTGTGCTCCCATAAGCATTTCCTGTCGAATAAAGGCTTCCCGTTCCATAGCTCCTCCTGTTCTGATAAAAAAGAACTGCTGCCCTGTTGGAGCAGCAGTCCCTGTTATGGATCAACCCTGGGTGTTAGCCTGCAGCTTCAGATCCACTGCGCCGTTGAGGGCTGCATCCAGATCGAACTTGCAGTTGGTAACAGCGGTATCGGTGAGTTCTTCGACCCATTCATTGATCAGAGCGGAATTGACGCTGAGATTGCGGTAGGTCTCGCCGGTACCCTGGTAGTACAGAACGTAGGTGCCGGACTCGGTCTCGAATACCTCGTAGTCCCCTGCCTTACGCTCTTCCACGGTCCAAATAAGGGCATCTCTGGAAATGTTTTCCACGATCGCTGCGTAAGAAACGTCCATCATCTCTACGGAGCTGTTGCCGCTGTACTCGGAAGCCAGCTCACGGAACTTTTCTTCGGTGGCCTTCAGTGCCAGCTCGGACTGAACAGCCTCCAGCTTCTGTGCAGCAGTGAGAACGATCTCGTCCTCGGGGATCTCGTCTTCGGGATGATCGTGACCGGTGTGATCTACCTCGGTAACGTTCTCGTCATCCACGGGGATGAAGATCTGCAGAGCATTGAGGGTCTGATAGTTGACATCGTTGCTCAGGACCTTAATGACATAGTATCTGTCATTGTCTGCATCCTCAAACAGCTTGACGTCCCCTGCCTTGGCAGTCTCGAACATCCAGGTAGCTGCATCTTCGGTGGTGTAGCTCTGAGCGGTAGTTTTGATGTGATCGGCATAAGCAGAGATCACCTTGTCCTCCAGAACAAAGTCCTTCTCCATAGCCTCGGCATCAGCCTTGGCCTTTGCCATAGCCTCGGCCTTGGCAGCCTCGTCCTCCTCGGTCTCCTCGGTAGACTCGTCGGTGGTCTCCTCGGATTCCTCGGTGGTCATGTAGTCGGAAGCATTGGCGGTATATACCAGGTAGCTGACAACGTCGTAGTCGGCGGTAGCACCGTTGTACTTGGCGTCGATGTCAGCAGCACTGAACTCATAGTTGGTTGCATAGTCGGAGGCTACGTAGGAAACACGGATGTGCTGTTCGTAGTTCTCGACGTTGCAGCCGTCACCGTACTGTGCCTCGATGAAGGCATCTGCGTCCTTCAAGCCGTAGATCTGACTGTAGATGTCCAGGTTAGCGATCTCGGTAGTAATGGAGTTCTCGATATCCTGGGGAACCTGGTAGTTGGGGTCAGCCATAGCAGCCTGATAAACAGCCCAGGTCTGTGCAGCGGACTCGCGGGCCAGCAGTGCGAAGTAGCCTGCCCAGGTAATATCATAGGTGCCGTCCTCCTGTTTGTAGGGGGCCAGGACCTCGATATCCATACCCAGCATGGACATCATGCTGACGTTCTCGGAGCCGACGGTCTGATCGTCGATGGACTTGCTGGTGTCGATGCCGACGTAGGAGGCATAGTTGCCGAAGTTGCTTGCGGTCTGGTTGAAGAAGTAGTTGAACTCCTTGACGGTGAGCTCCTTGTCGCCTACGGTCATAACGGTCTGGTTCCGCTGATAGAAACGGATGCCCAGAACGGTGCCGAAAACGGCTACCAGAATAGCGATGACGCTAATGGCAAGGATCAAGCCCTCGGAGACCCTCTTGGGTTCCTGCTTCTTGGCGGGTTGTGCAACAACCTTGTTGTTTGCACGCTCTTTTCTAACTCGGGATGCGCTCATGTTTCTAACCTCACAATCGTGAAAATCTCCTCTAAATAGAATTTAGAGTACAACGGTTGATATTATACTACCTTTTTCCCAATGTTTCAAGTCCCAATCTTATATTTTTTGTAAATTTTTAAAAATTATCCGTATCACGTTCTGATCCGGGCAAAAAGCAAAGAGTGAACAGGGAAGCTTTCCGGAAGCCCCATCCTGGGCACCCTCGTTCTTCCCTATTCACTCTTCACTGAACTACCCCACGAAGGCCGTGTAACCCCATTTATAACCTGCACTATAGGCAGGTGGGCTGTCTATCAACGTCTTACCAGCTTCCAACGTCCGCTCACGGTCAGAGCCGCAAGCGGGAGGCCTGCACGACAACGAAGAAATTCAACATCCCGATGTTAGAATGTGGGTTTAAAAGGAATTATCACGCACCTCGCAGGGAACTAACGCTTATGTGATCCGTCTAATCCTTGCTACGGAGAGAGCTCAGTCGTCAAAGTCGTCCTCCCACTCGTCCTCGTCCTCCTCATCAGGGAAGGCCTCCTCCATCACCAGATCGTAAACAGCCTCCAGCTCCTCCTCGTCCTCGATAGCCACCAAAATAGGCTCACCGTCCTCAATGACGGACTTAAGTAAGCTGACCTCCAGCTCCTCAGCCTCGTCGGCTGCATCCGCAGGAGTCAGTGCCAGGTACTCACAGCCCCGGTACTCCACTCTGGCAAGGACCTCCAGCTCATAGTCTACACCGTCCTCGTCGGTGATACTGATGACCTCTTTCCCGTATTCGTCCATATTCCGTCCTCCTTGTTTATCGTAGCTCTATTGTACCCTGTTCCCGGGAAAAAATCAAGAGGAAATATGACGGATTTCCCCTTCAGAAAAATTTTCCGTTCCCGGAGGCTTTATTCATAATATAGTGTTGACAAGCATGATATAATATATTAATAGGAAAAAAAGGCTTTTTCCCCACATCTATACAGATCACCATTTCATTCTTTGAAAGTGAGGTTTTACAATATGGCAAACCATAATCGTACACCGGCGGAACAGCCCCATATTGCCCGGCGTATTTCCCAAGGCTTCCTCCACATTCTGGGACGAGTTCTGCTGTGGGCCATGGTCCTGGCGGCTACGGTCTCTGTCATAGCTGCAGTTGCAGGCATCATCTTCTACAACAAGTTCTCCGACTACCTCAAGACCGACGTGATCCCCAAGTCCGAGGAATACGCAGACTCCCTCCAATTGGACAATATTTCCCTGGCACAGACCTCCATCCTCTATTGCCGTGATCCGGAGACAGGCGTCTACCGTGAGCTGCAGCAGCTCTACTCCTCCGAGAACCGTATTTGGGTCAGCTACGAGGACATCCCCCGGGATTTGGTCAATGCCGCCATTGCCATCGAGGATCGCCGATTCCGGGACCATGACGGTGTAGACTGGCTACGCACCCTGTCTGCGGTACAGAACTTCGTAGGAGGCGACTCCTCCTTCGGCGGCTCCTCCATTACCCAACAGCTCATTAAGAACCTGTCCAGTGAGGACGATGTCACCATTAACCGCAAGGTCCAGGAGATCTTCCGTGCCCTTGCCGTTGAGGAGAAGTACACCAAGGAGGAGATCATGGAATGGTATCTCAACACCATTTACCTTGGTGAAGGCTGCTACGGTGTCCAGAGTGCCGCCAAGGTCTACTTCGCCAAGGATGTCAGTGAGCTGACCACCCAGGAGTGTGCCTGCCTCATTGCCATTACCAACAACCCCTCGATGTACGATCCCTATATCGCTCCTAACAGCAACGAGAAACGCCGCCGTATCATTCTCAGCGAGATGTACGACCAGGGCTATATCCCCACAGAGGAGGCCTACGAGGAGGCCAAGGCCCAGGAGCTGGTCTTCCGCAACGGTCTGTACGATTCCGAGGAATATACCTGCTCTCAGTGTGAGTTCACCGGGGAGCGATCCGACTATAATAAGGAAGACGGCCGCTTCTACTGCCCCAACTGTGCCGCAGAGAATCCTGAGGTCAAGAAGAGCACGGGATACTCCTACTTCGTAGACACAGTCTACCGTGACGTAGTAGAGGATCTGTGCAAGCAGAACGGCATCAGCGAGCTGGCAGCACAGCAGCTCCTGCTGACCAGCGGCTGGAAGATCTATACCACCCTGGATCCCAATGTTCAGGAACAGATGGATGACATCTACGAGAATTTGGACAACGTGCCCAACACCGTCAGCATCCAGCAGCTCCAGTCTGCCATGGTCATTATTGACAACGAAACCGGCGATATCGTAGCCATGACCGGCGGCGTAGGCGAGAAGGAGGGCAGCCTCACCTTTAACCGTGCCGAGAGCCGCCTGCCTACGGGCTCTGCCATTAAGCCCATCGCAGTCTATGCCCCTGCCATCGAGGCAGGCCTCATTACCCCGGCAACGGTCTATGAGGATTCCTCTATCTATGATTATGAAGATTGGCCTCAGAACTCCTCCCGTACCTACGCAGGTCTGACCAACGTGCTGGAGGGGGTCAAGCAGTCCCTCAACACCATTTCCGTCAAGGTCCTTAAGGATCTGACCGTAGAGGCCAGCTACGGTTTCCTGACCCAGAAGCTGGGCATCACCACCCTGGTAGAACGGGTAGAAAGCGGCGGCAAGGAATATACGGACATGGCCCTTGCCCCCCTGGGCTTAGGTGAGCTGACCTACGGTATGACTGTCAGAGAGGTGACCCAGGCCTACGCTACCTTCCCCAACAAGGGCGTATTCCGTGAGGCACGGACTTACACCACCGTTGTGGATCCCGAGGGTAACATCATCCTGGACAACACCCAGGAGAGCCACACCGCCATGAGCGAGAGGACCAGCTACTATATCAATTATATGCTCCGTGAGGTCGTCTCCTCCGGCACAGGCACCCCTGCCTATATCAGCAATATGACCACCTGTGGCAAGACCGGCACCTCCAACAACAATCAGACCCGCTGGTACGCAGGCTATACCCCCTATTATACCGCCGTGGTTTGGTGCGGCTATGACGAGATGGAGCAGATCGTCCTCTCCGATTCCTACACCAATCCCGCTATCGTTATGTGGCGGCAGGTCATGCGTCCCCTACACGAGAATTTAGAGTGGCGTGGCTTCTCTACCCCCTATGAGGTAGGCACCTACACCCTCTGTGCCGATTGCGGCAAGCTGGCAGAGGAATTCTGCAAGACCGAGGTCCGTGGTGACCGTACCGTTAAGATCCCCCTGTACTGGCAGGACGCCCCCAAGGACAAGTGCGATTGCCACATCCAGGTCAAGGTCTGCGAGGCCACCGGCAAGCTCTGCAACGAATACTGCGAGCTGGCAGCCGGCAACACGGTCAAGGAGGTCTCTATGCTGATCTTTGACAAGGATTGGAAGGTCAAGAAGGATGAGCCCTATGTCTACAACCCGGAGAAGTTAAAGGAGCACACCTGCGACCTTCACACCCTTCTCTCCATCGTCATTCCTCCGGACCCCGGTACAGATCCCGGTACGGATCCCCAGCCCTCTGCCCCCGGAGGCACCACCCCCGATGCCGTTATCCCTACGGTCCCCGGCTCCGAGACTCACCCGCCGGAGACCCTTACCCCCGAGACACAGACCCCTCCCGACCGCTGGTATGAGGGTCCCATTATAACAGGAGGCTAAGCTCTATGTGGAAAGCCCAACATTGGAAGGATTACGAGGTGCTGGACACCTCTGACGGAGAAAAGTTAGAAAGATGGGGCAGGTTCGTCCTGGTCCGCCCGGATCCCCAGGTCATTTGGAACACCCCCAAGAAGGATCCCCGCTGGAAGCACTACGATGCCCGTTACGCCCGTTCCAACACCGGCGGCGGTCAGTGGTCCCGGCACAAGCTCCCGGAGCGGTGGCAGATCCGCTACCGTGAGCTGACCTTTAATGTCAAGCCCATGAACTTCAAGCACACGGGAGTTTTCCCGGAGCAGGCTGCCAACTGGGACTTTATTGATGAGCAGATCAGGAAGGCCGGCAGACCCCTCCGTGTCCTCAACCTCTTTGCCTACACCGGCGGCGCCACCCTGGCTGCCGCCGCCGCAGGGGCCTCCGTGTGTCACGTAGATGCCGCCAAGGGCATGGTAGCCTGGGCAAGAGAGAATGCCGCCTCCTCCGGCCTCAGCGAGGCTCCCATCCGCTGGATCATCGACGATTGTGCCAAATTTGTTGAACGGGAGATCAAGCGTGGCAAGCTGTACGATGCGGTGATCATGGATCCCCCCAGCTACGGCAGAGGTCCCTCCGGTGAGATCTGGAAGCTGGAGAAGGACCTGTTCCCCTTCCTGCAGCTTGTAGCAAGGGTTCTGTCCGAGGATCCCCAATTCTTTATTATCAATTCCTATACTACAGGCCTGGCTCCCTCCGTGCTGACCTGTCTCTTAGACAGCATCATCACCCCCAAGTACGGCGGACATACGGAGTCTGACGAACTGGGTCTGCCTACAGCCACGGGGCTGGTGCTCCCCTGCGGTGCCACCGGCCGCTGGACCAAAGATTAACGACCAAAGATCAACAAGGAAGCTCTGTACCTATGACTATTGCCATTGAAACCAAGGACCTGTCCTTTAGCTACCCCACCCAGGGGGAGGAGCGGTCCGTCCCCGTTTTTCATGACCTGGATCTGCAGATCCAAGAGGGCAGCTTCGTAGCTGTCCTGGGACATAACGGCTGCGGCAAGTCCACTCTTGCCAAGCATTTTAACGCCATCCTCCTGCCGGAGGGTGGCAGTGTCTGCGTTTTCGGCTGTAACACTGCCCGGGAGGACCTGCTCCTGGAGATCCGCCGTACCGTAGGCATGGTCTTCCAGAACCCCGACAATCAGATGGTAGCCAACGTAGTAGAGGAGGACGTAGCCTTTGCCCCGGAGAATTTGGGCGTTCCCTCTGCTGAGATCCGCACCCGTGTGGACAATGCCCTCAAGGCTGTAGGGATGTACGACTACCGCCGCCATGCTCCCCACCTCCTGTCCGGGGGACAGAAGCAGCGCGTTGCCATTGCCGGTGTCATTGCCATGGAGCCCCGTTGCATCGTCTTAGACGAGCCCACTGCCATGCTGGATCCCCACGGCCGCCGAGAGGTCATGGACACCATCGAAAGGCTGAACCGTGAGCGTGGGATCACCGTGATCCTCATTACCCATCATATGACCGAGGCCGTCCGTGCCCACCGTGTGATCGCTATGAGCAAGGGAGAGATCATTGCAGACGGTACTCCCAAGGAGGTCTTTGTACAGGTAGAGAGGCTGCAAAAAGCAGACCTTGCCGTACCTGTCACCACGGAGCTCCTGTACGCCTTAAACCAAGAGGGGTATGATCTGCCCCTGGATTCCCTTTCCATAGAAGAATGTGCGCAGGCACTTTGCACTTGGGCAAAGGCTTGACCACCCGGAGGAAAAATGATTGAAGTAAGAAACTTAACCCATATCTACAGCCAAGGCACACCCTTTGAGCACACCGCTGTTAAGGATATGAGTTTTACCGTAAAGCAGGGAGAATTTTTAGGGATCATCGGTCATACGGGATCCGGCAAATCCACCCTGATGCAGCATATGAACGGTTTGCTTAAGCCTACACAGGGAGACATCCTCCTTAAGGGGGAGAGCATCTGGAAGGACAAGCACACCACCCGTGCCGCCCGATTCCGTGTGGGCCTGGTGTTCCAGTACCCGGAGTATCAGCTCTTTGAGGAGACCGTCTTTCAGGACATTGCCTTCGGGCCCAAGAACATGGGGCTCAAGGACAAGGAGATCCGTGATCGGGTCCACCGTGCCGCCGCCTTCGTAGGTCTTAAGGAGGAGATCCTGCACAAGTCTCCCTTCGAGCTCTCCGGCGGACAGAAGCGGCGTGTTGCCATTGCCGGTGTCATTGCCATGGAGCCGGAGGTCATTATCTTCGACGAGCCTACCGCAGGGCTGGATCCTGCAGGCTGTCACTCTATTTTAGAGAATATTCGGGAATACCGCCGTGCCACAGGGGCCACGGTCCTGATGGTCAGCCATTCCATGGATGATGTAGCCCTCCTGGCAGATCGGCTCCTGGTGCTGAACAAGGGGCAGATCGAGATGCTGGGGACCCCGGCACAGGTCTTTGCCCATGCAGACCGCCTCAAGGAGATCGGCCTCACAGTGCCCCAGGTCACTGCCTTGTTCCTGCGGCTCAGGGAGCTGGGACTCCCCGTAGATCCTGCCACCTATACCATGGAGGCTGCATTACAGCAGCTCCTCAGGCTGAAGGGAGGACACTGATATGCTCAAGGACGTTACTTTGGGCCAGTTCTTCCCGGGCAACAGCATCATCCACCGGTTGGATGCCCGCTGCAAGCTTCTGCTGGTCATGGTCTATATCGTAGCCCTGTTCCTTTGTAAGAGCTACCTATCCTACGGCCTGGCACTGGCGTTCCTTGCCACTGCCATCGCCCTGTCCCATATTCGGCTCAAGGCCCTGTTCAAGGGCATGAAGGCCCTTATGATCATCATCCTGTTTACCGCCGCCATCAATATGTTCTATACCCCCGGTGAGCCACTGGTCTCCTTCTGGATCTTTACCATTACCAAGGAGGGACTCCGCAATGCCTTTTTCCTGGTCCTGCGGATCATTATGCTCATTAGCGGCACCTTCCTGCTGACCTATACCACCTCCCCCATTGATCTCACCGACGGGTTGGAGTCTCTCCTCAGCCCCTTAAAGAAGATCCGCTTCCCCGTCCACGAGCTTGCTATGATGATGAGCATCGCCCTCCGTTTTATCCCTACACTCATTGAGGAGACGGACAAGATCATCTCCGCACAGAAGGCCCGCGGTGCCGACTTTGAGACCGGGAATATTTTCCGCCGTGCCAAGGCTCTGATCCCCATTCTGATCCCCCTGTTTATCAGTGCCTTCCGCCGTGCAGAGGAGCTGGCTACGGCTATGGAATGCCGCTGCTACCACGGCGGCGAAGGCCGTACCAAGATGAAGCAGCTGCAGTATCATCTCCGTGATGCCGTGGCAGGTGCCGTGACCCTCTGCGTCCTGGCCGGGATCATCGTCCTGCGCAGCTTCGGGCTGTAAGGGAGGCTCCTATGCGGAATATCATTCTTTTTCTAAAGTACGACGGCTCTGCCTACCACGGCTGGCAGGTTCAGAAGAACGCCATATCCGTTGCCCAGACCTTAGAGGAGGCTACCGCCCGTGTGGTAGGCCACAAGGTCCATATTACAGGCTGCGGCCGCACCGATGCGGGGGTCCACGCCAGGGTCTATGTTGCCAATTTCCGCACAGATTCCCGGATCCCTACAGATCGGATCCCCTACGCCCTCAATACCCATCTCCCCGGAGATATCGTGGTATTTGATGCCCGTGAGACTCACGAGAACTTCAATGCCATCGGCTCCTGCGTCCGCAAGGAGTATACCTATCAGATCTACAATTCCCATATACGGGATCCCTTCTACGTCAACCGTGCCTGGTTCTACCCCAAGCATTTAGACGAGGCCATTATGCAGCAGGCAGCCTCTGCCTTCGTGGGTACCCACGACTTTGCCGCCGTCCGCTCCGTAGGCACGGATGTAAAGTCCACCATCCGTACCGTCCACCACTTTGAGGTAGAACGGCAGGGGAATCTGATCCTGTGCCGTGTCTGTGCCAACGGCTTCCTGTACAATATGGCACGAGCCATGACGGGGACCATCGTCTACGCCGCCGAGGGCAAGATCCGTCCCGAGGAGATCGGAGCCATTTTAGACAGTGGCAACCGTACCGCCGCAGGCCCGACAGTCCCCCCGGGTGGTCTGTATATGACCCAACTGTGGTACGACGATGGCATAGAGCAGTTCCATATCGGATAATCGCATTCCCTTTTTTTAGGAGGTTAATTATGAACCCAATTTGTGCTCGCTGTAAGAAGAACCTTGCAGTGGTATTTATCACCAAGCTGGAAAACGGCAAGTCCCTTACCGAGGGACTGTGCCTCAAATGTGCCCGTGAGCTCAAGCTGCCCCAGGTAGACGAGGTCATGAACCGCATGGGCATCTCCGACGAGGACCTGGATGCCCTGGGGGAGGAAATGAGCTCCCTTATGGGTATGGCACAGGATGCCCTGGGTCAGCCGGAGGTCGAGGACGCAGACGAGGAGGATATCGGCAGCCGCACTGCCACCTTCCCTCATATGAGCCGTCTTTTCGGCAATTTGGCAGGTCCCCCTGTTCCCAAGAATCCCGACAAGGAAGAAAAGAAGGATCCCCCTCCCCCTACGGAGAAGGGGAAGAAGTCCAAGAAGCGGAAGTTCCTGGATTCCTTCTGCATGAACCTGACCCAAAAGGCCCGTGACAACGCTCTCGACAAGCTCATCGGCAGAGAGGTCGAGATCGAGCGTGTGGTCCAGATCCTGAACCGCCGTCAGAAGAACAACCCCTGCCTCATCGGTGAGCCCGGTGTAGGCAAGACCGCCATTGCCGAGGGTCTGGCACAGCGGATCGTTGCAGGGGACGTACCCTTCAAGCTCCGTGACAAGGAGGTATTCCTCCTGGATCTCACCGCTATGGTAGCAGGGACCCAGTTCCGCGGCCAGTTCGAGAGCCGTATGAAGAGCCTGATCACCGAGATCAAGGAATGCGGCAACATTATCCTGGTCATTGACGAGGTCCACAGCCTGGTAGGAGCCGGAGATTCCGAGGGCTCCATGAGTGCCGCCAACATCCTTAAGCCTGCCCTCTCCCGTGGAGAGATCCAGGTCATCGGTGCCACCACCTTTGCAGAATATCGGAAGTATATCGAGAAGGACTCTGCCCTGGAGCGCCGCTTCCAGCCCGTTACGGTAACAGAGCCCTCCATTGAGGATGCCACCGCTATTTTACGGGGCATCGCCCATTATTACGAGCTGTACCATTCCGTCCGTATTTCCCCGGAGATGGCACGGCAGGCCGTGATCCTTTCCGAACGGTATATTACAGACCGCTTCCTCCCGGACAAGGCCATTGACCTCTTAGACGAGGCCTGCTCCGATCTGAACCTCCGCAGCAAGGAGCTTTCCAAGTTAGCGGAGAAGCGTAAGGAACGGGACGACTACGACCTTGAGGTCAAGATGATCACCGAAAATACCATTGAGGAGCCGGACTACGAGCGGCTTGCCACCCTCCGCAGCAACATCCTCCGCTTAGAGGGTGAAATTGCCGCTCTGGAGGCTGTTCCCCTCCCCGTTCTCACTATGGAGAACCTGGCACGGGTCATCGAAATGTGGACCAAGATCCCTGCCAGCAAGATCCAGGCCCAGGAATACAAGCAGCTCCGTGACATGGAGGAGAACCTAAAGAAGCGGATCATCGGTCAGGACGAAGCTGTCCACGCCGTGGTCTCTGCCATCCGCCGCAACCGCGTAGGCATCGCTACCAAGAAGCACCCCGTCTCCTTCATCTTCGTAGGCTCCACCGGTGTGGGCAAGACGGAGCTGGTCAAGTGCCTGGCAGAGGAGCTCTTTGACTCTGTAGATTCCCTGGTCCGTTTGGATATGTCGGAGTATATGGAGCGGCATTCCGTCTCCAAGCTCATCGGCTCCCCTCCCGGCTATGTAGGCTATGACGAGGCAGGCCAGCTGACGGAGAAGATCCGCCGCAAGCCCTACTCCGTCATCCTCTTCGACGAGCTGGAGAAGGCCCATCCCGACGTCCTCAATGTCCTCCTGCAGATCTTAGACGACGGCCGTATTACCGACGCCCAGGGCAGAGTGGTGAACTTTGAGAACACGGTCATCGTTATGACCTCCAACGCAGGCTCCGACCGCCGGGACGGCGCCGTAGGCTTCGGCATGACTGCCTCCCAGCAGAATAAGGAGAAGGCTATGAAGGCCCTGTCCGACTTCCTCCGTCCCGAGTTCATTAACCGTGTAGACGAGATCATCTCCTTCAACCGCCTGTCTGAGGAGGACTTCCGCACCATTGCCGGGATCATGCTGGGTGAGCTGAAGGCCAACTTAGAGGATCGTGGCATTGCCCTCCGTTGGGAGGAGTCCATTATTGATTACCTGGTTAAGAAGTCCTACTCCATTACCTACGGAGCACGGAACCTCCGCCGTACCATTCAGAAGGATCTGGAGGATGCCATTGCAGAGCGGATCATTGACAGCTTTGAGAATCCCATATCTCAGATCAAGCTCCTTGCCCATGAGGACAGGGTAGAGGTACTGGCCCTGTGATCAAAGCCGCCTTTTTTGACATTGACGGAACCTTGGTTTCTCTAAAGACCAAGGTCTACCCCAAGAGTCTCCCTCCTGCCATTGCCGCCCTCCGCGAGAAGGGGATCCTGTGCTACGTTGCCACAGGCCGCTCCAAGTTCGAGATCGCTGAGGAGGGCCTCTTGGATGGCATCCAATTCGACGGTTTTCTCACCAACAATGGCCAGGATGCCTACACCCCGGAGGGAGAGCTCCTCTACGGCACACCCGTAGATCCCAAGGATGTCGAAACCGCCTACCGTTGGGCCAAGGAGAACAAGATCGTCTGCTGGATGGTCAGTGCCGCCCGTAGTCTTATGTCCCATATAGACCCCGTCACAGCAAAAACCATGGAGGACATCCATACCCAACCCCCTGCTGTAGGAAATATGGAACTTTTTCTCTCGGAGCCCGTCTATAAGGTAGTACTCTTTACCACCAAAGAGAAGCTCCGGGAGCTCCTGCCCCTGGTTCCCAAGAGCCGCACCACCCTGTGGCACGAAACAGGACAGGATATTATCTCCCTACAGGGTGGCAAGAAGCTCTGTATGTTAGAGTGCCTGGACCGCTTGGGTCTGACCGCGAAGGAGGTCATTGCCTTCGGCGACTCCGAGAACGACATTGAAATGCTCCAAGCCGCCGGCATCGGCGTAGCCATGGACAACGGCACCCCCGAATGCAAAGCCGCCGCCGATTACATTACCGCCGACTGCGACGACGACGGCATCCTCCACGCCCTACAGCATTTCAACCTTCTGTAACCCACAACATTTCCCAATTATCCCACCGTCCAAAGGCCTTGGTACCTGCAAACCTCGAAGACCTCGGCAAATCAAACTTTCATCAAGCAACACCCCTTATTTACCCTTATTTGTTGTTCTACAGCATAGCAAGGAGACATAGGACGGGCATATTTCCTGCTGCGCTGATACCACAGGCCTGCAAGGTGCTGCCCGTACTGTGTCCCCTTGCTTTTTTACGTCAGAAAGGAGAGATCCCCATGAAAAAGCTGATTCCCGTTTTCCTCTGCCTTGTACTGCTCTTGACTGCCTGCAGCTCTACGGTAACAGAGCCGACAGAGCCCACGGCCCCCGTTCCCACGGAATCCGTTCCTGTTCCCGAGACCCTGCCGGATGATTCTGAGGTCTTCACCTTCACCCGTGAGAACTTCCCCCGTATGGACGGCTCTACCTCCCTGGTGCCCCTGGGTGAGGCCATTGCCTCCGTCCTCTTAGGCGAGCCCAGAGAGGCCGTTTCCGATCTGATCTCCTTTAACCGTACCACCCAATCCTATCGGAATCTGATGTGGGGAGACTGTGATATCCTCATTGCCGCAGAGCCCTCTGAGTCCGTGGTGCAGGAAATGAAGGAGCAGAACTTCATGTACGAAATGACTCCCATTGCCATGGATGCTCTCATCTTCGTAGTCAATGCCAATAATCCTGTGGATAATCTGACTACGGAGCAGCTACAGAAGATCTACTCCGGCGAGATCACCAACTGGAAGGAAGTCGGCGGCAACGACGAGGCCATCCTGGCCTTCCAGCGCAATGCCGATGCAGGCTCTCAGACCCTTATGAAGAAGCTGGTCATGGGAGACATTCCCTTTGCCGAAGCTCCCACAGACGTGATCATCGGCTCCATGGGCATGCTTATGGAGAGCGTCAAGAACTATGACAACTCTGCCAACGCCATCGGCTACTCCGTCTACTACTATGCCAACGATATGCGTATGGCAGAGGGCCTTAAGATCATCTCCATCGACGGTGTAGAGCCTACGGATGAGACCATTGCCGCAGGTCAGTACCCTCACCTGAATCCCTACTATGCTGTCATCCGCTCCAGTGTGAAGGCCGGAACGCCCACCCGTGTTCTCTACGAGTGGCTTCTCTCCGAAGAAGGCCGCTATCTCCTAAGCCTGGAGGGCTATGTCCCCGTCAAGTAAATAATTGTTAGCCGCACCCTTCGGTGCGGCTAACAATCAATGGATCATGAATATTGAATCATTAAACTGTCAACTGAACATAAACGATCATTTCCGGCCCCAATCCACATCAAAGGAGGATCTACCAATGAAACGACTGCTCCCCCTGTTTTTCATCCTCTGTCTGTTCCTTACAGGCTGTTCTCCCACACAGCCACCTACAGAGCCTTCCGCTACTACGGAGCCCCCTCCCACAGAGACAGCACCCACCGAGCCTACAGAGACCGAGCCGCCCCGGCTGCAGGTCAGCACAGACTTTTCCCAATACGCCCCTCAGACACCCGTAGAGGCCAAGTACACCCGTCTGTCCCCGGAGCCCCTGCAGGAGCTCCGCCCCACCTCTGTCCCTACCCGGATCTTCCCCTTCCCCGGCAGGATATTAGCAGATGCCTATGGTGGTATGTACTTTTCCGAGGAGCGGTTCAAGTACGGCATTGTTGACGAAACCGGCTGTATCTTAGCAGATCCCGTGTACAGCTCCGCCGCCCTTCTTTACAAAGAGAACACCTGGGAACGGCTACCCTACTGGGTCCTGGAAAAGATAGACGTAAGGACCGAGACCACGGAGGACGGATTTGAGTATCGGGATTCCGTTAGCCGATATGCCTTTGCCTCCATAGACGGCACCTTTGTATCCGATTGCATCTACACAAGCATTACCGCTTATGAGGATCGGATCCTTGCCTTCTATCCCTCCGAGGATGGCAGTCAGTTCGGCTTTGACGTATACGACGGGGACCATACCCTCCTCTTCTCCTCCTACAGCCTGTCCTTCTCTGACAAGCTGGGTGGCGGTCCCTATCAGTTCTCCTACGGAGACGGTCTGTATACCATCGCATTTGAATCCCGAACCTACGAGTCCGATGGCTATTCCCTCACAGACTATACCTACTATTACATGGACGAAGGGGGCAACCTCGTCCTGGGTCCCTACTATGATGCCTCCCAATTTTCTCACGGCAAGGCGGCGGTCCGCCTGACCGAGGAAGGGAATTATGTTTTTATTAACAAGAACGGTGCCCAACTATCCGGGGAATATTCCGGCTATCAGTTCCTGTCCAACGGCTATGTCATCGTCCCGGAGGAGGGGCACCCCTCCAACCATCACGATCTGTTGAATGAGGATCTGGAGGTCATCACCTTCCTCCCCGGCTATTGCTACCCCACCGACGACGGGAATATCCAGGTTTATGATTCCTACAACAACATCTATTGCTATACCCTCGATGGAGAGCAGCTATGGCGCCGCTCCAATGCCATTTTCCAATCCTCCGATCTCTGCCAATACAGCGAGCTCGACGTCTCCTATTTAGAGAATATGGAAACAGGGAAAAAATGGGAGCTGCCTGCAAGCTACTCTTATTGCAATATCATGGGCAACCCCACAGATCCCATTATTACCGTCCATTGCAGCGGACAGAGCATCTTCTACCTAAACAAGGACTTAGAGGAGCTGGACCTCTCTGCCACCTCCTATGAGTATATGCCCATGAATGTGCCGGGCCTATCCTATCGGTCTGCCATCTGTATCGCAGATCAGGGCCGATCCCTGGTCTATACCGAGGCAAGCACAGCCCCCATGACCTACCCCGTAAAGGATTGCCGTATGGCAGCCCTCTATCCCGACCGATTCGCCTCCCTCACCACCCCCACCCACACCTACCTCTTCACCCCCGAGGGTGACCTCCTCTTCGCCTACCCCATCAACCCCATGGACGACTGAATTCCGGTTTATCGAGCTGATCATCTTAGTTTTCGATATGCCTTCGGCTCGATATTTTCCTACGGAAATCGATATAACCCAAGGGGTTTCCATATGATATAGATCCCCTCTTGCCCCCCAGGGCATATGGAGTGCAACGCACATATCGAAGGGAAGCCTATATCGAAAATCCCCAAGGGGATTTATATCGACGCAAAAGAATCAACAGCTCCATAAATCGGAATGCTGTTATGAAAGGAGAGCCTCATGAAAAAGTACATACTCCTGTTTCTTCTCTCGGGGCTTCTCCTGTCTTTGGTAGGCTGTGAGAATACAGAGCCCCAGCCTACCTTGCATCTCCCCGTAAAAACGGACTTTTCCGCCTATGAGCAGAGGGATCCCGACACGCCCCTCTACACCCGTCTGTCCCCGGAGCCCTTGACCCGACTGATCCCCTCGGAGGACTATGGCACCCTGTACCCCTTCATCGGTGCAAGGCGATCCTATCTCACAGAGGAGGGGTATGAGGGGCCCACCATAGACTATTACGGCTTTACAGATGCCGCCGGCAGAATCATTGTTGACCCCATATATTACCTAATAGAATTGCTGGATACAGGCACCTACTATAATAGTCTCTGTCTCCCCTTTTGGGACATTACCGAGGAATATCGGGACCCCGACTATCCCGATGCTCCTGACTACCGCCATGCCCTTGCCTTCATAGACGGATCCTTTGTTACGGATTTTATCTATTCGGAAATAAAAGGCTACGAGGATTGCATCATTGCCGCAAGAATGAACCCCCGAATTGACGGATATGATGTGTTTAACCACAACGGGGAGCTTCTGTTCTCTACCACAGAGCTTCCCTACCCTGTTGAGGATATTTTCCGCTTTTCCTCCTGCGAAAACGGGCTGTTTCTCCTGCGGATGGATTACGGAACCTACAGCTCTGCTTACTACTATGTAGATCGGGACGGCAGGATCCGCTTCGGCCCTTATGAAAAAGCATCCAAGTTTCTTTGTGGCTGGGCACGGGTGCAGCTTCTCACGGGAGAATACACTTACATTGATCCCTCCGGAGCCTCCATAGGCAGAACCTTTTCCTACTGCTCCCACTTTACAGACGGTTATGCCGTGGTAACAACAGAAACCCACTCAGAAATCATAGATCAAACCGGTGCCACCCTGTTCACCATTCCAAAGTGCAACAGGGAACCCGCTTTCTATGTAACCGAGGGAGGATTTTTACTACAAGACTTCGGGCAGGACTGTCTCTATTCCTTCGACGGTCAGCTCCTCTATTCGTCTGACTCTGATCATTGGAGTCCCTCCAAGTCGATCTATTTATGCGATTCTGATCCCAACGCTCCCTATCTTCACCATATAGGCTCGGAAAAAACCGTATCCCTTCCACCCATGTCCAAAGACTGTCAAATATACATAGATTTATTACCGAACAACTTCGATTCTTTTATCACCTTAAAATACCATACCCGCTTTGATTTCACCCTTTATATTTACTCCAAGGAGCTTACTCTCCTTGCCACAGCGGATGAGGATCGCCCGAAGCTCCAGTGGGAACAACCTGGAATGGATCGGAACAATTGCCTCTCCCTGCCCGGGAAGGAAGGTACAGAGCTGTATCACCCTGATGGCACCCTCTTAGGCCTAAGCCCCATGTCCGACTTCACCTCCGGCAGAATCGGCCCCAACGGCTGCCTCACCCTAACCAACGATTTCTGCACCAAGATGTATGATTCCCAAGGCGATCTGCTCTTCTGCTACCCTCTCATCAAGAATCTGGATGACTAACTTCCGATTTGATACTCTGTTCACAAACGGAAAAAACTTGACACATAGCCCGAAACATGATACATTGAACCTATCACTACACACAAGGAGATGTACCTATGAACAAAGAATGGGATCTTTCCCCTCTGTACACCGGCTTTGAGGATCCTGCCTATGGAGCAGATCTGGAGGCCCTCCGCGGAACTGTTGCGGAGATTCGTGAGACCCCTGCTCTGGCAGAGACCATGGAGCCCAAGGACTTCCTGATCAAGGCTCTTAAATTAGAAGAAAAAATGAGCACCCTGGGACACCGTATGGCAAGCTACGCAAGCCTCCGTTCCTCCACCAACACCCAGGACGTAGAGGCCGTCAGTGCCTTGGCCAAGCTCCAGCAGCTCTTTAGTGACTGCTCCGCCGCTTCTGCAAGCCTCCAGAGCTACATCGGCAGGTTAGAGAACTTAGAGGAGATCATCGCCTCCGATCCCTTCCTGCAGCAGTATGCCTACGATCTGAGAATGCGGAAGGAGGATGCCAAGTACACCCTGGACGACAAGGTAGAAGAAGCCCTTGCCAAGATGGATCTCTCCGGCGGCAACGGCTGGTCCAACCTCCAGGAATATCTCACCTCCACCGTTACCGCCGATTACCGTGGGGAAAAGGTGAACCTGAGCACCGTCCGCAACTTAGCCTATGACAAGGATCCTGCTGTCCGTAAGGATGCCTATGACGCAGAGATCGCCTGCTACGACAAGATCAAGGACGGCGTCTGCTTCGCTCTGAACAACCTCAAGCTGCAGGTCAACACCGTCTGTGATATGCGTAATGGGGGCTCCCCTCTGGAAATGACCCTCCGCCACAGCCGTATGGAGCGTCGCACCTTAGATGCCATGATCGCCGCCATTGAGGAATACCTCCCCGTCTTCTGGACCTACCTCAAGGCCAAGGCCAAGGCCCTGGGCTACGAGGGCGGCCTCAAGTGGTGGGACCTCTTCGCCCCCATGGGTGAGAATACCGCCACCTATACCGTAGAAGAAGCCAAGGACTACCTCATTTCCCACTTCCAGGGCTTTGCCCCCGACATGGCAGAGATGATCCGACGTGCCTTTGACGAGAGATGGATCGACTTCTATCCCCGTGCAGGCAAGGTCGGCGGTGCCTTCTGTGCCAATCTGGCATTTATCAAGCAGAGCCGTGTTCTGACCAACTTCGACGGTGCCTTCGGTGATATCGTCACCTTAGCTCATGAGCTGGGACACGCTTACCACGGTCTGCAGATTGAGGATCACGCTCCCCTGAATCTGAACTATTCCATGCCCGTGGCAGAGACCGCCTCCACCTTCAACGAGACCGTCATTATGAACGCCGCCCTCTCCGAGACCGACGATCCCAAGGTCAAGATGGGCCTCTTGGAGAGCCAGCTCCAGGACACCACCCAGATCATGTGCGATATCATGTCCCGTTACTGGTTCGAGACCTCCGTCTTTGAGAAGGGCCGTGAGGGCTTCCTCTTTCCCGACGAGCTGTGCAAGCTCATGCACGAGGCACAGGTTCGGGGCTACGGTGACGGTGTGGATCCCGATACCCTCCATCCCTATATGTGGGTCTGCAAGGGTCATTATTATTCCAGCGGTCTATCCTTCTATAACTTCCCCTATGCCTTCGGCGGTCTCTTTGCCGCAGGTCTCTACGCACAGTACCTTAAGGAGGGGGAGGCCTTCCTGCCCAAGTACCGTGCCCTCCTCCACGCTACCACTGTCAGCAGTGTTGAGGCTGTAGCCAAGATGGCAGACATCGACCTGGGCAACATCAACTTCTGGCGCAGCAGCCTGGAGATCTTCAAGTCCCGCGTCGAAGAATTCCTCCGCCTGGTAGAAGCATAACACCACCCACCCCCGGGGCTGTCTCAGACAGCCCCCTTTTTATGCAATCCCCCACTTCCGGCTTCCGATTTGTCGAGTAGCTTGCGAGCCTGCACACGGCCCTTGCCTCTCCCCTTGGGGAGAGGTGCCTCGAAGAGGCGGAGAGGGGTGTAACGGCAGTTTTTACAGAAAAATAGTGCGTATTTACCCTCTCAGTCCCAACCGGACAGCTCTCTCATGGGGAGAGCCAAGAGCCCGGTGGAGCATCAGTAAATAGCTCGATAAATCGGGATTTCGGCATATTGAGAGGGCCGTCTCCAAAATGAGACGGCCCTCATGATTTGTGATTGGTTGTAGCCTTACTCCGTACAGGATCCCTTGCATTTACTGCCGCATTCCTTGGCATAGGGACAGCCTACACACTTCTGTCCACGGCGTTTTCCTCGGATCAGATAGGCTATGATCCCTGCGGTTAGGAGCAGAAGGAGGAAAAGGATCACCAGGTTTTCCATATGCATTCTCCCACCTTCTGTTATTTCAGAGCATACTCGGCCTTCAGCCGCTGCTTGCTCTTTAGGATCAAGGCCACCACGGTAACTCCCATTGCCACAACAGCTCCCAGACCTGCCAAAGCAGCCACCGGGTCAAGGCTCCCCCCTGTCAACAGGGTTCCAAGGGTATATACCAGATAGGACACGGTATAGCCCACTGCAAGCTGCAGACCGATGCCGCCCCAAAGCCACTTTCTGCTCTTCATTTCTGCATTCATGGCACCGATAGCCGCAAAGCAGGGAGGGGTGTACAGATTGAACATCAAATATGCAAGAGCCGCCGCCTTGGTAATTGCCATGATCCCTGCAACCTCTGCACCTGCACCCTCCATGATGGCAAGCTCCTCCGTGTCGATCAGATTATCCAGCCCAACGAAGCAGACTGCCAGGGTGCCAACAACATTCTCCTTAGCAATAAAGCCCGTAACAGCCGCCGCTGCCAACTGCCAGGACAGGACCCCAACAATGGGCATAAGGAGGTAAGCAAAGGGAGAGGCAAGGGAGGCCAGAATGGAGGCATCCGCACTTTCTGCAGGGGTAAAGCTCCAGGTAAAGCTCTGCATCAGATGTACTGCCATATTGCACAGGAGGATAATGGTTGCCGCCTTTACAATATAGGACCAGCCACGGCTGCACATGGACTTAAAGGCACTCCAAAGAGAGGGCATTTTGTACTGAGGCAGCTCAATGATGAAGAAGGATCTCCTTGCCTTATAGCCCGTAATGGCGTTGATCAGCAGGGCACCCAGGAAGATCAGAGCGATCCCCGCAAAGTACATAAGGCCGCTGACCCACCAGGCATTCTCAAAGAAGGCACCGGCAAAGAGGGAGATCACAGGGATCTTGGCACCGCAGGGCATAAAGGGGGCCAGCATAGCCGTCGCTCTCCGTTCACGCTCATTGCGGATGGTACGGCAGGCCATAATACCGGGCACCGCACAGCCAACGGTAATGACGAAGGGGATCACAGATCTGCCGGAGAGGCCCACCTTCTTAAAGATCGGATCCAGCACAACTGCCGCACGGGACATATATCCGCAGTCCTCTAAGAGTGCAATGAGGAAATACATCACCATGACCAGAGGCAGGAAGCCCACTACAGCCACCACGCCGCCAATAATACCGTCCACAAGGATGGCAGAGAGGAGGGGATCCGCATTCTCCAGGAGTCCCCCTACCCAAGCCTGGAAGCCTTCCAGCAGGGGTACCAGACCGGGGATCAGAGTTCCGTCCTTCCGCTCATAGCCCTCTGCGATCCATGCACCCACGGTGGTCTGGGACAGATAGAATACCAGAAACATTACTGCGGCAAATATAGGGATCCCAAGCCACTTGCTCGTAAGAACACGGTCTAATCGATCTCCCGGATTACGGTCTCTTGTCAGGACCTTACGGGTCTCCACGTCCTTTACGATCCCATTGACGAAGTCGAACCGTTTACGGTCTGCCGCTTCTACCTGTCCCCTATCCGTTAGGTCAAGGTCCTCCTGCCGGTAGGGAGGGGTCTGTCCCTGCCCCACACGGCCCAAAGCCGCTGCCATAAGCTCCTTTAAGCCACGGCCTGTTGTAGAAACGGTTTCCACCACGGGACAGCCCAGCTCCCGGGAAAGCCTCTGTCCATGGATCTTGTTGCCCTTTTTCTCGTTGCTGTCGCTCTTGTTCAGAGCTACAACAACAGGGATCCCCAGCTCCAATAGCTGGGTGGTGAAGAACAGACTGCGGCTCAGATTCTCCGCATCTACGATATTGATGATCACGTCGGGAGCCTCGTTCCTGACGTAAGAGCTGGTAATGCTTTCCTCACTTGTAAAGGGGGACATGGAATATGCACCGGGCAGATCCACTACGGTGATCTGCTCACTGCCTCCGTAGAGCTTCTTTAAGGAATGCTCCTTCTTCTCCACGGTCACGCCTGCCCAATTGCCCACCTTTTCATTCCGGCCGGTCAAGGCGTTAAACATGGTGGTCTTCCCCGAATTAGGGTTTCCTGCTAAAGCAATTCTCATATCGATCTTCCTCCTGCATACTATGCTCCAAAATTTCATTCCTCCCGTTCCGGCGAGGAGTTAGTTGTAACTAACCAGCAAAGCAAGAAAAATAAGCCCACGGCTTATTTTTCACCCGATCCCCGATCAAAGGATAATGGCCTCTGCCAGTTGGGTATCTAAGTTGTAGCGGCTGTCCTTCATGGCTACGGTACAGCCTCCCCTGCGGTGTGCGATCACCGTAATGGGCTCACCGCTGTAACAGCCCAGAGAGAACAGGAATGCGTTCAGCTCCCCATCCTCTGTGTTGACCTGGCGGATAATGTATTCTTTTCCTTCTGCTGCTTCTCGTAATGTCATAACTTATCACCATACCCTTTAACAGTTAGCTGCAGCTAACTGTTAGTCATAAAATATAGTTAGTCTCCACTAACCATACATAGTATATCCTAAAACCTCCCATTTGTCAAGAGGTATTTTTTCCTTATTTTTCCTCCTGC
Source organism: Faecousia sp. (assembly GCA_045594585.1). Taxonomy (GTDB): domain Bacteria; phylum Bacillota; class Clostridia; order Oscillospirales; family Oscillospiraceae; genus JAZOXB01. Next base: position 44,304 of record JAZNYV010000046.1, on the reverse strand, counting down.
CCCCCGGTGACGTTCCTTCGTCAAGTTCTAATTTATCGAGCTGTTTGAAAAAGCACAAACCACCAAATCACGCACTATCCCGTAGGGCAGGCTGCCCTCAGCTTGCCCTACGACAGCCTTGTACGATGATATGTTGCATGGTACGGGAATCGAACAGCTCCATAAATCGGAATTTGCAGAGATAATATGAACAGGGACTATCCCCATGATGATTTCCATCACAGGGACAGTCCCCATAGCCGGATTATCTTTCCCGAAGGGCGTACAGGAGGCACACAGCCTCTTCACGGTTCAGGTAGTCTCCGGGCTCTACGGAGAGGCCTGCCTCTCCCAGTGCCAGGACGGAGGCCGCAGACCACCGTGGCTCCGTGCTTTCCTGTGCCGCAGCACTGACGGGGAGCTGCAACACATTCTGCAGGATCACAGCCGCCTCTCTGCCCTTAATAGGATCATTGGGACGGAATACCAGACCGTCCTCACGGATCTCTCCACGGATGATCCCCTTGCGAACTGCCGCCGCCAAATAAGGGCGGAGCCAGGGTGCCGCCTCCTCCCCATCCAGGAAGGCTGATGCCGTCAGATCCTCATCTACCTTCTGCCCTGTGAGCTCCATGACCATAGCCAGGAATTCCCCTCGGCTCACAGTATCCTTGGGACAGAAGCAGATCTGCCCTGCAATCTCCATTCCCCCTGTGAGAGCGGCTTCTCTTGCCCACATGGCCTCAAATTCCGCAGGGCTCCCCTCCATATCTGCAAAGGTCCTTGCCTCCGAGGGTTTCAGGATCTTGATCCTTACGGTACCGGGCTGAGACACATTCCCTGCCTCATCCTTTGCGGTGAAGGTAAAGCTGTCTTCCCCCACCTTATTCTTCCCGGGAATATACAGGAAGGTACCGTCGGCCTTGACCTCCACCTTTCCGTACTTAGGCTGTTCCCCTACAGCGAACTCCAGTGCAGCCCCTTCCGGGTCTGTAGCAGGGAGCTTGCCGTTGTTGGCAATGTTCTTATAGGTCTCAAGCTCCAGGTTCTCAGCCTTGGGAGCCTCGTTTTTCCCGGAACGGATCTTTACCACAAGCTGTGCCTCCTCCCCCAGGGAGCTGTCGTAGATCGGCACGTAGCTCAGAACCGCCTCGCAGTTTACACGGCAGGCAGGGACCATCCGCAGCTCTGCCAGTCGGTCTGCACTGAGGATGTCTCCGGGACGAAGTACACGGCTGTCCAGACAGAACACCCCCACAGACTCCTCCGGCACAGAGCGGATCAAGACCCCCTCTGCCTCTTCCTCAAAGGCCTCCTCACTGAAACAATATTCCTGATCATACAGGGTCTCTCCTTCCCACGCGCCAACAGGCAGACAAACCAGCCCAAAGAGCAACAGGAAAGCCGTCACACGAATAATGGATCTCATGCACATTTCCTCCTTTTTTTGCTTCCCTCATAGGATAAACCGAAATCTGTAATTTATACTTATTTCTAACAAAACGGTTAAACCGTTTTATTATGCCGCTCATAAGCGGCATGGCGGCAAAGCCGCCAAGAAATAACCTGTAATACTGTTCTTGCCGCCAAAGCGTAGAGGGTAGAAACGGCAGTTTGTACAGGGATATAGTGCATTTTACCCTCTCAGTCCCTTTGGGACAGCTCTCCCAAGGGGAGAGCCAAGGGGTTCGGTGGAATATGGGTAGGTTCTCCAATACAATGAGGCTTTTAGTGATATTCGCCTAAAGGCGAGTGATGTTGCAAACCATGGTTTGCAGTGATATTTTTGCCATAAAGGCAAAAGTGATATTGTCCTGCGGCCAGTGAAACAGCAGGATGACCGGGGTCATCCTGCTGTTTGCTCAGATATGGAATTACTCTTCGATGTCCTCTACCAGCTTGCAGAGCTTATCGATGTCCTTCTTGGACAGCTTCTTCCGGTCTACCAGGGCGGCAATGAGAAGATCTGCGGAGCCGGAGAAGTTGTTCTCCAGCAGTTCCTCGGTCTCCCAATGGGAAACCTCTTCTCTGCTGACCTTGGCACTGCACAGGAAGTGCGGATCCTTGCGGACCAGATAGCCCTTGTTAACACAACGGGTGATCATGGTGTAGCTGGTGGTCTTGCTCCACTGAGCGGTCTCACGCAGGGAAGCGGCGATGTCCTTGGCGGTCATGTCCCCACCGTTCCAGACGGTCTCCATTACCTTGCGTTCGGCGATTGTTAAATGCATAACTATTCCCCCTTTGCATTTATTTCACTATAATTCTATGCGAATAGTCATAATTTGTCAAGGCTTTTTTCCAATTTTCAGTAATTTTCTAACTTTACCCCCTTGGATTACAGGGATTACATGAAAATGTAAGAGTTTTCATAGGACTTTCTCTATCCGTTCTCCCCATTTCCCCTTATCCTCTGCGGAAGCCCAGGTACCGTGTCCCCTGGAAGCTAACCTCTCCACGGTCTCCCTCTATCAGCATACCGTACTCTGTCCCGGGCACAGACAGCTCCATCCGATCACCGCTTGCTACCTGGAATGTCACATAGTACGTCGTATGGCTGTGATGGTGATGTACGTCCCCTGCACCGTGATGGGAGGATACGTTCATCCGCTTGCCTACAATGGTTGCAGGAACCGTAAGCCGTGGGGAATGGTTATTCCGGTTCCACTGCTTGATCCCTCGGACCAGTACAAAGATGGTCACACCCATTATACAGGCAAAGACGATAAAAAAGAAAATACCGAATATACCAAACATAGAGCCTCCCATTGCAAATCCCATTCTGATTTCTCCCTTCTGCAATTTCTACACTCTCATTATACCGAACCTCTTATTGAAAATCAAGAGGGTTCTCTCACAAAATTCTACGGATTCAGAATCCGTGCAACAACGGGTCTGGATACCTTCATAGCCCCCTTGGGGCAGAATTCCTGACAGCAGAAGCAGCGGATACAAGCCTTACGGTCAATGACCGCCTTCTTCTCCCGGATCACAATAGCCTTCGCAGGGCAGACTTCCTTACACACACCGCAGCCCACGCACTCCGAGACCTTCAGCTTAGGCTTAGGCCGCAGACAGGCTCTTGCCAGCTCCCCGAAGAGCTCACCCGGCTTCCCGGGGAATACATTGCGGAACTGCATACTCTTGGCCTGGCATACCAGTTCAAAATCCCTTACCTTCAGAGTCTCCAAGTCCCCTGCAAGAGCAATATCCTCCCCATATTCCTGCAGATAGCCGTAATTCACCGCAGCCTGCAGAGTGGGGACCGTCATAGGATCCAGGCCAATGAGTTTCGCGCAGATCATGTCTAACTTGTGGCAATCCGTTCCTGCCAAGAGGACCCCTGCATGACGAGGCGTTCCTGCAGTGGGGCCATTGCCCTCCATAGCAAGCACACCGTCTACCAGGAAGAGCCTAGGACGGAAATAAGCGTTGAGATCCAAGATCATCCCTGCAAAATCCAGGGGCTCCGGGTAGCGGAAATGGTATTCCGGCTTGGTCGTCCCGGGCACTGCACCGAAAAGATTCTTGGTAGCCGCAGACAGAGCCATCATACCGTGAGACTTTAGCTTGCAGAAGCTGATAATGGCATCTGCCTGATCCAGATAGCCGGTGTACAGGAATTCCTTTGCCACCTTTCCCTGGGAAAATTTGGCTGTTTTCTGGGAAATATCTCGGTTCAGCTCTGCTCCTGCCTCTACTGCCTCCTGTAGGCCTGCCACCTTATACACACGGTTTAGGAAGGCCTCGTTGTACAGCCCACCGGGACTGTCTCCAATGATGACCCTTGCCCCACGGGCCTTTAGGAGCTTGGTCAGTGCCGCAAGCAACGTCGGATGGGTGGTAGCCCCCTTCTCCGGTTCATAGGCTCCCACCAGGTTAGCCTTGATGACGATACACATCCCCGGCTTCACCCACTCCAAGCCTCCCAAGGGCTCCAAAACCTCTGTCAATGCCCTCTCACACACCTCCGGCTCATAGCTGCCGCAAGCCACCACAGATACCTCTGCCATACAGTCTCCCTCCATCGCTCATAGTCCCGTAATCGATCGTTTAGCGTTTCCCTAAACTGTCCGCAGGACAATATCACTTTTGCCTCTATGGCAAAAATATCACTGCAAACCGTAGGTTGCAATATCACTCGCCCTTAGGCAAATATCACTAAAAAGTCTTATTGTGTCGAATATCCTACCCATATTCCACCGAACCCCTTGGGAGAGGCAAGGGTACATACAAATTTAGGGTCGGTGCAATAAACGATGATCTCCCTTTCTATGAGTATATCACAGCTTTTTCTTCCCGTCAATGTGCTCAAAATTATCTTGGTAAATTTGTAGGAATTGGTGCATTGAAAATGAGGGCTTTTCCTTGTATAATATAGGTGCAATTGAAGATTGATAGCTGTAACGAAGTGCTGCGCGCACGGGCTTGACGACTATCACTCAATTATGATTGAGTGGAGATGTTGGACTATGTTTGATAGGTTCATCATCCCCATTTTTCTTTATCCAAAGGAGGTAGCTTTTATGTACATTCTTGCCAACGGTCGGCTCATTACCCGGAGCCAAACCAACCCCTATCTGCCCGACGGCGGTGTTGTCATTGACGGCACCAAGATCCTGGAGACCGGCACCACTGCCGACCTCCGTGCCAAGTACCCTCAGGCAGAGTTCATTGATGCCAAGGGCGGCGTCATCATGCCTGCTCTGATCAATGCCCACACCCACATTTACTCCGCTTTGGCCCGTGGTCTGAGCATTAAGGGCAACAACCCCACCAACTTCTACGAGGTCCTGGACGGCACCTGGTGGGCCATCGACCGCAAGCTCATGCTGAGCGGCACCAAGGCCTCTGCCGACGCTCTCTACATCGACTGCATCAAGCAGGGCGTTACCACAATTTTCGACCACCACGCCTCCTACGGTGAGATCCCCGGCAGCCTCTTCGGGATCGCCAAGTCCGCTAAGGAATTCGGCATCCGTTCCTGCCTGTGCTACGAGGTCTCCGACCGTGACGGTGAGGAGAAGTGCCTCCAGGGCATCAAGGAGAACGCCGACTTTATCACCTACTGCCAAGAGCAGAAGGATCCCATGCTTGCAGCCATGTTCGGCGGTCACGCCCTCTTTACCATTTCCGACAAGACCTTCGAGCGGATGGTGGAGGCCAACAACGGCAGAACCGGCTACCATATCCACGTTTCCGAGGGTATGAACGACGTATACGACTCCCTGCAGAACTACGGCCGCCGCCCCGTACAGCGGCTCCAGGATCACGGCATTCTGGGCCCCAAGACCATCCTGGGACACTGCATCCACGTCAACTCCGCAGAGATCGAGATCATTAAGAACACCGATACCATGGTAGTCAACAACCCCGAGTCCAACATGGGCAATGCCGTAGGCACCTGCCCCGTCCTGCCCCTGTACAAGGCAGGCGTCCTCCTGGGCATGGGTACCGATGCCTACACCAACGATATGCTGGAATCCATCAAGGTGGCACTCTGCGCACAGCGTCAGAACGCCTGCCTGCCTAACGTAGGCTGGTGCGAGGTCACGGATATGCTCTTTAAGAACAACGCCCTCATCGGTGAGAAGTACTTCGGCACCAAGCTGGGCGTTCTGGAAGCAGGAGCCGCCGCAGACGTCATCGTTATGGACTACAAGCCCTTCACCCCCTTCGATCACACCAACATTGACGGTCACATGATCTTCGGCATGACCGGCAGACAGTGCCAGACCACCATTGCCAACGGCAAGCTCCTTATGAAGGACCGTGAGCTGGTAGGCATCGACGAGGAGGCTGTCAACGCCCGTATTCTGGAAGAATCCAAGAAGCTGTGGGGTGCTCTCAACAACTGCACCTACTGATATTGCAGGGAGGAAACAGATCATGACCAGGGGAGAAAGATTCTGTAAATGGGCCTTGCTTTGGCTTTTCCTCTACTCCATTCTCCGATGCATTCGACTGCTTATTGATAACGATTTCATCAATGCCACACACGCCATAGATGTCCTGCTGTACATTGCTCTGATAGCTACCGTCATTCAGGGGATCATAGGTATCATCGCCTGGAGCAAGATCAACAAGGACGACGAAGGCGGCAAGAATCTGCTCATCGGCACCTACGGAGTCTCCTGCGGCATCTACGGGCTGTATTTCCTGTTCCTCACCTTCCTCTGGATCCTCCCCTCAGGCATTGTCTATATGGGCGAGTATCTTGCGATTCTGACCTTGTTCGGTCTTTCTGCCGCTGTCCTGGTGCTCCAGCACTTCTGGACGAAATATTTATTCTAAACCACTTTTGGAGGTAACACCATGTCTGAAAGAATGTATCCTATTCCCTTTAAGGACTTGATGCGCTGGGTCATTACCGAGCGTGAGAACAACAAGGAGATCTTCGGTATTCACAAGGAATACAAGGCAGATCCCAACAAGACCCTCCCCATCTTCGGGGAGAAGATCGAGACCCCCTTCGGCCCTGCCGCAGGTCCCAACAGCCAGCTGGCACAGAACATCATTGCTTCCTACGTAGCAGGTGCCCGTTTCTTCGAGGTCAAGACCGTTCAGCAGATGGACGGCGAGGACCTGGCCCGCTGCGTTCCCCGTCCCTGCATCCTGGCAGACGACGAGGGCTACAACCAGGAATGGTCCACGGAGCTTGAAGTCCGCCAGGCTCTGGATGAGTACATCAAGGCATGGTGTGCTCTTAAGGTCATGGCCAAGGTATGGGGCTACGGTGACCCCGACGGCTTCGTATTCAACATGTCCGTAGGCTACGACCTTGCAGGGATCAAGGGCGAGAAGATCGACAACTACATCGAATCCATGAAGGACGCCACCCGTGCTCCCGTCTTCGCAGAGTGCAAGGCAGTTCTGACGGAGCTGTTCCCGGAGGAGGCTGACTTCATTGCCGCCATCTCCCCCAGAGTCTCCCGTTCCGTTACCCTGTCCACCCTCCACGGCTGTCCCCCCGATGAGATCGAGCGGATCGCTTCCTACCTGATCTCCGAGAAGAAGGTCAACACCTTCGTCAAGTGTAACCCTACCATCCTGGGCTACCACGATGCACGGAGCATCCTGGACTCCATGGGCTATGATTACATCGTATTTGACGATCATCACTTTAACGAGGACCTGCAGTGGAAGGATGCCGTTCCCATGTTCGAGCGTCTCCAGGCTCTGGCTGACGAGAACGGTCTGGAATTCGGCCTCAAGCTGTCCAACACCTTCCCCGTAGATACCACCCGTGGAGAGCTCCCCAATAACGAGATGTATATGTCCGGCAGAGCCCTCTTCCCCCTGACCATCGAAATGTGCCGTAGAATTTCCGCACAGTTCGAGGGCAAGATGAAGATCTCCTTCGCAGGCGGTGCCGAGTACTTTAACTGTGCAGAGCTCTTCGCCGCAGGCATTTGGCCCATTACCGTTGCTACCACCATCCTCAAGCCCGGCGGATACAACCGCCTGGTCCAGATGTGCGAGAAGGTACAGGATATGGAATTCAAGGCCTTCGAGGGCACCAACACCCACGATATCGCCAAGATGTCCCTGTTCTGCCGCACCGACTACCACCATGTCAAGCCCATTAAGCCCCTGCCTTCCCGTAAGAACGAGGAGAGAGTGCCTTGGCTGGATTGCTATATTGCCCCCTGTAAGGGCGGCTGTCCCATTGCTCAGGATATCCCCGAGTATGTAGAGCTGTGCAAGAAGGGCCTGTTTAACGAAGCCCTTAAGCTCATTGCCGAGAAGAACCCCCTGCCCTTCATTACCGGCACCATCTGTGCCCACCGTTGCATGGGCAAGTGCTCCCGTAACTTCTACGAGGAGTCCATACAGATCCGTGCTACCAAGCTCCTGGCCGCCGAGAAGGGCTATGATGCCCTCATGGCCTCCATCGTCAAGCCCGAACCCGTAGAGGGTAAGAAGGCCGCCATTATCGGCGGCGGCCCCACCGGCATTGCCGCCGCCTACTTCTTAGGCAGAGCCGGTGTTGCTTGCACCATCTTTGAGCGTACCGACAAGCTGGGCGGCATCGTCCGTCACGTGATCCCCGAGTTCCGTATTTCCGCCGAGGCTATCGACAAGGATATCGCCCTCATGCTGGCATACGGTGCAGAGGTCAAGCTGAACACCGAGGCTCCCTCTGTAGAGGAGCTGAAGGCACAGGGTTATACCCACATTCTCTACGCCGTAGGCGCATGGAAGCCCGGCAAGCTGGATCTGGATGGCAATGTCCGTGGGGTTATCGGCTGGATGGAAGACATGAAGGCCGGCAAGATCTCCGAGCTGGGCCATGTCGCCGTCATCGGCGGCGGCAACACCGCTATGGATGCCGCCCGTGTAGCCAAGCGTGCCGGTGCCAAGTCCTCTACCCTGGTCTACCGCCGTACCAAGAAGTATATGCCCGCCGATGCCGAAGAGCTGGAGCTGGCAATCGAAGACGGCGTACAGTTCCTGGAGCTGGTGGCTCCCGTTGCACAGAAGGACGGCAAGCTGATCTGCAACAAGATGAAGCTGGGTGAGCCGGACGCCTCCGGAAGACGGAGCCCCGTTCCCACGGGAGAGACCGTAGAGATCGACTGCGATCTAGTGATCTCCGCAGTTGGCGAGCAGGTTGACGACAGCCTCTTCACCGCCAACGGCATTGAGTTGGATAAGAAGGGCCGTCCCGCATTCATGACCAACATTGACGGCGTCTTTGCCGCAGGCGATGCCTTCCGTGGACCTGCTACCGTGGTTGAGGGCATTGCAGATGCCGCCGCCTTCGCCCAAGCCGTCATTGGCAAGAAGTACGAATACGACATTCCTGCCGATGCTTACCCCACAGAGGCAGAGGCCATTGCCAAGAAGGGCACCCTTGCCATGGCAGCAGATGCAGCCTGTGAGGGCAACCGCTGTCTGAGCTGCAACACCGTCTGCCAGAACTGTGCCGACGTCTGCCCCAACAGAGCCAACGTAGTCATCCGCTTCGCCGATGGCAGAACCCAGATCCTCCACGTCGACAAGATGTGCAACGAGTGCGGCAACTGCACCGCCTTCTGCCCCTACGATGCACAGCCCTGTAAGGATAAATTCACCCTCTTCCAGACAGAGAAGGACTTCGAGGATTCCGAGAACGCAGGCTTCCTGTTCTTGGACAACGGCAAGGTCCGTGTCCGCCTCTTTGAGGTCAAGGATGTCACCTTGGGTGCAGGTGAGCTCCCCGAGGGTATCGAGGAATTTATCGTTACCGTTAAGGAAAAGTATAGCTACCTGTTCTAATTCCTGAATGATACCGGGTGCTGTCTTCTTTTGGAAGGCAGCACCCTTTTTCTCTACATCGCACCGGCTTTCGCATATTTGCACTTTTTTGCAGAAACACACATCTTCAAATTGTAATTTGCTGCGCGGGGAGGAAAGTGCCTGCATGGAAAAAGGGTTGCCTCGTCATTTGGCGAGGCAACCCTTTTTGGCGTTATAGGAAATCTTAATAATTAGTTTGTAAAATATGCCAGCGCGGAATCGGAGTAGGCTACCAGGCATTTGCACAAGGTCAGGAGGCTGCCGGACTTGCCGTTGCCGTAGGTGTCGGCACTATAGCGCAGGGTCTGAGAAAGCTGAGTATCTCCTGCATAAACTGCCACGTCCACTACGCTCCTCAGCTCTGCTGCCAGCAGACCGTCAAAGTCGAAGGCATAACAAGTGCCGCTCGTGCCATAGGGGGTGAATTTAGACAGCACTGCAGTTTGCCTCTGTCCTTCAATGTTGGTGAAGCTTACTCGGAGGGTCAAATCCTCTGCTTTGCCGGCATAAGAGCCGGTTTCTATGACAAATTTCAGAGTGACCTTAGAATCCAGATTCAGCGCCTTTCCCGCCCATGTAATGGTGGGGTCTGTCAAATCGTCCAGAATGGTATTGTTGTTGCCGAAGACCACTGCACTTAGATTGCTCATATATGCAATCTGCTCTACAGTCAGCTCTCCATCTGCCAATGCATCGGTACGATAGTTCTTGTAGATCTGCGCAGCTGCGCCGTAGCGGAGCAGGTCTGCGCAAAGAGTCTTGAGTTTGTCCCCTGCATTTTCCTTGGCAAGCTGAGCACAGGCATACTGAACAATGCTGTATTCATCAACGGGGGAATAATAGGGCTGCCTGTTAAGAGTGCCATAGAGCACTGCGTGCAGACGGTTACTCATGTGCACAGCAGTAAGTCCATTGAGCGTGAAGTAGTAATAGCCACCGCGCAGGGTAGGCAGCAAGCGCAAGGTTACTTTTCGAGTTTCTGCGTTTCCCTCGTATTCCATATAGCTGCATTCCACATAGACTGTGTCCATGTCAAAGCCCTCTAAGGCAGCCGCGGGCAGTACGTAATTCACGGAAATGTCTGATGCCAGATTTAGGGAGTGATAGAGCTTCAAACTGTCGTTTTGAATGGCTTCATACAGTTCCGGCTCTCCGCAGGGGCAAATGCTATCAGCAAAGCTGTGGGCTTCTTCTCTGCTGTAACCACAGGAGCAGGATGCAATGTGTGTTTGCTCGGTTGCATTGCTGTAGCCAAAACTATGGGCTTCGGCTGTAAACTGAGCGGTGAAGATGGTATCTGCCGTAATATTACTCAGGTCTGCATCCCAACCGCAGAAGGTATAATGGGAAAGCTCATCGTAAGCCTTTGCAGGGAGAACTCCGTTGTAGCTTGCACTTTGGCCTTCCTCTACACTTTGGGTAGCAAGAAGCTGGCCATTGCTGTCCACAAAGCGCACAGTAAAGCTCTTCAGGGGCTTTTCCGGAAGGGTTTCAGGCTGACCAATGCTGATATAGTCCACTGTAACGGTTCCTGTTTGTCCCTCTGCATGAGCCAAATTGCCGATCTGCAAGCGAATGGCATTGATCACTTGCGCAGAGGTGAAATTCTCGGCCATGGGGACGGTTATGGTTATAAAGCCTCCGTTAAAGTGCTCTCCTGACAGATTGGTCAAAGAGGTATAGTCCGAACCAACGACACCTGCTGTTCCATTGTTCTTGATATAATACAGGCGCATATACACAGAAGAGGCGGAGGCAGGCTGCAAATGCTCCAGCTTGAAGCGAACCTGAACGCAGTCGCCCTCAGAGGGAAGATAGGACAAGGGTCTGCAGGACAGCGTTTGCTCAGAATCACAGGTTTGCACATAGATGGTGCTGGATTGCGCTGCAAGCTGGTATGATAGCAGCCCTTCCTCAGGGTGGAAGCGAATGTTTTGGGTTGTAACCTGATTGGTTGCCCAGTAGCCGCTATCATAGTTTCGATCTCCGTATACTGCACAGGTATACCGCAGGCGATCTGCAGGGGTATCTGTAAAATCGAAATGCAGGCCCTTGCTGTGGACCGACGGTGCACTTTCTGCAGCACCTATGTACACATAATCAACTGCGTAGCTGCCATTGGCAGGATCTGTTTTATTGGAATTGACCATATCAATGCGGAAAGAACTGAGAGTTTGTCCCACAGCTGATAGGGGGAAGGGGAGCTGAATGGTCACAAATTCCTCGGAGGGATAGGTGGTGGCTTTGTCCATCATGGCCTTCTTAGCCGTAAAGCCGGTGTCGGAATCCGATGTATAGAAAATTTGCAGGGGAGTATAAGCTCCGGAGTGAATGCTGTTGCGAATGCGAAGCTCGAATACGTCCCCCTCTCTGATTTCGTGGTTTAAGGTGAGGGCTGTGTAGATCTGAGGATCATGACCGCTAAAGCTGCCACTCAGAAGTCCTGTGCTTGTATCCACTGCAGCGGTGCTGTATTTTGCGCTCCAATCAGAGCTGCTTGAAAGAGGATCACCCTGATCAAAATGGGTCAGGAAGTAGAAATTGCCAATCCGGACAGTGCCATCTGTATCCTGCGTAAAGGAAACGCTATTTCCGTTCAGCAGCACTTTATCAACAGTCTGCCCGTTGAGATTTGCGGCAATTCCAATGTAGTAAATGTTTTCATCTTCGCTTTCCAGGGAAAGACAGCTCCCTTTTATGGTTGCCGACAGATCTGTAACCGTTGCGGAGGTGGAGAGAAGCCGACTGCTTGCACTGCGGAGGCTGCTTCCCCCAAAGAGAGCTGCAAAGGAAATTCCCGTTTCCCCCTGAGCCAGAACAGCGGTGCTTGCATTGGTCGTGTAGGAGGCAAAGCTGCGAATGGAAGGTGTTTCCTCAAAGGAATGGTAATGATACAGCTCCTTGAGCTCCGGTTGGCTGCTGTCCTGCACGAGGATTCGGGAAGCCAGAGCGGTTGCATCTGCTGTGCCGGACATGGTCAGCTTCTTAGGCTCTACTGTTACTGTAGCACCCTCCTGCACCGGGTAGAGCAGGGTTTGATAGGTCACTGTGCCGCTTTTGCTTTGCTTATACTCAAAGTAGCTTGTAGGGCTTGAGGCTGCAGTGGAATCATAGCCTGTCCGGAGGTTGGCAGTAATGGGATCTGCACTGCTGTCGTGAGCCTGCGCAATGATCAGGTTAGGACCTTGGGAGAAGTGGGTTCTGCCTGTATGGTAGGCATCTGCTGCCAGACTTGCATTAGAGTAGGGGGCACTGTGCCAGTTCTGAGTGTAGCTGTGCGTTGCACTATCCCCGGGCACGATTTTGTCCGTTACAAACAGAATATCTCCCAGTGCCTTCAAGAAGCTCACATCCCGGTAGTGTCGGAAGTCTGTGCTATGGTAGACCTGATTGTTTATGACTCCATCCATGGACAGACTCTTAGTGGAAATGTTGTTGTTATTGGCATCCGACCAAGAACGAATGACGGAGGCAGAAGGATTGGAGGAAAGTGCAATTTTGCCCATATCTGTTACATCAAAGAGGTTTTGATAGAGAGTTTGTGCTTTCCCATCTACCTCAATGGTGTTGTGGGATCGCGTGGTTGAATTCTGCCAATTGAAATGAGTGTGGGCACTGTCATAGGAGGTCATGCCTGTGTCCGTCAAAAGCTGCCGCCCACGGTAGTACAGCAGCAGAGCCAAGGCATCCCGATGACCATGGTTACCGCCGCATTTGGCATTCATAAAGAGCATGGTATCCTCCGTGCTCCAACCTGTTCGATCCACAGCTACCTTGCTGACATCGTAGAGTGCATGGGTATCCAGCCCCATGTTCTCTCCACCGGTGACGAAGCGGCGCAGCTCCTCTACCATAGGATCTCCATCCATGCTGTTACCGATAGCAGACAGAACCGTCTGAACCACAGATTTCGTTCGGGAAGGTGCTCCCTGTCCCCAGTAGGGGAGGCTTCCGTCCGGCTGAGTGCAATTGACCAAGTATGCTGCAAGGCGGATGAGCCTTGTCTTGATCTTAAGAGCAGAGACCTGATCTCCCACTGCATCCATAGCAGCGATAAGAACAATACCGCAATTGATCATTTCCGACTGGTAGCCGAAGGTGATCTGGCTATAAGAGCCATCTTCCAAAACCAGAGCATCTACTACGATATCCTGCCGCGCTGCATAGTTTTTGCTCCACTTGCTTGCTTCCTTGAATTCCGGGAAATAGCCCGAGGCTTGGTAGAAGCCTGTTAAATGTCGGAAACCGTGATAGTAGGCTAAATCGCTAAGGACTTCATTTTGGGATGAGAACAGCTGGGATTTGTCACTGAGATAATTGGACTCATCGTAGACCCAGGAAAGGAGTGTTATGTTTTCATCCGGGGTCAGAAAGCCACCTTCCAAAAGCTGCTTGTAAATGTAGGGAAATTCCAGCATGCGGTTGGCAGGCTCTAAGCCTTGGGTGTTTGAGGGAGTGCCCGCTCCTGCATCCCGGATAAAGTCCAGCATAAGCTCCTTGGCAGTGCTTAAGTAGTCTGTGTAGACCTGAGACCCTATCCCTGCCTTGACTCCGGCCTGCACCAGAGAAGTAACCTCGTAAAAACGGCCATTGAACCGCGCCCATTCCGAAGGGACACCCTGCGGTGCTACCCAAGTAAAGCCTCCGGGAATTCCGTTCCAGGAGAAGTGGGCCAGGCTTTTGTTTTTTAGCAGCCAATCCCAGGTTAAGCCGCTTTCTGTCCAGGAGGTATTGTAGGCCCCAAATGCATGAAGTCGTAGGGCTGCCTCACTTCCGCCGGAGCACTTGGCATACAGTGATAGGGTGACACTCTTGGCATTGCCGGGGATTTGTGCGCTATTAAAGCGGAGATAGACTCGTTTGGTATGATTCCCGAAGGGGTCAGTGCCGGAATAGTCGTCATGCACGTAAAGTGTTGCTGTGCTTCCGTAGTTTTTAGAGGAGTAGCTCCCGGCACGAACATAGGTATCTGCAGTCAGCTCCAGCGTTTTCGTGCTATTGTCTGCACAGGTGACGATTAGTTTGGGAGCCATCGCCCCGGATTCTCGGGAGGGCAGAAGGATCTCTCCTTGGGTCTTATCCAGCATGGACAGCACATAGACACCGGTCTTATTGCCGACCAGATTCAAAGAGTATTGCTGATATTCCGTTCCCTTTATGTCCACATAGCTCAAATAAGGCTCAGAAAAAGCAAAGGTCTGCTTCTGTGCCAAATAAATCATGGCATTTCTCACTGCACTCCCGGGAACGGTATCCAGGGTGCGGAATTTCTCTGTATAATACTGCAGCAGCTGCTCCTTTGCCAAGCTGTAGTTTCCGGCCTGAACCGCTGCCTCTACTGCAGGCATAGCAGAGAGAGTCAGAGTTTGAAAGAGGGCCTTGTCCGTGGTTAAGCTGACCCCTCTGCTCTCTTTCTCTGCTGCGCTGCTGCCCAGGCTCAGAAGCAGAGCCAAAACTAAAGCAAGACCTAATAAACGTTTCATTCCATTCATCCTTTCTGTTTTACTATGATCCAATTCATTGCAGTACCCCACAGAGCAAACAGGAAGGAGACATTGCCCGAGGGAGCTGCAGGATGGATTCTCTTATACTGTATCACAGAATAGAAAGGTTTTCCAGCCCTTTAATCTGTATTTTTATAAAGATTTTTCTCTGCAAAGTTACAAATGCTGCTGCACAGAATTCTTTGCAGAGGTCTCTATGACAAATATCCGCAAGGGCGATTTGTATCATAAAAAACAGACCGCCTTGGGGGCGGTCTGTAAGTGTATTTCAATGCTTCTTTAGGGGCTAAGCCTGTAATGCCCCTTATAAGGTCTGAGCAAACCGCCCCATTCGTGGTGGGTTTGATCCTGGAAGGCTGCATTTTGTTTCCTTTATTTTGCGAAGAAGGCCAAGGCACTGTCGGAATAAGCGATCATGGCTCTGCACAGCTCGCCTAAGGTTCCGGTTTTCCCGTTGCAGTAGGAATCTACACTGTATTGTACAGTGGGAGAGATCCGCATATTCCCTTCATAAACTGCCACGGAAAGAAGGGAACGCAGATCAGCGGCACGGAGTTCACTAAATTCAAATGCGATCCACTGCCCCTGATTTACCTCGCTGAACTCCCTGGATT
Organism: Faecousia sp.; assembly: GCA_045594585.1. GTDB lineage: Bacteria > Bacillota > Clostridia > Oscillospirales > Oscillospiraceae > JAZOXB01. The sequence continues at coordinate 28,925 of JAZNYV010000046.1, read as the reverse complement.
CCGCGACCACCGTCTCCCCCTCGGAGTCTATATAGGTCACACGCAGGCTAACATTGCTCCATTCCCCTGTAAAAGCAGAAGCATCTGCGATAAATCGCACCACGACCTTGGATTCCAAGCTCAGTGCCTTCCCTACCCAGGAAATAACAGGATCCTGTATATCATCCAGTGTTGCACTGAAATTGTTAAAGGTCACTGTATTTAGGTCCGTGAGATAAGCCTTTTGCTCCTGTGTCATGGCTTCATCCGCAAGGGCATCTGTGCGGTAGCCCTTAAAGATCTGAGCCTTAGCCCCGTACTGGAGAAGATCTGCACAGATCCTCTTAAGCTCCGTGGAAACGCCTTCCTTCCCAAGCTGGCTGTAGGCGTATGTGGCAATGCTGTAGAAGTCCGTTTGGGAAGCATATTCCACCCCATTCTTTTGCAGATACAGGGTTGCTTCTACCACATCATTCATCTGAATCGCCAGGAGGCCGTCCAGTGTGAAGTAGTAATAATTCCCATTCAGAACCGGCGAAAGGGTGAAGGTTTGGTAGCCCATCCAGAGGTCTCCCTCATAAATGGGGACAATTGTCTCCATGGAACAGCTGTCGTAGTCCCCTAACAGCTCTGCATTGACCATATAGTTGATAGAGATGTCACTGGCAAGATTCAAGGAATGGTAGATCACAATACTCTCATCCGGCTCCGGATAGGAGGATAGGGGGATGAAGGTATAGCCATACTTCAGAGCAAAGGCTTCCGCCGTGGAATTGTCATAGCCGTAGAGCTTTCCGGTTTCGCACAGAGACAGAGTTTCCTTCTCGTCGTAGAACCGGCAGGTGGGATTCAGGATATAAATGCTTTCCAGCCCCACACAGCCATGGAAGGCACGGTAGTCGATGGTCTCCACACTGCCGGGGAGAGTCACAGAAGTCAAGGCGGCACAATCATAGAAGGCACAACGATCGATATAGCTTACGCCCTCCGGAATGGTTACGGATTCTAAGCCGCTGCAGTTCCTGAAAACACTGTCACTGAGGACCTCTACCTTGTTCGGTATGGTCACAGAGGTCAGAGCAGTGCATTTCCGGAATGCAGAGACCCCCATGGTGCTCACGCTATTGGGGAGCGATACAGAGGACAGACGGGTACAGCCGTAGAAGGCACGATCGCCGATGGAGCTTACACCGTCCGGGATCGTCACGGATAGCAGACGCTCGCAGCCGTAGAAGGCTTCTGTTCCGATGGTCTTTACGCTGTCCGGAATCTCCACGGAGCTCAGACGGTTACAGCCGTAGAAAGTATAATCGCCGATGGCACTTACGCCACTGGGGATGGCTACAGAGGTCAGTCTGCTTCCATAAAAGGCAGAATTGCCGATGGTGCTTACGCTGCTCGGCATGGTAAAAGAAGAGGAGAGCGTGCAGGCATAGAAAGCGGAGTCGCCGATGGCGGTTATCCCGTCCGGAAGGATCACAGAGGTCAGATAGGTGCAGCCCTTGAAGGCATTGCTGCCTACGGTGGTTATGCCGGATGAGACGATCAGTGACCGAATACTTGTCCGTTGGTCGTACCAGGGGGGAGCCTCGCCGCTATCTGTCCAGTTGGGCATGGTGCCTGTGCCGGAAATGGTAAGCAGGCCTGTTGCCTTGTCCAGGTCCCAACTTATGCTGTCACTGAGTTCGCCTGTGGTGGCGGCGTAGATGCCGGGGATAAGCTGCAGAACCATCCCGCAGAACAGACACAGGACAAGCAGAAGGGATAGAATTCGTATTTTCATGTTTCATCTCTCCTTATATTCACAATAGTATTAAAAGCCGGAGAGCTTAAATACAACCACCTCATCTGCAGATTCATCCGGACGGCTCTCGCTCATGACGATCAAAATGCTGCCGTCAGGTGCCGTATCAGCAGCAGCGATCCAGGGATAGTCGGTACCGAAGAGATCACCGTCATCCACCGCACCGATCCAGGTGCCGTCCGCTGTCCAAAGAACCACCTCACGCATATTGCCGTCCAGAGCCAGGAAGCCATTGTCTGTGCTGACTGCGTAGGTAATGGATCCAAGACCGAAGCCACCGGGCTCTCCGCCCAGCTTCAGCATCAGCTCACCGGCGTAATCGTATGCGAAGATGTACTGCTCGTTATCCTCCACAGAGGAACCGCTTACCAAGATGTAGTTGGTGTCGATGGTGACACTGCTGATGCTCTCCACCTCGGGGAAGGGGAAGGGACTGCCTGTCAATGCACCGTCATGGAAGGAATACAGCTGGCAATCCTCGCCGGAATAGAACCAGCTGATACCCCAGGTACCGCCGGGTGCAACGGTAAACTTTTCGGGTCCCTCGTAGGAGAACTGAACAGCTTCCCCATTATGTCCGATCACAGGCTCCATGAAGCTGGACAGAATGATGTTGCCATCTGCTCCCTTTTCCAGGACCTCATACTCGTTGTCCAGAGGGATCTCCTTCTCAAGGGTCAAGGACGCACCGTCGTAAGCATACCGGTACAGAGCATAGTCGCTGAGGAGGTAAACCTTGTCACCAACTACCGCAATATCGTGATTGAAGGTTTCGTAGGTAATCAGAGGCTCCGTCATAGGCAGGAACTGAGCAGTCAGCGTATGGGTGCCAACGGTCTGACTGACTGTGGTGCCGGAGATGGGCTCTCCCTCCCAGTACCAGGGAGGATCCACATTGTCCGTCCCGGAAGCAGTACAGGTGATGTTCTCCACAAGAGCAGGAACCCGGGGATCCGCCCAGTTCTCTGCACCGATGGTATAGGTCACACCGGCGGCCTCATTCCGACCGAAGAAATAACGCTCACCATTGTCCTTATCCACATAAAGCATGGGCTGACCGCCCACTGTCACTGTCTCCACGCTGCCTGCAACATAGGCCTTTGCATCAATGCCATAATTATACATCGTCTCACGGAAGGCCTCGTGATCTTCCTCATAGGCAGAGATATCCACCAGGATCTCCGCATATCCGTCTGCACCTAAAATCTGCAGGTCTGCATTGCCGCCGCTTTCACTCATGTAGAAATCGTCCTCAGTCATGGTCCAGCCGTCTTCCTCCTTATACCTGACTGTAAAGAAGGTGTTTTCATGGACTGCCAGATCCTCCTCAGGCTCCGTCTCAGAGGGCTGGGTTGCAGGAGGCTCCGTTGTGGGATCCTCATTCCCCTTTGTGGCTTCTGTAGGCTGGGTAGTTGCCTCAGTGGGCTCCTTCTCACCGCCACAGCCTACCAGGGAGATCATCATCACCATTGCAAGGAGCAGGGCTATGATCCTTAACTTGTTCTTCATTTCTCTTGACTCCTTTCTTATATCTTCCCGTTATTGCTCATAGGGTGCCAATGCCGCATCGGCCTTGGCGATCCACTGTGTTCTATCGCCGTAAACAGAGGCATCCAGAGCACCCATAGTATTTGTTGCCTGTGCCTCATCCAGGGTTCCATCCTTTGCTGCCTTCACAGCCCCGGCAAAGGCCTTGATGGCATTGATCTGCCGCTTTGCATTCTTGATGGAATTGCCCAGAGTCTTCTGAATGCCGAATAGGGTGTCGAAGTATTTTGCCATACTCTCGTAGCTCTTGCTGTTGGCCACCTCCAAGCGGAATCCATACATGCCGACAGTGTCCTTGAACACCATGTAGCAGTACTCCTTGGTCTCCATTTTCCCCTCAGAGTTTTTGACCGATTCTTCTTCATAATCATACTGAACCAGATCAGCCAGCCGATAGACGCAGGCAAGCTGCGTCTTGCCGAAAATGAAGATCTTCCGCCGGGTTTCAACCACTGCAACCAGCCCGGTAGAGGGAGAAACATACAGGAGCGTGCTACCCACGCCGAAGCACTTCAGTTTTTCTTCCTTGTTCTTGGCTTTCTTCAGAGGCAGGAGTAACTCATTCCAGATCTTGGTGCCTTTATCCACCTGCTCAATATGATTGGTCACATCCCCCAGGGTTGCCTCCACCTTGTCGAAGATCTTAAAGGTCTTCTTGCTGCATACCTTCCTGCAGATGAAGCTTCCGTCTACCAGCTTCTGCTCCGACAGCAGACCTACCTCTGCTCCGCAAATTGCACAATTATGTTTTGCCATGTTCATTTCCTCCTTATTGTTTGATTATGGGATCATTGAATGGGATTCTTGTCAGATTTATCCTTCCCCTCAGTTTGCCTCAAGGAAAGGGGTCAGCACCGGATTCCCCCGTTGCTCCAGCCGGATCGCACATTGCTTGCATAGATCCAGATCCTCACAGATCAGGAAGCATTGGTTGCACACCAGCCGTCTGCATACAGGACAGTAGTTCATTTGCTCCGCCGCATTGCGGATCGCTATTTGCTTGGCGGTTTGGAATTCCTGCTCATAGAGCACATTGTAGATGATCCGCTCTCCCTGTGAGCTAAGAGACAGCTCTGCCTTGGAAAACCGCATAGGCCTGTTGCCGTACTCCGCCCCACAGCTTCCGCAGATGACCCGGAACAGGAATACCTCCCGGGATGACAGATCCTCAAGCACCGCTTCCACCAATTTTCTCAATACGCAACCCTCCTTTCGTTATCTGACGATTCCATTTTAATGGGTAATTTTGGCAAAGACAATGGTCCCAAGAATACTTTTTGGCAAAAGTATCCTCGGGATACTGTGCAAAACGCACAAGTGACCAATGCATCACTTGTGCGTTTTTCCTATTCTTCCATTTCCGGTGGGATCTCCCCGGTGATTTCATCCAACCGCCCACAGCAGCGGAACAGCTCGATATAGAGCATGAGCTCATCACGGGAGCCAATGTCCAGCTTCTGATAAATACTGCGATTGTGCTTCTTCACCGTATGGATACTGATAAAGGCGAGCTCCGGGACCTCCCCAATATCGTGACCGTCTATGTAGTAATTCAAGATCCGTCGTTCTGCAACAGACAGGGCCTTGGCCCTCTCTGCAAAGCTACGGAACATATCCTCCATACCGGGAGGCAAGGCTCCGGGGTTGACCTGCCGGGTGTTCAGTTGGGTCAGCATCTGCACGCTCAATACTCCCGTCCCCGGTTGAATGATCCCGTAGTCGAAGAGCATATTGTAGATCAGAAGCAGCAAAACTGCCGTTATGATATAGGATACGGACAGGAACTCAAACCTCTCCCGAATAAACTGTTCTACCAGCCACACACATACATTTAACAGCACCGTAACCAGCAGGAACACGGTGTACTGGGGGGAGGCCAATCGCTTGGCCTTGTTTGCATAGCCGATGCACAACAGCATCGCAATCACATAGGACCCTAAGTACAATGCGTATAATCCGTGAAGGGGCCCATACTCCTTTACTAAATAGCTAGTCCCCTCCACCACCGCAAGGGAAACAGACCGATAATACAACCCCATCCAATCACCGCTTGCTGCAAGAGCGAAGAACACCGTGCTGATCCCGGACAGGATCCAAGTGAGGCGTTTCCCTCCTCCCACCTGACATACATTACAGATGATCAGCAGCATCACAAGCATAGAGAAGGCTCCTCCGAAATAAGACAGCACATTGGCCACCTTGGCTACTGTCAGGGATCTGCAAACCGACAGCAGGAAATACCCGCCGTTGGATAGTGCAACACAGAAAAACAGTGCCATAAACAGATGATTCTTCTTTTTGTCAAGGAGAAAATACCCTATAAAAAGCAGTGCAGACAGCAGAGCGACCACACCGTAAATAACAGATAAAGCCCCATTCATCATCGTTCCTTCCCTCTCCTACGCATCCGAATATTCCGATTCTCGATCTCAACGAGTACATTTTATTATATCATCTCCTCATCACAATTACAAGTCCAAATTACCACCGAGCTTGGTTCCGTCGGTTTCCATAACGGACAGGGTGGTTCCGTCCAGGGAAACCATCATTCCTGTCAGAGTGGTAATCTCCTCCTCTCCGCATCCCCAAAGCGTAAACATTATAGCAAGGATCCACAGGATCCCTATGGTTCTAACCTTCATGTTTTATCCTCCGTTAATTCTTATCAGTGTTCATGAAAAAGCACTTTTTGCGGTGCCGACTGTGTCGGCACCGCAAGGTTCATTCCGCTACGATCACCTGCCAAAGAAGCTCATTCCCCTACCCGATCCGAATAATGCCGTAGCTTCCTTCCTTTGCAGCTGCCTGAAGGGTCACCACACCGATAAAGAAGCAGAATGCAACAGCAACCAGCACCACGCCGCCATCCGGCGTAAAGGTCATATCCAAGCCGGAAACCACTGTAGATACCATCTGCAGGATCGCCCAGCTTAGGAAGATACCTAAGCCGCAACCCAGCATACACAGCACAACGGCTTCCATAAGGAACTGGCTGAGAATGGTTCCCCGCCCGGCGCCGATGGCCTTACGGATACCGATCTCACGGGTCCGCTCCGTAACGGTGACCAGCATAATATTCATAATGCCGATACCGCCAACAACCAGAGAGATGGCCGCGATCCCGCCTAAGAGAATGGTCAGAACGGAGGTAATGGAGCTCATGGGAAGCATCTGCCACAAATTGCCGTTGCTGATCCCATGCCTTTTCCACCGGTTTAATGACCCATCGGGAAAGGAGAATGCTAATTCCCAAAAACACTACCATAGCCGCACCGAAGATCAAAACGGAGTAATAGATCAGACTTTGCCCGGTGGCCGCTTCTGTCGTTGTATCGGCGAAAACAACAGACTGCCCTTTGGGTGTCATGGTCTTCAGATATCGGAGATTATGCTCCTTTAATTCCCCGGATTTTTCCTCGGATCCCAAGGCAATGTCTACGATTATTTGCAGAGAGCCTTGATCCGACAGATCAAAATAGTCACCCCCCGTAACGACCGGCTCTCCGTCAACTCCGATCTCCACCGTAAAGAAGGGGAGACGTATCTCATCGCCTTCCGTTTTTCCGGGAAATCCCTTGCGAAAGGGTGCAGATGATATGGCCATCATCATATTCATGCTCTGCATTTTCATACCCGTAAGGGTAAAGTAAACGAACACTCCCAGAATTCCTCCGACCATAACAGCGGCTATGGTCATAATGACACAAACAAATTTGATCCTGAGCTTTCTGATCAACTCTCTGCCACCTCCAGATGGTATCCCATCCCACGGATCGCACGAATTCGCACATTGGAGCCAATACTGCTCAGTCGCTTCCGCAGGATCGCCACACAGACCTCCACATGGTTTTCCACTGCATTGGATTCCAACCCCCAAATATGGGACAGTATGGCCGCTTTGGACAGATTCCGTTTCCCGGCACGAAGGAGCAACCGCATAACATCAAATTCCTTGGCAGTCAGACGGACATTCTTTCCATCACAGAGGAGTATGCCGGTGCTAAGATCCAAGACCGTATTCCCAAACACCACCTCATTGACCTGTCCCTCCTGCCGCCGCAGGAGGGCATTGATACCGGCCAGAAGCTCCCCGGAGTCAAAGGGCTTGGTCAAATAATAATCCGCACCTGCGTTGAGTCCCGCGATCCGATCCCGGACATCGGATTTTGCCGTCAGCATCAGGATGGATGTGTTGCACCGTTTCCGGCTCCCTCTTTCTCTTGCCAAAGACGTGGCATCTGCAGACTTTCTCGGAGTATTTTTCTCTTTCCTCTTGCCTTTTAGGGGGTAGATTTGGTATAATAGCAGAAATACGGCTTGCCGAAAGCTTTTTTCTACAGATACAGGGAGGTTGCTCTATGGCTACGGAGAAATTATATTATGCGGATCCTTATTTGAAAGAAATGGATGCTACCGTCCTTTCCTGCCGGGAGGTCAAGGGGGGCTATGCCGTAACCTTGGATCGAACCGTGTTCTATCCCACAGGAGGCGGTCAGCCCTTTGACACCGGCATTTTAGGCGGGGCCAAGGTTCTGGATGTAGTGGATCTTGAGGGTACCGTGGTCCACACCTGTGACCGTCCCTTAGAGGTTGGTTCTGCCGTCCATGGACAGATCGACTGGGATCGTCGCTTTATGCTCATGCAGCATCATTCCGGGGAACAGCTGGTTTCCGGCATCGTTCACAGCCGTTTCGGCTATGATAACGTAGGCTTCCATATGGGCAGTGAGGTCATTACCATTGACTTCAGCGGTGAGCTGGATTATCCTACCCTTATGGAGATCGAAGCCGCCGCCAACGAGGCCATTTACCGCAACATCCCCTGTCATATTTTCTACCCGGACAGAGAGACCCTCAAGACCCTGTCCTACCGCAGTAAGAAGGAGATCGAGGGCCGGGTCCGTCTGGTGCAGTTTGCAGAGGTGGACCTCTGTGCCTGTTGCGGTCTCCATGTGGCTCACAGCGGAGAGATCGGCCTCATTAAGCTCCTGTCCACTACCAAGTTCCATAACGGCTCCCGTGTAGAGCTCCTCTGCGGTAAGAAGGCCCTGCAGTGGCTCAACACCGTCAACGAGCAGAACCGTCGGATCTCCGCCCTCCTCTCTGCCAAGCCGGACAAGACCGCCGACTATGTGAGGAGACAAGGAGAGGAGTTGACCCAAAGCAAGGCCCGCTGCGTCCTCCTTGAAAATCAACTCTTTGCCTTAAAGGCCGAGGCCCTAAAGGAACAGGCTTCCCCCCTCCTCTTTGAAGAGGGGCTCTCCCCGGATTCCACTCGACGTCTCTGTGATGCGATCCTGCAAGGTGTCACAGGCATCTGTGCCGTATTCTCCAAGAAGGAGGAGGGCTACGCCTACGCCATAGGCTCCAAGGACACAGACCTCCGCCCCTTTGTCAAGGAGCTCAACGCCGCCCTCCAAGGCCGCGGCGGCGGTAAGCCTAACTTCGTCCAGGGCTCTGTTATGGCTGCGGAAGGCGAGATCCGCAGTTTTATGGCTCAGAAGCAGTAATAGACCTTTCCGCCTTCTAATTCCGTCCCCGACTGCTGTGCAAGCCGGGATACCGTCAGGAAGGTGTAACCCTGTTCCTGCAAGCGGTCAATGATCGTAAGGGCCGCCTTTACACTGGACTCTGACATATCGTGGAGGAGGATGATATCTCCGTCCTCTACCTTGTTTAATACCCTTTTCACAACGGTACTGCTGTTATTACAGCACCAATCATCAGGATCTACGGACCACAGAATAATAGGTAGATCCGCACAGGTGGTTTGACGCAGGCTCTTCCTGTCATAGATCCCTCCGGGAGGCCGCAACAGGGTCGGCTCCTGCCCCGTGACCTGCCGCAGCTTGTCTACAGAGGCGGTCAGATCCTTGCACAGCTCCTTAGGGCTCATTTCGCTAAAGAACTTATGTCTGTCACTGTGGGTGCCGATCTCGTGTCCTGCTTCTGCGATCCGCCTCGTGAGAGTGGGGAATTGATCCACCCGATACCCACAGAGGAAGAAGGTAGCTTTTACCCCCCGTTCCTCCAAGCCCTCCAGCAGCTCTGCGGTATAATGGCCCGAGGGCCCGTCATCAAAGGTGATGGCAACATATTTCTTCTCTTCCCCCTTCACGGAGCACAGCCCCATGAGAGGTAACAGTCCCAAGATCAGCAACACCCTGCAAACAAATCTCACATTCACCACTTCCCATCTTTCACTCTGCCTTAGTATATCCAAAAGGAAGGACTTTTCTATGGTAATTTGTCCCCTTTGTAAAAAGCCCCTGATCCGTGATGCCAAAAGCTGGCATTGCGAAGACGGTCACGCCTTCGACGTGGCACGACAGGGCTATACGAACCTGCTCACCGTTCAGCAGAAGCACTCTCTGAACCCCGGGGACACCCGTGATATGGTCCTGGCCCGTCGGGAATTTCTGGAATCGGGATTCTATGCTCCCATTGGGGAGACCCTAAGGGAGCTGGTCACAGTTCACTGTCCCCATGGTCAAGACATTCTGGATGTCGGTTGCGGCGAGGGCTATTATCTGTCTCATTTGACCCACATTCCCAATCGGGTAGGCATCGACATTTCCAAGGAGGCGGTCCGTTGTGCCGCCGCCAAATACAAGGACAGCCTGTGGCTCACTGCCACTGCCTCTCACCTGCCCTTTGCAGACAACAGCTTCGACTGTCTCCTGTCCATGTTCGCCCTGACTATGGAGGAGGAATACAGACGGGTCCTACGGCCCGGCGGGCTCTTTGTGCAGGTCCTGGCAGGAAAGTCCCATTTAACCAATTTAAAGAAGATCATCTACCCCACCCTGGTGGATAAGGAAAAGAATCTACGGCCCATCTTAGAGGGCTTCGCCCATATTCACAGCGAGACTCTGACCTTTGACTTCTCTGTCAACGAGAACAGACAGGTACGGAATCTCCTGTCCATGACCCCTCACCTGTGGCGCATCACCAAGGATGCCGCCCAAGCCCTGGAGCAGACCCAAGCTCTCAAAGACCGTGCCGAGGTCATCTTTAACCTATACCAAGCTCAGTAACGAGGAATTATTATGGATCAAAATATGCTTGACAAGCTTCGCCTTGTAGAAGAAAAATATATTGAGATCGGTGCTCGGGCGGAACAGCCGGACTTCTTCGCCGATCCCAAGAAGGCCGCCGCCTACCTAAAGGAGCAGAAGGACCTTGCCCCCGTGGTAGAGGTCTACCGTGGCTACCTCCGCTCTCAGCAGGATATGGCCGATGCTCTGGAGCTTATGACAGGGCAAACAGACCCCGAAATAAAGGAGCTGTGCCAGGAGGAATATGCCGCCGCCAAGGAAAACTGTGCCCGTTTAGAGGAGGAGCTGAAAATTCTCCTCCTCCCCAAGGATCCCAATGACGACAAGAGTGTCATTGTGGAGATCCGCGGAGGTGTGGGTGGAGAGGAAAGTGCTCTCTTTGCCCATAGTCTGTTCCGCATGTACCAGCTCTATGCCGCCTCCAGGAATTGGAGCGTCCAACTCCTCAACTACACCGAGACCGAGTTGGGCGGTGTCAAGGAAGCAGACTTCGAGATCCGAGGCAGCGGAGCCTATTCCCGTTTCAAGTTTGAATCCGGTGTCCACCGTGTTCAGCGTGTGCCGGAAACAGAATCCGGCGGCAGAGTCCACACCTCCACCGCAACCGTGGCGGTCCTGCCGGAGATGGAGGAGGCAGACGTAGATATCCGTCCCGAGGATATCGAAATGCAGGTCTACCGCTCCTCCGGTGCAGGCGGTCAGCATATTAACAAGACCTCCTCCGCTGTCCGGCTCCTCCACAAGCCCACAGGCATCGTGGTAGCCTGCCAGGAGGAACGGAGCCAGTTCCAGAACCGCGAAAAATGCATGATGATGCTGTCCTCCAAGCTCTACCAAATAGAGCAGGAGCGGATCGAGGCCGCCTATTCCGGACAACGGAAGTCCCAGGTTGGCAGCGGCATGCGGAACGAGAAGATCCGCACCTACAACTTCCCCCAGAGCCGTGTAACCGATCACCGTATCGGCCTGACCCTGTACAAGCTCGACTCCGTTATGAACGGAGATTTAGACGAGATCATTGATGCCCTGATCGCCGCAGACCAGGCAGAGAAATTGAGAGAAAGCGGTGAGTAAATGAAAACCCAAATGCTCCGAGGGGACAGCCGTGAGGACCTTGCCTATGCCGCAGGTCTCATCCGCAGGGGCGAATGTGTGGGCATTCCCACGGAAACCGTCTATGGCTTAGGTGCCAACGGTCTGGACCCTGAGGCCGTAGGTAAGATCTACGAAGCCAAGGGCAGACCCAAGGACAACCCCTTCATCCTCCATATTGCGGAGCCCAAGGAAATGGAAGCCATCTGCCACAGCATCCCGGAGACCGCATGGCGGCTGGCAGAGCGGTACTGGCCCGGTCCTCTGACCATGATCCTCCCTGTTAAGGATATCGTCCCCAAGAAAACCGTTGCCGGCTTGGACACCGTAGGTGTTCGCTGTCCTGCTCACGAGGCTACACGGACTCTGATCCGCCTATCGGGAGTGCCCATTGCCGCACCCTCTGCCAACCTTTCCGGCAAGCCCTCTACCACCACCGCGGCCCATGTGCTCCATGACCTGGATGGCAAGATTGCCGCCATTATTGACGGCGGCCCCTGTGCCGTAGGTGTAGAATCCACCATCATCGACCTGACCACAGATGTCCCCCGACTTCTCCGTCCCGGTGGGATCACCCCGGAGGAGCTGACGGAATCTCTGGGAGAATTAGAGGTAGATCCCGCTGTTTTAGGGGAGCTTCCCCCGGATGTTGCTCCCCGTGCCCCGGGGATGAAGTACATCCACTATTCCCCCGCGGCAGATGTGATCATCATAAACGGCAGCAGTGAAGCCGCCGCCCAATATATCCGCCGAGAATTTAGAGAGGGAGATGCGGTCCTGTGCTTTGGAGAGGAGCTTCCCCTCTTTACAGGCTGCAATCCCACCGCCTACGGCTATTTGGAGAATGTTTCCAGCCTGTCAGCAGGGCTTTTCTCCGCTCTGCGACAGTTAGACAAGGCAGAGATCCGTCGGATCTTCGCCCGTTGCCCCCAAGGCGGAGGCGTAGCCTACGCCATCGGCAACCGCCTTAAGAAGGCCGCCGGCTTCTGCATCATTGATGCGGAGGAGGTCCTATGATAATCCTCGGCATTACAGGAGGCACCGGCTGTGGCAAGACCACCCTGCTAAGAGCCGCAGAGGCACAGGGCTTCCTCTCCCTGGATTGCGATGCCCTGTACCATGAGCTGTTAGAGAGAGATGCACATATGCTGGGAGAATTGCAGGGTCAATTCCCCACGGCCTTTGCTGACGGTGTATTGGATCGCAAGGCTCTGGGCACCATAGTCTTTCGGGATGAGGGCAAGCTGCAGCTCCTCAACCGCATTACCCACCGCTATATCAAGGAGGAGGTCCTCCGCCGTGCAGAGGGTGCAGACCTGGTGGCTATTGATGCCATTGCCCTCTTTGAAAGCGGAATGGCAGAGCTGTGCCATACCACAGTTGCTGTTACCGCCCCGGAGGAGGTCCGTGTGGATCGCCTGGTCAAACGGGATCAAATATCCGAGGAATACGCCCTCCTGCGGATCCGTGCCCAGAAGAGCAATGAGAGCTTTGCCCAAATGGCAGACCATACTCTCAACTCCGCTGTAGAGTTAACACAGTTCGAAAAGGTCTGTGCAGAGTTTATTACCAATGTCAAAACAAATTTTCATAAAGGAGTATCCACCATGGAAGAAAAGAAATTTGAAGAACAGCGTAAGTCCATTCTGAACACCCCCAAGAACGGCTATGACCGCATTAGCACCGAGGACCTGGCCGCTATGGAGCCCTACTGCAGGGAGTATATGGACTTTATCTCCACCTGCAAGATCGAGCGTGAAGCAGTGGAATGGACCATCGCAGAGGCAGAGAAGCACGGCTTTAAGCCCCTGGTCCCCGGCATGGAGTTGAAGCCCGGCGACCGTGTCTACGGCAACAACCACAAGAAGGCCGTGATCTTCGCCGTCATCGGTGAGAAGTCCCTGAACGAAGGTACCCACATCTGTGCCTCCCACATCGACTCTCCCCGTCTGGATCTCAAGCCCAATCCCCTGTATGAAGAGGCTGAGATGTCCTACTTCAAGACCCACTACTACGGCGGCATCAAGAAGTACCAGTGGACCACCACTCCCCTGGCTCTCCACGGCGTAGTTTATAAGAAAGACGGCACCGTTCTCAAGATCACCGTTGGTGAAGATCCCACAGATCCCATCTTCTGCATTACCGACCTGCTGATCCATCTGTCTGCAGATCAGATGCGCAAGACCATGGCAGACGGCATCACCGGTGAGAACCTGAACATCCTCTTAGGCTCCAAGCCCCTGGCAGAGGACGAGGGCAGTGACCGCATCAAGTTCGCTACCATGCTCCTGCTGAACGAGAAGTACGGTCTCATCGAAGAGGACTTCCTCTCTGCTGAGCTGACCATGGTCCCTGCAGGCCCTGCCCGTGAGGTAGGCTTCGACCGCAGCCTCATTGCCGCCTACGGCCATGATGACAGAGTCTGTGCATTTGCTTCCTTTAAGCCCCTCTTAGAGCTGAGCACCCCTGCCAAGACCGCTGTCTGTGTCCTGGCCGATAAGGAAGAGGTGGGCTCCAACGGTATCTCCGGTATGCAGAGCGACTACTTCGAGACCTTTATGGCAGATCTGTGTGAGGCTACCGGTGCTTCCCTGCGCCGTTGCTTCGAGAATTCCTTCTGCCTGTCTGCTGACGTAAGCAATGCCTTCGATCCCCTCTATGCCGAGACCTGCGACCGCCGCAACAACACCCGTATCAACTACGGCACCGGCATCTTCAAGTACACCGGCTCCCGTGGCAAGTCCGGCTCCTCCGATGCAGCAGCCGAGGTCATGGGCTATGTCCGCACCCTCTTCGCCAAGAACGACGTGATCTGGCAGACCGGCGAGCTGGGCAAGGTAGACCAGGGCGGCGGCGGCACCGTAGCCTGCTATATGGCCAACCGCAACATCGAGACCGTAGACGCAGGCGTCCCCGTCCTGTCCATGCACGCTCCCATGGAGCTGGTCTCCAAGCTGGACACCTACATGACCTACAAGGGCATGAAGGTCTTCTACGAGGATCGCTGATCCCATCTCACGGTAAAAAGCAAATCCGCACTGTATAAGGAATTTCCAAATACAGTGCGGATTTTTCTGTAGATATATGGACTACTTCATGTGGTCAACTATGTACTGTATGAACTGCTCGGGACCGGGTGCAGTATGGTCCGGTGATAGTTCCTTCCGTCTGCTTTCCCCTATGGGTGTTTCTGCCGGCTGTTCCCATGCTGTATCCAGTGCCTGTTGCATTTCTCGACGTACCTCTTCTACTGTGATTCCATGATTCCTTGCAACTTCTTCCAACACTTTTTGTAAATCCATTGTATTCCTCCTCATTTTTTGACCAGTATAGCGGTCAATGTTCGTGAGAATTATATCATAGAATATGACTATACGCAAGACTGTTTTTGAGGAGTTGAAGTAATGGAACAAAAACTGCGTCGGGATCGGTGTATGGGCGATAACCTCCGCAGACTCCGTCTGGACAAAAATCTATCTCAGGAAAAGCTGTGTGCAGAGCTTCAGTTAAGGGGCTGCGACATTGGCAGAACCACCTATGAGAAATACGAACGGGGAGAGCTGAACATCCGAATCAGTGTGCTGATCGCTCTCCGCGAGATCTATAATTGCACCTTCGACACTTTCTTCGAGGGGCTCAGTATTTAGAGTCTGCTGAATATAGTGCCATTTTACCCTCTTCCCCCTATTGTGGACATCTTCCCCGGACAGAAGGACAAGAGATGTATGTCATCGGTCGAGCAGTTTAAGGTTTGCAGGCACCAATGCCTTCTCCTTATACCAAGTTTCTTTAAAAAGTAGACATTGGAAATGGCTACTTTTTATAGCCCGTAAGGGCGTAGAAACTTGTATGAGACGTCTTTTGTGCCACTTGCGGCACAAAAGCTTCAATGAAAAGTGTCTACTTTTCATTGAAAAATAGTATTAGACACCCGCTGATCATCACCATGTGCAAACCATTGGTGCCGAAGGCGGACAGAGGCGTCCGCCACTACGGACTCGGGCGTGTGCAGGTACGCAAACAGCTCCATAAACCGGAAGTTGCCACCCGCTATTAACTCATCACCTAAATAACAGGGGGCGGTTCGGGATGTTCCGAACCGGCCCCTTTGTGGGATCGATTACTTCTTGTATTCCACCGGCTCTACGGTATAGCCTGCGGCGCGGAGGCCGTCTACCAGACCGTCCTCTGCCAGGAGGTGTGCAAGGCCTACGGCATAGAATACGACCTTGCCGCTTTCCAGATAACCCTTGGCTACCTCGATCATGTTAATATCACGCTCGGTGGACATAGCATTTTTGTACTCCTCGTAGAGAGCCTTTTCTTCCTCGGTCATTTCGTAGGTGTCCTCTTCGGACACTTCTTCATCCTCTTCGTCATTGATGTGCTTCCGCAGAGCTTCCTCATCGCCGGAGCACCAAAGTTCAAAGAGCTCCATGATTTCCCGGTCATACTCACTGCGTCTATAGCTCAATGCTTCTTTCAGGAGCTGTTCCTGGAGTGCGTCGGAGAAGTTGCTGAACATACTTGCCTGAGCCTCCGCACTTTCCACGTCCAGGATCTCCTTCCCCGCTTCCTCTGCCAGATCCAGGAAACGCTGGTCCACCCCCTTCTCGGAGAAGAGCCGTCTGCCGCCGTCCTTCAGAGCACCGGTAATGGCACTCTCCCAAACAAAGGGCTTTAGGTAGTCTATATTCATGTGGTACTGACCCAGGCATTTGAGCATTTGAACGGAAGCTTCATAGACCTCCTCATCCAAGTGGTCCTTGGTCATGGATTCATCGTCGTAGAAATACAGAGAGACCATATCCTCAGCATAATCCTCGTCCTCCTCCATATTCTCCTCGTATGCGTTCATATTGAACTCCACAGCAAGAGCATCGGAGGCATTGAATGCATCATAAATCTCCTGGGGCAGGTAGGCAGTCCGCTCGTCACCAATATGGATAGTACCCAGGAGCCACATCTCACTGCCGTCCTCCCCGGTTACGTGGTAGAACAAGGGAGTTGCGGGATTCTCAGGCTGCTGCTCCTCTGTGTGGGTATCGGTAATGTTGAAATATGCCATAGGATTGGCACCCAGGATCTGAGAATAATACCTCTGAGAATGCTCATACTCGTTCCCCTCAATGATATAGGCACCCGCATACTCCAAGCCGTAGGAGATGGGGAGCCAAGTATCGGGATCAACACCCATGTAGCAACGAAGGCCCTTTTCCTCGTAACCGCTTGCGATCTCCCCTATAGGGTCACCGCCTCCAAATAGGGCTGCATTGGTCTGAGATCTAAGGTACTCCAGACACTGCTTATTTTCAGATGTATATTCAAAGTAGAGCAGCTCTCCCATACCCACGGCCCCACAGTCGCTGATCGCACCGGAGTACACCATGTTATCATAGAACACGCCGTAAACATAGTTTTCGATATCAACATCATCCGACTTAACAGACCGGGAACCCCCATCGGACTTCATGGTCATCAAACCGTTTTTATAGAGATTCTCCACCACTGAGTTCTTTTCCTGTTGACCATCAAATATAGTGATGTTCATTTCTTCCTTCATGAGCACATTGCTTCCATCATGAGCAAAGTTGATCTCCTTGTTGTACAGGGCATAACCGACGGCCTGGTTCAGGGCAAACTGTGTGATCTGAGCACTGCAGTTCTTGGAAGCACGCAGATTCCTTATGGCTCGATCCATGACCATGGGCGCCCAGCAGTGGGACAGAAGCCTATAGGAGTCCTCGGATATGGGAGGCTTTGTGCTGAGAGAGGCCGGATTTCCCAGCTTTAGGCCGGTGGTGATCTCCATCGTTACATCTGCCGCCCCCTGTCTGTAGGTGACGGAATAAGTCATAGACTCAATACCCTTATCCCCCAAGACAGCTTGTGCCGATGCCTCAGTGAGGACAGCATACTCGGGAGCCAGCCAGGATTCCAATGCTGTTGCATGGGAGAACTTGAGGATCTTTCCGTTCTCTCCCGCTTCCACCTCACCGGTCTCGAAGTTCTCAGCCTCGAAGAGGCATACAGGATATTGACGCTCCAGGAAGTCCTCCTGCTCTGCCTCATCCTTGTACCAACAGCCGTTATAGGTAGAGTAGGTCTTCCCATCGGCATAGAGCTCCGTCAAAAGGACCTCTTTTTCCTCATTATTGTAGAAAATCTTTGCATCGATCTTGGCAACCAAATCCCTCTGCAGCCCCTCGAATGCGGCGATACCGGAAATGGTCCGGAGGAATTCATCCTGCCAAACCTTGTGGGTCTCCTTGGTCTGGAAGGTCATGTACACATTGTTCTCGGCCTTTAGGCTCTCGGCAGCCTCAGCAAACAGCTCATGAGCCGTAGGCTCGGGAGGCTGGGTGGTGGGTACCGTGGTGGGCACCGTAGTAGGCGCAATGCTCTCGGTGGTTTCTTCCCCGTTATTGGTACATGCCGTCATTCCCACAAGAAGTGCCAGTACCAACATAAGGGCGATCCATCTCTTCTTCATCAAGATCCTCCCTTTCTTTTCATAGCATTTTACATATTATCATTATAGTACGCCAAACGACAATTGTCAACTAAATTCATAACTAAATCAAGGCTATTCCATATTCCGATTTATCGAGCTGACTGAAGGATACGTAGGCACCAAAGCCTCCCTTGTGTAAAGGGAGGTGGGCCGCCCTTGTGTAAAGGGAGGTGGGCCGCCCTTGGGCGGCTCGGAGGGATTGAAAATGTTACGAATTCGCCTAAATTCTCATGAATAACGCAAGATTTTGCTGCGACAATCCCTCACCGCCTCCGGCGGAGCTCCCTTTACACAAGGGAGCCTTTAGCCCCTACCACGCCTTCGGTCTGCTCGACAAATCGGAATTTGCCGCTCGTTTCTCACTCCCCATTTAACCAACAGAGGCCGGTTCGGGATGTTCCGAACCGGCCCCTTTGTGGGATCGATTACTTCTTGTATTCCACCGGTTCTACGGTATAGCCTGCGGCACGGAGGCCGTCTACCAGACCGTCCTCTGCCAGGAGGTGTGCAAGGCCTACGGCATAGAATACGACCTTGCCGCTTGCCAGGTATTCCTTGGCTACCTCGATCATCTTGATATCACGCTCGGTGGACATAGCGTTCTTGTATTCCTCGTAGAGAGCCTTCTCTTCCTCGGTCATTTCCTCGGTTTCTTCTTCCTCCTCGGCCTCTTCGTCGTTGATGTACTTGCGGAGGGCTTCCTCATCACCGGAGCACCACAGCTCGAAGAGCTCCATGGTCTCCCTGTTATACTCACTACGGCTGTAGCTCAGAGCCTCGCCTAAGAGCTGCTCCTGGAGTGCATCGGAGAAATTGCTGAACATACTGGTCTGATCCTCGGCACTCTCTACATCCAGGATCTCCTTCTCAGCTTCCTCTGCCATATCCAGGAAACGCTGGTCCACACCCTTCTCGGAGAAGAGCCGTCTGCCGCCGTCCTTCAGTGCACCGGTAATGGAGCTCTCCCATACGAAGGGCTTGATCGCATCCATATTGGGATGGTACTGTCCCAGGCACTTGAGCATCTTAACAGCAGCCTCATAGAGCTCCTCGTCCAGATGGTCCTTAGTTTCGGTATCATCATCATAGTAGTACAGCTCAGCGATCTTTTTGGCATAATCCTCGTCCTCGTCCATCTTGTCCTTGTACTCATTCATATTGAATTCCACTGCAAGGGCATCGGATGCGTTGAAGGCATCATAGATCTCCTGGGGCAAATAGGCAGTCCGCTCGTCACCAATGTGGATGGTACCCAGGAGCCACATCTCACTGCCGTCCTCCCCGGTCACGTGGTAGAACAGAGGCGTAGCAAGCTCCTCAGGCTGTTCTTCCTCAAGGTGGGTCTCGGTAATGTTATAATATGCCATGGGATCGGAACCCATAAAGCTGGCATAGTACTTCTGAGAGTGCTCGTACTCTTCACCCTGGATGATGTAGGCTCCCACGTACTCATAGCCGTAGGAAACAGGCAGCCAGGTATCCGGGTCTACACCCATATGGCAATCGAAGCTCTTGTCCTCGTATCCGCTTGCGATCTCTTGTACGGGATCGCCGCCACCGAAGAGCTGGGTATTGACCTGAGATCTAAAATACTCCAGGCAGGTCCTGTCATCGGAGCTGAATTCAAAGTAGAACAGCTCGCCCATAGCACTGACCTCACAGGAGGTGATCCACCGGGACTCCATAAGGTTCTCCTCGTAGTAGTCCAGAACGTAATCCTCGATGTAATCATCATCGGTCTTTACAGACTGGGATTCGCCGTTGCTCTTAATGGTGATGATGCCGTTCTTATAGACGTTCTCCACTTCCATTTCCTCGTCACCATCGGAAGTCATGTAGTTGACGTAAATTTCCTCCTTCAGGAGGGGCTTGCCCCCATTATGGGCAAAGTCCAGCTCGTTCGAGTAGATCATAGCGCCGGCGGCCTGATTGATAACGATCTGAGAAACGTCGGCACTGCGATTCTGGGAAGCACTAAAGTTTGCCATAGCACGATCCATGATCCTGGGAGCCCAGCAATCAGACAGGAGGGCATAGCTGCTCTCGGCCATGGGAGGCTTGGTTCCCAAGGAGGCTTCCCTTTCGGTGTCCAGGTCGGTGGTGACCTCCACCACAATATCCGCCGCACCCTGGGTATAGGTAACAGTATAGGTCATGGATGTAATGCCCTTGTCCCCCAGGACAGCCTGTGCACTTGCCTCGGTGAGGACAGCATACTCGGGGGCCAGCCACTCTTCCATAGCCGTGGCTCCGGTGAAGGTAAGGATCTTGCCCTCCTCACCCTCTTCGACCTCGCCGGTCTCAAAGTTGGCGGCATCAAACAGGCACACAGGATACTGCCGTGCCAGGAAGTCCTCCTGTCCTGCCTCGTCCTTGTAGAGATTGCCGTCATAGGTAGCATAGGTGGTCCCCCCTGCGAAGAACTCTGTAAAGGGGATCGCCTCCTCCTCATTGAAGGAGACCGTTGCATCGATCTTGGCAACCAGGTCCTTCTGCAGGCCCTGGAACACCGCAATACCGGAAATGGTCTGGAGGAATTCATCCTGCCAAACCTTGTGGGTCTCCTTGGCATCGAAGGTCATGTACACATTGTCCTTGGTTTTCAGTGCCTCTGCGGCCTCGGCGAACAGCTCATGTGCCGTAGGCTCGGGAGGCTGGGTAGTGGGCACCGTGGTAGGCTCCGTGGTAGGCGTCGTGCTCTCCGTGGGCTCCTCCCCACCGTTGGTGCAGGCGGTCATCCCCACTAAGAGAGCAAACACCAGCACCAGAGCGATCCATCTTTTTTTCATCATCAATTTCCGTCCTTTCGTTTTTATTCTTTAAAACACGTCATTATTATAGTACAAATCTCTACATTTGTCAACTCCTTCTATTTCAATGTAGCGAGATCATTTTCAAATTCCGATTTATCGCACAGTCCAAAGGCATAGTAGGGGCTAAAGGCTTCTTCTTGAGGAGAAGGCTATGGTGCCTGCAAGCCTCCAGCAGCTCCATAAATCGGAATTTTGCAAGTTTTTGCATTAAAGGGAAGCCGCACTGTATAGGGAACAGCCTCTATACAGTGCGGATTTGTTTTATTCTTCTATCATAGCAAAGAAACCGCAATTATCGGAAGTATTGATCAGGCCATAGCCGTGGAGGGTGTCATAGTCCTCGTAGTGTCTGCCGGGCCACCAGTACAGCTGTTCCTCGGACAGCATAGTAATGGGGGTATTGGGGAGGTAGAACAGGAAATCCTCTCCACCTTCCAGACCGTAGGGATAAGAGGCTACATAGCGAACACCGTCCTCGATCCATTCTTCCCCTTCTGTATCCTCTGTGGTAAGCTCTACCAGCTTGGTGCTGTAGGTATACATATCCAGCCGCTGGGCAGGAGCGAATTTCCCGGAGAATTTACAGATGAGCACCGTTCCATTGGGATAGGCATCTGCTCTATCACCCATTTCTCCGTCTCGGAATTCCCCCGTAAAGCTGCCATCCTCGTTGAGATACAGCTCCGTTCTCCAGGCCCCTGCACCGCTGGAGAAGGCGAAGGTCAGAGGATATACAAGATGCTCCTCCTGCCAAAACACTTCCGCTGCAGCCTCTGTTTCCGTAGGCTCATCCGTGGTCTCCCGGGTGGTTTCCGTAGCTTCCTCCGTAGGCTCCTGGATGGTTTCCATAGGTTCCTCCGTAGTCTCCACAGACTCAGCAGGCTGTGTCGTAGGCACAGTGGTAGACTCAGTGGTGGGCACTGTGCTCTCTGTCGTCTCATCACCCTTGTTGGTGCAGGCGGTCATAGCCATCAAAAAAGCCAACACCAAAACCAGAGCGATCCATCTTATTTTCATCATTAGATCCCGTCCTTTCATTTTAATTCTTTCAGACACAAATTATAGCTGTTCTCCCTGAAAGGATTTGGTCGCATAGGCGTTAAGGGTCTGATCTGCAATATTCCCGGCTAAGTATTCGTAATAGCCCTGGGAGCCGATCATGGCGGCATTGTCACCGCAGAGGGACAGAGGGGGCATGCAGAGACGGACCCCTCGCTTCTCACATTCCCGGCTCACGGCGGCACGGATATGGGAGTTGGCGGCAACGCCGCCTGCCACTGCCAGTGTCTTGTGTCCCGTTTGATCCAGTGCCATCATGGTACGGGGCACCAGCATTTCTGTCACTGCGGAGCAGAAGGAAGCACAGAGGTCGGGGATTTGGAGCTCCTCCCCCTTCTGCTGCTTGTTGTGGATCAGATTGACAGCGGCGGTTTTCAGCCCGGAGAAGGACATATCCAGGGGATTGCCGCTGAGCTTGGTATGAGGCAAGGGGTAGACCGTAGGATCCCCACCCTGTGCCGCCTTGTCAAGGGCCGCACCGCCGGGATAGGGCATATTCAGCATCCGTCCCACCTTGTCAAAGCATTCTCCTGCGGCATCGTCACGTGTGGAGCCTAAAATCTCCATATCCGTATAGTCCTTCACATTGACGAGCATGGTATGTCCCCCGGACACCACCAGGCAGAGGAAGGGGGGCTTGAGGTCGGGATATGCAATATAGTTGGCTGCAATGTGCCCCCGAATATGATGAACGGGGATCAAGGGCTTGTTCAAGGCAAGGGCCGCACCCTTGGCAAAGTTGACACCCACCAGCAGTGCTCCGATGAGTCCGGGAGCATAGGTCACCGCAACGGCATCAATGTCCTCACGGGTCACCCCTGCCTTCTCCAGAGCTTGGTCCGCCAGGCCGCAAATGGCCTCCATGTGCTTACGGGAAGCGATCTCCGGCACTACACCGCCGTAGATCCGATGGAGCTCTACCTGGGAGGCGATACAGTCACAAAGAACCTCTCTTCCGTCCCGTACCAGGGCAACAGCAGTTTCATCACAGGAGGATTCAATAGACAGGATCAGCATAGTCATAGCTCCTTTCTCATAATCAAGGCGTCTTCCCTTGGGTCGGTGTAGTAGTTGGGCCGCCGCCCCACCTCTGCAAAGCCGAGGCGGTCATATAGGGCAATGGCAGGGCTGTTGGAGGCCCTGACCTCAAGGGTCAGGCTCTCCATTCCCCTCGCCCTCAGGGCATCCATAAGGGCAGCCATAAGCCCCTCTCCAATGCCCTGCCGACGGTAGTCGGGGGCAACGGCAATATTCATCACGTCTGCCTCCGGGGGGCAGGACTGGGAGCCTGCATAGGCAACGGCAACGCCCTCCCGTTCCTCTACCAGCCAAAGGCTATATTCGTTCTGCAGTTCCGAAGCAATGGCTCTCTCGCTCCAGGGGGCGGAGAAGCACAGCTTTTCCAGCTCCGCCACTGCGGTGACATGGGATTCATTCATAGGCAGGATCATTTTGCATCAAACCAGCTTTCTCCCATTTTTGCCTCGGCAATAAGGGGCACGGCAAGCTGTGCCGCCTGCTCCATTTCACGGGTGATCATGTCCATAACGGAAATGGCCTCCCAATAGGGGCATTCAATGATCAGCTCGTCGTGTACCGTAAGGATCAGGCGAGCCTGGAGGGCATCCTTCTGCAGGGCATGGAAGACCCGAACCATGGCCAGCTTAATAATATCCGCCGCCGTTCCCTGGATAGGGGTGTTCAGAGCGATCCGTTCTGCTCCGGAGCGGACGTTAAAGTTGGTGCTGTTGATCTCCGGCAAATACCGCCGCCTGCCGAAGGCGGTGGTCACGTAGCCCTGCTTCCTTGCAGTGTCTACAATATCCCTCATATAGTCCCGTACACCGGGGTACTTGCTGAGATAGCTGTCAATATAGGCCTTGGCCTCATAACGGGACACGCCGATATCCTGTGCCAGGGAGAACTCGGAGATACCGTAGACAATGCCGAAGTTTACAGCCTTGGCATTGCTCCGCATTTGAGGCGTGACCTCCTCTACAGGGACATTAAAGACCTGGGAGGCGGTAACACGGTGGAAGTCCTGCCCGGATCGGAACGCATTGGTCATGGCCTGGTCCTGTGCAATATGGGCAAGGACACGGAGCTCGATCTGACTATAGTCCGCGTCAACAAAGACCCAGCCCTCACGGGGGACGAACATCCTGCGGATCTCGCTGCCCAGAGCCTTCCGTGCAGGGATATTCTGCAAATTCGGCTCCGTAGAGGACAGACGACCCGTTGCGGTCAGGAGATTTTGGAAGGTGGTGTGGATCCGTCCGTCGGAGGCAATGGTTTTCTGCAAGCCCTCTGCATAAGTGGAGTTCAGCTTGGTCAGCTCCCGATATTCCATAATGGCAGGAATAATGGGGTGCTTGTCCTCTAACTTCTGCAGGACCTCAATATTGGTAGAGTAGCCGCTCTTGGTTTTCTTCACAGGGGGCAGCCCCAGCTTGTCAAAGAGGAGCTCTCCCAATTGCTTGGTCGAATTGATATTAAAGGGACCCTCGGAGTAGGAGAAGATCACCTTCTCACACTCTGCGATCCGCTCTCTGAGCATGGTGCCGAAGGCGGACAGAGCCTCCCGATCCACCCGCACCCCGTCTGCCTCCATATTGGCTAGGACGTAGCACAGGGGGAAGTCGATACCGTAATACAGGGTCTCCATGCCCTGGTCACGGAGTTTCGTTCTCAGGGGACTGTAGAGGGCCTCGATGGTTGCCGCAGAGCTAAAGAGCATGGCAGTAGGGCTGTCCTCGGAGGGGGTGAAGCCCAAATACGCCATAGCCACCACAGAGAGATTGTGCACACTGTGGGAGGTGTCCAGGAGATAGGAGGCAACTGCGGTATCGAAGATAAAGCCCTCTGCAGGCAGACCTGCCTCTAACAGCTCACGCATAAGGGGCTTAATATCATGGCCGATCTTGGAGATCTCCTTGGTCATGAGCTGACCCAGAACCGTAAGGTGATCCTGTCCCAATGCAGCCTTCTCATAGTAATACATCATAGCATCGGTCTCAGGTGCGTAGATCACGAAGCCTTCTGCATTCCTGTGGTAGACCACGTGGTGCTGTGCCTTGAACAGGGGCAGCAGCTCTGCGGCGCGGGCGGCAGTTGTTACAACCTCACTGTTGCACTGTCCCTCAAAGATACAGGTCTCACTTGTATTTACAGGAGCCTCCTCGAAGGCGGCGGAGCGGAGCTTGTAGCGGTCAATAAGCTTCTGGAATTCCAGCTTCATGAACAGGTCATAGAGCTCCTTCCGCTTAGGCTCCGTAATGAGATTGTCCCGGAGGGTAAAGTCAATGGGAGCATCCCGACGGATGGTTGCCAGGTCGTAGGACAGATAGGCAGAGTCCTTCCCGTTGGTCAGCTTCTCAAAGAGCTTGCCCTTCATATTCTGAGGGGTGAGATTCTCGTAGACTCCGTCCAGAGTCCCGAATCGCTTGAGCAGGTCTGTGGCTGTCTTGGGCCCCACCCCTGCTACACCGGGGATATTGGCGGAGCTATCCCCCATAAGAGCCTTTAGGTCAATGAGACGGATGGGCTCCATTCCATACTCCTGACGGAATACGTCGGGAGTATAGTTCTGCATGACCGTCTGCCCCCCTTGGGTACGGACCAGCTTGACTGTAACCTTGTCATTCACAAGCTGGAGGCTGTCACGGTCTCCCGTCAGGATCACGCACTCACAATCCTCCAGGGTGCAGAGCTTGGATACGGTGCCGATGACGTCATCTGCCTCCCAGCCCCGGCATTCGTAGATGGGAATGTTCATGGCAGACAGAACATCCTTCATCACAGGCATCTGCATCGCCAGCTCCTCCGGCATCCCATGACGGGTGGCCTTGTAGCCCTCATATTGCAGATGGCGGAAGGTAGGACCGTGGAGGTCGAAGGCCACACACAGAGCGTCCGGCTTCTCCTCGGAGCGAACCTTCTCTAAAATATTCAAGAATCCGTAAATTCCGTTGGTAAACAGGCCCTCCCGAGTGGTCAAGGGGCGTACCCCGTAGAAGGCTCGGTTAATGACACTGTTACCGTCTAAAATGAGCAGCTTCATACTCTCTTCCACCTGGCACCCTGGGGCGTGTCGATGATCTCGATGCCTCTTGCCTTCAGCTCGTCACGGATACGGTCGGCCTCTGCCCAGTTCTTCTCCTTCTTGGCGGCAGTACGGGCAGCAACCAGAGCGTCGATCTCGGGATCCACCTCATCCTTGGGCTGTGCGTCACGGACCTTCTTAGCGGCCTCCAGCATATTCAGACCCAGGACATAGTCGAAGTCAGCCAGCGCCGCACGCTTGGTCGCATCGTTGCACTTGGCCTTCAGCACATCATAGACAGCGGTAACAGCCAGGGACGTATTCAGATCCCCGTTGAGAGCGGTCTCAAAACGCTGCTTGAGAGCGGCAAAGGCCTCCTGCTCTACCTCGCCACCCTCTTCCAGGGTTGCGATCTTGGCGATCAGCTTATCATAGGTGACCTTGGCATTGTCCAAGTTCTCCCAGGAGAATACCAGGTTCCGACGGTAGTGGCTCTGGAGGCAGAAGAGACGGTAAACCAGGGGATCATAGCCCTTCTGTTCTAAGAGAGAAACGGTGAGGAACTCCCCCTTGGACTTGGACATCTTGCCGCCCTCGGTATTCAGATGGTGGACATGGAACCAGTAGTTGCACCACTTATGGCCCAAATATGCCTCAGACTGTGCGATCTCGTTGGTGTGGTGGGGGAAAGCATTGTCGATACCGCCGCAGTGGATATCCATGTCCTCACCCAGGTGCTTCATGCTGATGCAGGAGCACGCAATATGCCAGCCGGGATAGCCCACGCCCCAGGGAGAATCCCACTTGAGAGCCTGGTCCTCAAACTTGGACTTGGTAAACCACAGGACGAAGTCGTTCTTGTTCCGCTTGTTGGAGTCCTCCTCCACGCCCTCACGGACACCAACCTCAAGATCCTCTTCCTTGTGGTCATTGAACACATAGTACTTCTCCAGCCTGGAGGTGTCAAAGTACACGTTGCCCCCTGCCAGGTAGGCATAGTCCTTCTCGATCAAGGTGGTAACCATGTGGATATACTCGTCAATGCAGTTGGTGGCAGGCTCCACTACGTCGGGAGTCTTAATGTTCAGCTTGGCACAGTCTGCAAAGAAGGCGTCGGTGTAGAACTTGGCAATGTCCATAACGGACTTGTTCTCCCGCTTGGCACCCTTGACCATCTTATCCTCCCCTGTGTCTGCATCGGAGGCCAGGTGGCCTACGTCGGTGATGTTCATTACTCGCTTGACGTTGTAGCCCATGTACCGCAGAGCCTTCTCTAATACGTCCTCCATAATATAGCTGCGGAGGTTGCCGATATGGGCATAGTGGTAGACCGTTGGGCCGCAGGTGTACATCTTGACGATGTCGGGACGGTTGGGAACAAACAGCTCCTTCTTGTGACTGACAGAATTGTAAAGATACATATCTAAAATCTCCTTTTCTGATATTATTCCTTGGTTAACAGTTGTTTTTCCAGTTCTTCGATTCTCTCACGGAGGTAATCCAGCTCCGCACGGACCGGGTCGGGAGTATGAATGTGGTCCAGCTTCTCGCCGTTGATCCTGACCACTCTGCCGGGAACACCGACCACAGTGGAATTGGCAGGAACCTCCTTGAGGACCACGGAGTTTGCCGCAATACGGGCATTATCCCCCACCTTGAAGGGGCCTAAAACCTTGGCACCTGCACCCACCATGACATTATTCCCCAGGGTAGGATGCCGCTTGCCTCTGTGGGCACCGGTACCGCCCAGGGTCACGTTCTGATACAGCAGGCAATCGTCTCCGATCTCTGCCGTAGCACCGATGACGATTCCCGTGCCGTGGTCAATGACCAGCCGCCTGCCTATGGTAGCCGCCGGATGGATCTCCACCCCGGTCCGCCGCTTTCCTACCTGGGACACCCAACGTGCCAAAAACTGCAGATTATGCTTATACAGCCAATGTGCCACTCGATAGTATATTTGGGCATGGAGCCCGTTATACAGCCAAAAGATCTCAAACTTACTCCGTGCCGCCGGGTCATTCCTCTGATAAGCCTCAATGGTCTCGATCAGTCTCAAATCAATACCCCCCTGTTTGCAAGTTGACAGTTGACAGTTGACAATTAACAAAAAATTCCGCCTCTGAATTGCTCCAGAGGCGGATAGTCCGCGGTTCCACTCTGATTTCTCACTCATAGCCTTAACGCGGCTAACGGGGTCTCCCCTTCGCTCCCGAACGCACTTTCCCCTCTCTCCACCTATGTCCGCTTTCAGCCCATGACGGACACTCTCTGTCGGCTTCTGACCGGGTACTCTTTTCGATCCACGCGATATTTTCATTGCTATTATATTACCATTTTATCCCCAATGTGTCAAGGATAAAATATATTTCTTCTCCTCCACCTATCTCAACGAATTCCGATTTATGGGGCCGTATACTGTATTGAAAATTCGGAGCGAAAAGCTACCATTTTTTCAAGGATTGGAGACGGTCGATATGTAAAAGATTATGCATATTTTTTGCCGCAAATGGGAAGGTATCCACAGCACAAGAGATTTTTATCTTTAAGAAAAAGCACTTCGGTCCGATTCCCTTTGATAGATATGAATTTGTTATGAGCAATACACAGAGGGATACCGGCACCGAAAACAGTAAATTTGGTGCCATTCAGTTTTTCACAAGAACCGATGATGGCGAAAAAGAGCCGGGTGCTACCTTGCTGTTCTTTGGTGCAAATAAGGATTCCGATATCACTGATTATGAGTACACATTGACTGTTCGCGAAGGCTCAAATGTGTACCGAGGAACCGTTGTACGAGACGAGCATGTATGGTTCGTGAAATTTTTTGACCTGGGTAATGTAGACGAAAACAGCAAAAGAACCGTTACAAAAGTGAAGTTCTATGACTCCCAAGGAAATTTAGTAGGAACCTATTAAACCGTAACTTTTGAATGATTAAGTAATATGAACATTTAACGCGTCAAGCAACTTCTGGGTTTTGCCTGAGATCTCTCCGGTAACCCAGGAGTTGTTT
>JAZNYV010000045.1:0-55625 GCA_045594585.1 Faecousia sp. | reverse complement strand
GTTTATTGGCAGGAATACTTGATTTCCAGCCCCGTATACTGTATAATCTACCTGCGTGTTATTGTTTTTCACACAACTATTATACGCCATCGACCGGCATTTGTACAGCTATTTGTACTATGCCGGTCGATGTATTTTTCTTGGGCTGCCCCATTTTTAATGAGACAGCCCCTTTTTGTGTAGTAAGGAGGTGACTGTAGTGGGATATGAATATTATACCGAGGAAGATCGCAGAGAAGATCTGTCATACTTGTGTGACAGATTAAGACAGGCTCGTGAATCTATGGGTGAATCTCAGCTTTCCTTGGCAAACAAAACGGATGTTTCCCATATTACAGTCTGCCGAAATGAAAATGGGAAGCATATCCCGGGGCTTGATTATCTTTTCCGTTTGCTGAATGCAACAAATCTTTCGGCTTTGTATTTTATGCCACCACGTTTTCTGAAAACTAACATAGACCAAATGATTACAAACTTCTCTCAGTTAAGCCCGACCAATCAGAAAGTGGTATGTAATACCATGAAAACACTGATAGACAATCTTCTTGCTACACAAGCAAAGAACGGAAGTAAAATCATGGGCAATCAAAAATAAGAAGGCAAAAATAACATTGAGATATTGTTCCGATTTAATTAGTGGGATTAGAATTTCTGCTTTCGTTGGCAAGTATACGGTGTAATCGCCTTATGCGTTGTTGTATTTCACGCTATAATTATTTGTCATCGACCGACACTGTACAATCATTTGTACAATGTCGGTCGATGTGCTATTGTGGGATAACCTTATTTTAATGGGGAAGCCCTCTGCAAGAATCAGCTTATGAAATAAGCAAGAGCACTGTCACTGTATGCTAAGAGTGCTTTACACAAATCACCTAAGGTGCCTGTTTTATTATTGCAATAGGTATCGGCACTGTACAGCAAAGTTTGGGAAAGCGGATTGCTGTCGTCCCGGATCTGTACAGACAAAACAGTTCTAAGCTCTGCGGCTAAAAGTCCGTCAAAGGAGAAAGCATAGTACCCTTCGATATTGCCGTAGGGCTGAGGGTTGGAGACCCAAACAGTCTGGATTTGTCCTGCGTAATCCGTATAGCTGATCTGGAGGCGAAGGTCAGCCACAGATCCGCTGTAGTTTCCCTGATCAAATACGAATTTCACTGTGACCTTAGCATTTAGATCCAATGCTTTCCCTACCCAAGTGGTGGAAGGCTCGGACAAGTCGTCTTCTACATAGTTGGTATTCCCAAAAGTGAGGTTTTCCGTACTGCTGAGATAAGCACTCTCATCCCAAGTCATGGCACTGTCTGCCAAGGCATCTGTGCGGTAGCCCTTGTAGGTTTGTGCGGCGGCACCATAGCGGAGGAGATCTGCACACAGGGTTTTGAGAGAGATGGAAGCTCCGGCTTTCCTTAGCTGGCTGTAGGCATAGTCTGCTATGCTGTACAGGTCTGCAGGGGAGTAGGAAACCCGGCCTCCCTTGGTGCCATAGAGGACGGCTGTCAGGGTGTCGTTCATCTTTACAGCGGTTAGACCTGTAAGGATGAAGTAGAAATAACCGTTCTTTTCTGTAGGCGTGAGGGTCAGAGTGGTGCTTCCTGTAAGGGTGTTACCCTCGTACCGGGGCAGAGAAACCTCCACATATAGGCTGTCCGGATCATAGCCCTCTAAGAGCTCCGTTTCTATAACATAGTTCAGACTGATGTCACTTGCCAAATTCAGGGTATGCTTTAGGATCCAGCTATCTTCCAGCACAGGGGCAGATTCCCAACTGAGGAGGGGGAAGCCCCGGTTTATCCCCTCCATGTCGGGGATAAAAGCATCCCCCAAAACAGAGGTATAGTTGCGGAGAGTATCGAAGCCCACCACATCGGTGCTTTCTGCAGTGCCACTGTTTAGGGCGCGGACGGTAGTGGCAGAGCCTGCACTGTAGCAATTTTGAATGGTGGTATTGGTATTAGATGCGTGGATGGTGCCCATAATGCCGTAGAAATTTCCTACATTATAGCAATTGGTAAGACGAGTATTGGTGCCGGTGCTGGAAACGAAGCCTGCCACACCGCCGTACATATTGGTTCTTTTGGCACCGAATACGGTTCCTGTGTTATAGCAGTTGCGGAGACTGCAGTTGGTTCCGCTGATCATACCTGTAATGCCTCCCACGTAGGAAACACCGTATATGGCGGCTTTGTTGTAGCAGCTTTCAATTTGAGTTCCGTTTTGCGTCAGGCCTGCAATGCCGCCTACCCGGATGGAGCCTATGACGATACCGCTTTCCACACCGAAGTTACGGAGCTTTGCACCGGAAAGAGTACCGAACAGACCGCAGTAGCCGTATTCCGGAGCCCATACTCTCAGGTTGCGGATCACATGACCGTTCCCTAAGAAGGTTCCCTTAAAGGCATAGCTTCCTGTTTCATCCAGACCACCGATAGACAGGAAAGGCTCGTTCTGCAGATCAATGTCTGCCGTGAGGGAAATGGTCTGCCCCGAGAAGGTATTACCCTTTCTCACCAAATAAGATAGAAGTCTCAGCTGAGATGAAGTACCGATCTCGTAAACCCCATCTGCTTCAGGCAGGGCCACCATGTCTGATTCCTGTTGCCATAGGAGAACGGGATACATGCCGTTGTGGCAGAAATAATCCTCCGTATAGGTTGCACCCAAAAGGGAGGCGGCATTTCTCAGATCGGATGCAGAGAGGGTCTTACAGTTTTGGAGGGACAGATTTCCGGAGTCCTTGCACAGAGAAAGGCTGTCTAAGCCATAGCAATTTGAAAGAAGTCCTGTTGCAGATGAGTTTGCAGTGCCTAAAACAGCGGCACAATCCGTGTCACGGCTGTAGCAGTTTCGGATCTTCAGATCCACAGCAGAGCTGGCGGCGTAGCCTAAGATCCCACCACAGGAGGAAGCGGGAGAATAGCTCCTGCCACTGGTGTAGCAATCTGTGATTTCAATATTTGTACCGCTTGCCATGCCGACGATGCCTCCTACATAGCCCCGACCGGTGACATTGACCTTGCTGCTGCATCGGAGGATCTTGGTACTGCCTCTGGCAATGGCAACTAAGCCGGAGACTCGAACATTGCCCAAAACCATACCGCTTTCTAAGGAGAGATCCTGTATGACGGCATCGCTCACGGAGCCGAAGAGTCCGGTATAGGCATTGTTACCGCTGACTACCAGATTGCGGATGGAATGCTTTCCACCGTCGAAGGTGCCGGAGAAGGAAGGGTAGCTGTGCTCTGTAGTGGCAACATTGCCACCGATGGGGATCCATTCTTTATGTTCCAGATCAATGTCGGCACAAAGGACAACGGTCTTATCCTTGAAGCTTTCACCGAGATTGTTGACCATGTAGGAAAGACTTCGGAGATCTTGGGCTGTATGGATCTCGTAGATCCCCGACTCTGTGGGAGTCAGGCACTTCATCCCCTCTGTCTTGTACAGGGAAACGGCGGTGAGGGGATACCCCTTATTTTCTTCTTTGGCGTAATCGGGGATAAAGGCGGAGCCTAAATCAAGAGCCTTCAAGTCCGAATCGCTGAGGAGCTTGCATCCTACAGCGGTGTAGCCTGTTTCGGTATAGCATAAGGAGTAGGCCTTGGGACCGTAGGAATTTTTCAGTGTAAAATCTGTAAGATTGGAGTGGAGGGTGCCTATGAGAGAACCGTTTTTCTTTCCGGATAGGGTGCCTGCAAAGTAGGAGTTTTCTATTACAGAACCGTTTCCGGAGCTGGAGGTATAACCCGTGAGCCCTCCTGCACTGCCGGAGGTGGTGATAGTTCCCGTGCAATAGCTGTCACGAATGGTCAGCATCCCGTTCATGCCCACTAAGCCCCCTGCATAGCCGCTTGCCTTTACGGTGGCACGGCTGTAACAGTTCAGGATCTGTCCCGATGCAGAGCCACACAGACCTCCTGCCTTGTTTCCGCCAACCACTCTACCGCTGTCGATACCAAGATTTTTTACAGTGCCACCCAAAGTACCGAAGAAACCCACATAATGGTAGCCTGTGGAAATATACAGATTACTTATGGAATATCCTTGTCCGTCAAAGGTGCCACGGAAGCGCTTTCCCGAGGAATCTGCGGTGCAGTTTCCGCCTATGGGGATCCATTCCCGGGAGCACAGATCGATGTCATTGCCTAGGCGGATAACCTTGCCTGAGAAGGAATTCGTGCCACTGTTGACTAAGTAGGCTACCCAACGGAGTTGGGAGGCGGTAGTGAGCACAAGATCCTCCGGAAGGCTTATATTACAACCATAGGAGAGAACGGGATAGCCACCGTTTTCCCAATTACAGTCATAGACAAAGGCAGAGCCTAATTCGGTGGCGGCAGACATGAGCTTAGCCTTGCTGAGGGTACTGCTTCCGGTGTAATCCTCCGTTGCGGTGTTTGCCGTAACGGAGCTTCCCTTCAGGGCTGTGGAGGAACGACAATTCTTTACGGTGATCTTGGTAATGGCAGAGGAATCGTAGTGACCCACCAAGCCCAAACGGCCGGAGGAATCCTTCAGATCCCCTACATGGTAGCAGTTTTCTATGGTAACAGAGGCCCCTGTGGAAGCGTAGCCTAAAACACCTCCTGCAATACTGCCGGTGCTTTTTACATAGCTGTGGTTATAGGTGTTGCGGATGGTGTTGCTTGCACCGGCCTGTCCTGCAATGCCGCCGCCATAGCTTGCGGAAAGAACATTTGCTTTGTTATAGCAATTTTCTATGGTGGTGCTGTTTAGATAGGCGGCTAAACCGGCAGTGACCTTGCCACCGAAAACCATACCGCTTTCGATGCCGAAATTCTTTACAGTGCCTCCTTTGAGACTACCGAAGAAGCCTACTTTTTCGTTGTCGGGGAAGTGGATCAGCAGATTTTTTACCACATACCCCTGTCCGTCAAAGGTGCCGCGGAAGGAGGTATCGGTGCTGTTGCCACCGATGGGGCGGAAGGACCGTCCCTTCATGTCGATATCTGCCATGAGCTTTACAGTTTTATTTTGGAAGCTGTCTCCCTCTTCTACCATCCGGGACAGGAGGCAAAGCTGATCTGCGATGTAGATCTCGTATTCTCCTGCGGCATTTGGGATCAGTGTCGCGGAGGGGTCATAGGCACTGAAGAGACTCATGGAGTTGGCGATACTGACAACAGGCTTAGCTTTGTTGCCGTCTTCCTCGTGAACGAGGGGAGTGAAAACAATGTCCAGGGAGGTTTTTGTGGTGCCTGTCAGCTTGATCACCAGCTTGCGGAAGCCCTCGTTGCTGTCCTGCCCCGAGGGATCAGGAGAGGTGGATAAAGGAACCGCATCCATTTTGGTGAATTTGGCATTGTCGGGATAAGAAATTTGTGCAAGGAGGGTTTTGCCGTTTTGGGTCAGGGTTGCAGTCTTCCCGTCGGAGGAAATAGAAATGTCCGCCTCTGTGTGAGCAAACCAGTAAATAGTGGAAGCGGAGGAACAGGTGATCTCGTCACGAAGACGGACCCGTGTCCGATCATCAAAGAGTGCTAAGCTCCGTTTGAACGAGGTGACACCGTAGGTGCTGTAGGCATCCTTCATGTCTACTACGGCATAGCCGCCGTCGTAACCGCTGTAATAATCGACGATCTGACATTTGGCACTTTGCTTCTGCCCACCGGAGGAATTGGGATTGATAACCACGGTGTTTTGTCCCTCTGCCCGTTTCAGGTAGTAATTCCAGCGTTTTCCTCCCTCAACTCGGTCCATATAGCCGGAGAGGTTGTAGTTATCCTTTCCCATTTCGATGAACCAGGCTTCTCCAAGGGCTTCCATAACGAAGGTGCCGATATCCATGTCCGTATGGCTGTCTGCATTGGTGCCGGATTTTATGGCGGCGTAGATCCCGGCTTCCGATTCGGGGAAACTGCGGAAGGAGGCAATGCTTTCGTATTGGTCACTTTTTGCAAAGTAGTCTAACTGTCGATCCTCGTTGGAAAGACCCTCTACCAAATGAGGATCGTACCAAATCAATGCCAAATAGTCGTCAAAGCGACCGTTCAGACTTTGATGCTCTCTCTGGAACAAGGACAGATCCGGTATGTTGTAGCGGTTGGCAAACCAATGGAGACAGGCACTGTCGTAGTAACCGCCGTTGATATTGGTGTTGCAATCCCCGAAGGAGAAGGCTTTTAGATTGCCCTCTGTAGCGGGGAGATATTGACCGGATTCCTGAACACCCGGCATTTCCGACAAACCGAAATCCGTACCCAACACGCAGTCTAATGTGTCTATGAGCATGGCGGTAAAGCTAATACCTACGCAGTAGTAGCCGGCGGCCTCCGGATAGGAACCGCAAGGCTCGTAGAAGAAGGAATACTGAATATTACTTACGGAGTCAGCAAGAAAAGAGGCACATTTATCGGGATAGACCTCGAAAACAGCCGCCGCGGCAACGGCCAGACCACCGTTGCACCAGGGGTTCCAGTTGTTTTCTGCAGTGAAGGCATCCCCGCCTATAGAAACGGTGGACAAGCCCTTGTTATAAATGGCTTTGGCAACCGTGGTTCTTTGGGACTCGGTCATATAGTGATAGAGCCAGTCATAGCCTAAACCTACGCCTTGGCACATTTGGGCAGTATCCAAGTAATGGGAGGGGTGCCAATCTTGGAAGGAACAAACATTCAGGAGCTCCTCTACGGCTCGTTGGGCAAAGCGACCTTCCCCACTGATCTGATAGGCCATAGCAAGCCAAGTGATCCTTTGCGTGGCATCGTTGGACACGCCCAGAAGCCGTTTGCCGTCCGGGATCTCATATTCCAGCAGTGGCTCTGTAAGGAAGTCCAAACATCCGTTGTAGATCCGTCCGTACCAGGTGGCCATATAGGGATCCGATTGCACCAAGGCGCGGATGCGGGCAAAATCCTTGTCATTTGCCAAGATCCTGGGATGGATCCCTTGGGAACGAGAGCTGAACAGCTCCGTTACCGTGGAGGCGGATGCGGTCGGGGAGCTTGCAGTGGTGGCGGCACTTACTTCCGTTCCTACAAACCCAGGCAACAAAGCTGCCAAAAGACAGAGAACTAACAGAAAACTAAGAATTCGTTTCATGTGTGGAACCTCCTGTATATGGAATGCCTATCATTTTAGAATCTTCTATGCCCATTATACCATAGGGTGGTCTCCTTTTCAACCAGTGCGATTTAGTCTTTTGTGCATAAAGAAAAGTAACATTATTTAATAAGCTCAATATTTACTACAAATTTTACAGAAATTAATATATTAGCATATTTGATATCAATAACTGCGATATATTAACACATGTGTAGATGACTTATAAGACATAAAAAACTATAATATGGGTGTGCTTAAGGGCAAGGCGAAATGCCGAGCCGGAACACATTGCACCTTTACAATTGAATGATCAGCAATCCGGGATACCTTCCGAGCAAAGTGACGCCATGACGAGAAATCCGAGCACACCAACGAAGTGGACATACGCCGTCGAGATCCGGGGGCAGGAACGAGGATTGGTAAACTGACGAATATACAAACCAAGGGCTTTGGCCCGGTGCCGAAGCCTTGGGTTTGTAGCTTGACCTAATGACCATGAGCTGCAGTAATGATCATTAGCTGAAGTTACAAACGAATGGAGGATTTTTAGCCATAACCGTAAAGAGAAACATTACCGTAATTGTGCCGGACGAGTTGGTGTATGCCTTGGATCCGGATTGTGAGTATGTGTTTGTTTTGTCCCGTGAGAAGGGGCGCATTGTAGCTCGTCCTACTATGGAAACTGTTCCCGAATGTCACAGCTATTATCCCGGAGAAAACCGTAGCAGGGATCCCATGGAAAAGTGCATGAACTGCCGTTTTTATGATTCGGAGACGGATGTCTGCAGCTATGGAGCGTGAATGACATGGATAAGACTACTTGTAAAAAGACCCCTGTCAATCCTATGGATCTGACCCTGTGCAAGTCTTGTGCGGATGTATTTTTTAACAGCAAACGCTATTACATAGTTCTTGCTATGACCGACCTTGAAGAACGGCACTATTGCGATATTTGCCAGAAGCGTAAAGGTTGGGATCTGCTTCTGTATGAACGCAGAGGTAAAGGAGGGGCAGAAAATGAATAAGCCTATTGTAAGAGGCGATATTTACTTCGTGAATTTTGGCAAGGTTCCCGGCTCATTTATGCAGGGTATCATACCCGCTATGATCCTACAGAATAATGTAGGCAATCGTCATGCACCTACGGTAATCGTAGCGGCCATTACCACGGAGATCAAAAAGACTCGCCAACCTACCCACATTGTGATCGGAGCCAGATTCGGTCTGCCGGAGGTGTCTATGCTTATGTTGGAGCAATTATCTACCATCGACAAGCGATATCTGATGGGCTATATCGGCACAGCAGACAAATGGTTTATGCGTAGCGTTGATAGAGCCGCTAATATTAGCATAGGGACCCCAAGGAAAAGACCACGGAGGCATAGATGCCGTAAAATTATTTGACGTTAACGTTGTAGAGCAAACCCCATCTGCAAAAGAAATCTTTTTAGCAGATGGGGTGAAATATAAAGGGAGGCTTTTCTATAAAAACAGCAAAGGCTTTGCGGGTGATGTTTAGAAAATACCCCGATGTGGTGAATGTAAACCAGATGTGCGAAATGCTGGGGAATATCAGCACCAAGACCGGATATGAGCTTCTGCGATCCGGGAAGATAAAAAGCTTCCAGATTGGCAGGAACTATCGCATTCCCAAAGTTTTTATTTTAGAATATATGGAACTCTGATACGTTTGACTTATGGGACACCGATTGATACAATGTAATTGCCATCAGCGGTGTCCTGTGTATTTTGGATCATGACAAAGGAGGATATAAACATGATAGCAGGTCACTTGCGAGAGATCAATGGGTTTTACTACATGGTCTTTAATTACAAAGACAAGCAGGGCAAGCGTCGGAATCCCACTAAGGCGACGGGCTTACCTGTGAAGGGCAACAAGAAGAAGGCCGAATTGATGCTTCTTCAAATGAGAATGGAGTTGGAAGCGCAGATTGTTGAAGAGGAACAGCAAGAGGAAGATCGAAAAATCAGCTGACCTTTGCTCAATTCATGCGGGACTGGCTCGGTATGAAGAAAACAACTGTGGATGAGAGTACATACGCTTCCTATCGTACTTCGGTAGAGTTCGGGATTATCCCTTATTTCGAGGAACGGTTTCCGGGGCTGTTGCTCACGGAACTGACTGCAAAGCAGATCCAGGACTACTACGGGTACGAAATGGGCGTACGCAAAGTTAGTGCCAACACGGTGAAGCACCGACATGCGAATATCAAGAACGCATTGAAGCACGCTGTTCGTATGGATTTACTCACAGCAAATCCTGCGGATAAGGTTACGCTTCCCAGAGTGCCGAAATATGCGGCATCCTACTACAACGAGAAGGAACTAACGGAACTGTTTGAATTGGTAAAAGGAACCCCTCTGGAGTTAGGCGTGTTTTTGGCATCCTATTATGGTTTGCGTAGAAGTGAGATCCTTGGCTTGAAATGGGAAGCGGTTGATTTTCAGCGTAAGACCATTACGATCAAGCATACTGTAATGACAGTCAATGACAATGGTAGGAACCGCTTAGTGAAGAAGGATCGCACAAAAAACAAATCCAGTTACCGCACACTTCCTTTGGTGGCTCCTTTTGAGGAACTTCTACTGCGGATCAAGTCCACACAGGAATTAAACCGTAGGCTGTGCGGACGATGCTATTGCAAAGAATTTATGGACTACATATATGTCAATGAAATGGGAAAATTGATTAACCCCGATTACTTGTCAAGATTCTCGAAATTCCTTGAAAATCACGGCTTACGGCCTATTCGATTCCACGATCTGCACCATAGCTGTGCGAGCTTGCTCCTTGCCAACGGAGTGAATCTGAAGGACATTCAAGCATGGCTGGGACACAGCACGATCAATACCACAGCGAACATATATGTACACCAAGAATTTGCTTCCAAAATTACCTCCGCTAATGCAATTTTGGCAATTTTACCCGACATGAGCGGGAAAACGGAGGAAAATAGTGGAGATTTAGCGGTATAAAAAAGTTAGAAAAACAGCCACTTTTCGTAGAAAAATGACTGTTTTGGTGCCGCTGACCGGGGTCGAACCGGTACGGATTTTACTCCGAAGGATTTTAAGTCCTTTGTGTCTGCCTATTCCACCACAGCGGCGTTGGTGTTTATTTTAGCACTGTTTGGGCGTTTCGTCAAGGGGGTATCTGCAATTTTGTTGAAATTCCATTGGGATTTAGAGGATGTACAGGAAGATGCCTATAAAATGGAGGACGCTGCCGAGAACTACGAAAATGTGGAACACGGCGTGCATATAGGGGATGGGGACGGAGCGTTTGCCTCCTATGCCGTAGAACAGAGCACCTACGGTATAGGAAATGCCTCCTGCCAGCATATACAGCAGACAGGGGATGCCCATGGCGGCAATGGCCTGCTTTCCTGTTAGGATCACGCACCAGCCTAAAAGAAGGTAGAGGGTCATGGAGACCTTGGAATACCGCTTCAGATCTATGGCGTTGAGAGTGATACCTAAGGCAGACAGCCCCCAAACTATGCCAAATACGATCCAGCCCAAGGGGGGAGACAGCTGCCGAAGGGCACAGAGGGCCACCGGGGTGTAGGTCCCTGCAATCAAAAGGTAAATGGTGCAGTGGTCCAGGACCTGGAATACCCGTTTGGCGGTGCCCTCTCTCAAGCCATGGTAGAGGCTGGACATGGTGTACAGCAGGATCATGGAGAGCCCATAAAGGAAGGAGGCGACGATCTCGTAAGCACCTCCTGCTAAGAAGGCCTTTATGACGCAAGCGGCACAGATCAGCACACCTAAACCGCCGCCTACGATATGGGAGATCATGTTGAACAGCTCTTCCCCATGGGAATATCCGGGAAGGGGCCGGTCCTTGAGCTTTATTCGTTTCATGGAATCACTCCTTTCCGTTATGCCGGAACAGTATACTATATCGGAATACAAAAATCAAGATTTGCAAAGAAATTGTTGCAAAGAATGCGGATATTATAACAAATACATGGAGATGCCCATAGTATTTCTGTTGTTTTGTGTTTGGGGGATATAACACTTGAAAAAGAAGTCTTGGTTTGATATAATACAAATACAGTGATATTAAAGCGGAAGATACTGCGGAAAGGAGTGGGGGTATATGGGAAAGCTTGACAGGGGAGCCTCACAGGGAGGCTTGTGGTGCTATATATTATTGCTATTCTTTATAATGCTCCCTTTAGGATATATGATCAGCCCGTGGATCTTCGGGGGCCTTTATTTGGGAGCTTGTATATTCCTGTCATATAGGACGGGGATCCCGCGTGCCGGCCTGTTTCTGTTCCTAATGGCCTTTTTGAGCCGACTTGCGGTGATTCTTGTGGTACAGACCCCTCCGGAGTCCGATTTTGATGTGCTGTACCGTGCATCCGTGGGTGTGTGCAATGGAGATAGGTCATTCTTGGACACGGGGTATTTCCGACGGTGGCCTTATCAGAGTGGATTTGTCTATTTTCAGAGTCTGCTGTTAGAGATTTGGAACAGCCTTTTCTTCTTGAAGCTGGTCAACTGCTTTACGGCGGCAGCTACGGTGGTTCTGGTATATCGGATCGCCCGGGAATTCTGTAGTGAGAGAGCTGCACTGCTTGGGGCGGTGCTGTACAGCTTCCTGCCCTATC
Organism: Faecousia sp.; assembly: GCA_045594585.1. Lineage (GTDB taxonomy): Bacteria > Bacillota > Clostridia > Oscillospirales > Oscillospiraceae > JAZOXB01. The sequence goes on along the minus strand of JAZNYV010000045.1, from coordinate 43,917 downwards.
CTCTGTTCTATGTGACCGTTCTGACCAATCAGTTTATGGCCTCCTTCCTGCTTTACCTGGGATTGTATCTGCTGATCCGGAAGAAGTCTCGGCTCTGCAGTTATATCCGCTATTTGATCTTCGGACTCCTGTTAGGTGTGGCCAATATCCTTCGCCCGGAGAGCATAATTCCCCTGACAGCCGTAGGGCTATACCTGCTGGTAAGCATGAGACGGGTCAATTTCCGAGAGAACCTGCTAAATTTGGGGATCCTGTTTGGGACCTATTTTATCCTTTCGCGGGGAGCCTCCTTCCTGTTCTCCGCAACAGGGCTGTCTCCTCAGGGCTTGAGCAACAATGATCCTCTGTGGAAGTTTGTCCTAGGCTTCAATCATGAGTCCGGGGGGAAATATGCCACTGGGGACGAGCCCTTCTTGGGGAACCGCACTATGGAGCTGGAGCTGATCCGACAGCGGGTCCTTGTCCCCGTGCCGGCACTGCTGAAGCTCATGAGGGCAAAGATCATGAGCTTCTGGGGAGAATACCCTCTGTCCTGGACCTTTCGTTATGCCATGAAAACAGGGATCTCCGTTTGCGGAAGGACCATCTCTGTTGCAGCTGATGTAGGGCGACTGCATCTGTTCACTAAGTGTGTGATGGTGGCTATGTATGCCTGTGGCGGTCTGGGTACGATCCTGCATATGCGGAAGAAGGAGCGTGCGTTGAAGCTCCTGCCGGTGTTTAACCAGGTATTTGTAACCTTTGGTGTGTATCTTCTCATTGAGGTACAGTCCAGATATTCCTATTATGTCATGCCCTTTGTCTTTATACTGGCTTGTCTGAGCTTCTCGTGGGTAGAAGAAAAGGGGAAGCAGAGACGAATGAACCGAGAAATCAGAAAGGAAGTGTAAGCAATGTCGGATATCCTTTATATCGTTGTCCCTTGCTATAACGAGGAGGAGGTTCTCCGGGAAACGGCCAAACGGCTGAAGCACAAGCTGGAGACTCTGATCGAGGGAGACAAGATCTCTCCTCGGAGCCGCATTATGTTTGTCAATGACGGCTCCAAGGATCGGACATGGGAACTGATCCGGGAATTCCATCATGAGTGTGAGCTGTTCTCCGGCGTGGACCTTAGCAGAAATCGGGGGCATCAGAATGCCCTGTTGGCAGGACTCATGACGGCCAAGGAGCTGGCGGATGTGACCATATCCATGGATGCGGATCTCCAGGATGATATTGAGGCAGTAGATGCCATGTTAGACAGATACTACGATGGCTGTGATATTGTTTACGGTGTCCGCTCCAAGAGAGAGAAGGACAGCTTCTTCAAGCGAGCAACCGCAGAGGGCTTCTATAAGCTTATGAAGGGGCTGGGTGCCGATACGGTATTCAACCATGCGGATTATCGTCTGATGTCCCGTCGGGCCCTGGAGGGACTGTCACAGTTCAAGGAGGTCAATCTCTTCCTCCGTGGCATGGTGCCTATGATCGGGTACAGATCGGACTTTGTATACTATGAGCGAGAGGAACGCTTCGCCGGTGAGAGCAAATATCCGCTAAAGAAGATGATCGCCTTCGCTTGGGAGGGGATCACTTCTCTGAGCTCTAAGCCCATTCGTTTGATTTCCCTGCTGGGTGCAAGCATCTTCCTGGTCAGTGTCGGTATGATCATTTATTTCATTGTCAGATATGCGGTGGGAGCCACTGTAGAGGGCTGGCCCAGCCTGATCTGCTCTGTTTGGGCCATTGGAGGTCTGATCCTCCTGTCCCTGGGGATCATCGGAGAATATATCGGAAAGACCTACCTTGAGGTCAAGGAACGACCCAAGTTCATTATCCGCCAGGTCCTGGATGCAGACAAGACGGAATGACCCAAAAACCACAGAGCCCCCCCGGCATTGCCGGATGTGCTCTGTGCTTTATGGATCATTCTACCTTCTCGAAAAGGTAGTACGCTCTGGTGACGCAATCGTTCTCCACAACGGAGAAGTCTGCATAGGCGGTCTTGCCCTCCATGCGGACCTTGCCTGCTCTGCCGGGAACATCGTAGCGACCGGGACGGTACATGGGGTCCCATACGGCTACCTCATTACCCTCTGCACCGCAGAGTACGATAAAGTGACGGGCATCGGAGAAGACACCGACCCAATCCTCACGGTCCCCCTTGGTGTTGGCAATGACCATGCCACGCTTGTCATTGAGGAAGGCAAGGGCCTCCTTGGAGTCCTCGGTAATGATGCAGCGCATACCGAACTTATCTGCAAAGACCGGCCCGAAGATCACCATAGAAGTACCGAAGCCCTCTCGTGCACCGCAGAGCTTGGCCATCTTGCCCGCAACCTCGGGAGGGAAGGGATGGCCGGTCATAGCCTCAACGATCATGCCTGCACAGCAAACACCGCAGCCGTTGTCTGCAATGGTGCCCTTGGGGCTGCCGGGGGAGGGGTAGGGAATGTACTCATAGTCCAACTGACAGTAAAAGCTCATGGATAACGCCTCCGTTTCATAATTTCTGTCCGAATTATATCACAAGGGGGAACGTTTGGCAAGAGAGAGGAAATAGTTTTTCCTACTTTGGGGAAATCCATTGCAATTTCCCGAAAAGTAGAGTATGATAAAGGAAATGAAAAGAAAGGAAAACTTGAACTATGAAAAAATGGATCTTACTGCTGTTATGCTCCTGTCTGCTGATCTGCCTTTGGGGCTGTAAGGGGGATGAGCCTGAGAATATTGTTGAGGATCTGGAGGGGCCTGAGGGGATCGAATTCTTCGCAGGTCTGTGGTACTGCGAAAACCGGGACCTGTGGGTGGAGGTCTACTATGACGGTACCTGGTGCAGCTTTGAGGACGGAGGCATGCTCCGCTCCTGCGGACCTGTGACGGTTTCCGGCACTGTGGCGAGCCTGGAGCCTACAGAAGGAACGGATGCCTTCCTTCTTACGGCGGAGGATGGAAGGCTGACGGACGAGCTTGGGTACAGCCTGTTCAAGGTAACCGAGGTTGGTGTACGGAAGCCTCTCATTATCAACGACCTGGGTGTGCCGGATATTCTCCCTCCCGATACAGAGACCCAAGGGACCGTGGATACCTCTTTGGCAAGAAAATATGCCGGTTTCTATATCAGCGAGGACGGGATCTTTGCATTGGAGATTTTTGCAGACGGTCAATATGAGCTGCAGGAATACGGATTGCTTGTGGAAAGCGGTAGCCTTATGCATCTGACAGAGCCGGATTACGGACAGACATATGCCGTGGACAGGGATATGCTGAAATACCGTTTGGTGATCCCGGAGGAGGATCGGCTGTATTTAGGAGACTGCGGCATCTTTGCCCCGGGAGAAAAGAATGAGGGTGCAGAAGAATAAACCCTGTGCAACAAGGAGAGCGACCCGATTGGCTCCTGGGTCTACAGTGCAAACGAGTACATCACCACCCCGGGCTTCCTGAAAAAGGCTAAAGAAACGGGCATCCCCGTGGAGAAGCTGGTCCCCCACCACTGCACCCCGGATCAGTACGTAGAGGCCATGGAGAAGAACATCTCCCTCACCGGCGACAAGATCGCCATTTGCCCCTAATACAATGTTTCGTGGACGGAACTAAAGTTTGAGCATATAGAAAATCGGCCCTTGGAGCGATCCTCCAAGGGTCGATTTTCTATTCAGGAATAAAAGAAAGGATCCTTTGCCGCATAAGGATCTGCCTCCCGGAGCTGTGTCCCCGTCCGAAAGACTTCGGAAAGAAACGCCCCTCAGTCAACCTATTGACAAGTGCAATGAATTGTGGTATATATTAAATATAAAAGTTTTATATGGAGGTACGATTATGCGTTTCCTGACGAAAAAAGCGGTGTGTTTATTTTTGATTGTGATCCTTCTGATGTCCTGTGTTGTGCCTGCTTCTGCTGCGGCGAAGCCGAAGGCTACAGCCAGTACAAAGGCGACCCTTGCTTATACTCTTAAGGGGCTGCCTGTGGGTCGTGCGGTGCAGAATTTCTATGTTGGCTCTTCCTACGTTTACGTTACACAGCGTGTAGATACGACCACCTATCTCTCCCGGCTGAAGATCAGTGGCAAAACTGCAAGCTATGTTGACCATATGACCCTGCTCAACTGCGGTCATGGTGAGAGCCTGGATCTGTATTCTCACAACGATCAGAATTATTTCTACATCGGTTGCAAGGCGGATACCTCCGGCGATAATGACCATGCCTTGTCCCTGCAGATCGCCCGTATCAAATATGAGGCAGGCAAGAGCTATACCTATACCGATCTCAACCGTTTTATCAACCTGGATCAGGCCAACAAGAGCGGCTCCGATATGGGAAGTGTTTACCGTGCGGCGGTTGCTGTCCGTGGTGAGACGACCATCTTCCGCATTGAGCTCAAGAGCAGCAGAGATGTTGTTTACTCTGCCTATACCACCTCGAAGATCAACAAGCTCTTAGATGGCAGCCATACCGTTTCCATGAAGTCTGCCGGCGTAAAGGCGGCACATCTGTTTACGGTTCGCTTGGCTCGCAGTGAAAACGTCCGTGCCAACAGCGGGTTCCAGGGGCTGGAAATTTCTGCGAAGTCCCGTATTTACCTCTCCGGCGGTGCAAAGGGTGAAACTCCTGCGATCGCACGTATGAATTCTGCCGGCGAATACCTCAAGCTGGTGAAGATCACCAATGTAGGCAACCTGGAAATGGAGGGCCTGCAGTGGAAGGACAGCAAGCTCTACTTCGCCATTGTTACCGGCGATACTGCCGCATCCAGAAAGAACGAGCAGAAGATCTATTATATCAACGAAAGCGTATTTTAATACTATGTTTCAATGAAAAGTAGATACTTTTCGTTGAAGCTTTTGTGCCACTTGTACACAAAAGACGTCTCATACAAGTTTCTACGCCCTTACGGGCTATAAAAAGCAGTCATTTCCAATGTCTGCTTTTTAAAGAAACTTGGTATGAATACAAACAGGAACTGTTTCTTTCGGTAACCATCCTAAGAAACAGCTCCTGTTTTGTTTCTCTCGACAAATCGATATTTTTGTTTGGGAGGTTTTGATTGACTTTCTGTTTTGGGTGGGGTAAAATATGGGTGTATTATTTTCCTTTGAGAGGTTGGTTTTTATGGATTACAGAACAGAATCTCTTCGGCTCCATGGGGAGTGGAAGGGGAAGATCGAGGTTGTATGCAGGGTTCCTTTGGAGAATAGGGAGGACCTGTCTCTTGCATATACGCCGGGAGTGGCACAGCCTTGCTTGGAGATCCGGGAGCATCCTGAGAGGAGCTTTGACCTGACCAGGCGGCACAATCTCTGTGCGGTGATCACGGATGGATCTGCGGTCCTTGGCTTAGGGGACATTGGGCCCGAGGCAGGGATGCCGGTTATGGAGGGAAAGTGCGCCCTTTTTAAGGCCTTTGGCGATGTGGATGCCTTCCCTCTGTGCATCAAGACCAAGGATGTGGAGGAATTTGTGCGGACGGTGTATCTCCTGTCCGGGTCCTTTGGAGGGATCAATTTGGAGGATATTGCCGCACCCCGCTGCTTCGAGATCGAGAGGAGATTGAAGGAGCTGTGTGACATCCCCGTATTCCATGACGATCAGCACGGTACGGCTGTAGTAGTCCTGGCAGGTCTTACTAACGCCCTTAAGGTAGTGGGAAAGAAAAAAGAGGATGTGAAGATCGTTACGGTGGGAGCCGGTGCCGCTGGCATCTCTATTGTCAAGCTGCTGCTGAAGGCAGGCTTCACCAATATTACCATGTGCGACAAGCAGGGTGCCCTGTACCGTGGCTGTCCCGGCATGAACTGGGCCCAGGCAGAAATGGCAGAGGTCACCAACCCGGAGCAGACCGGGGGCACCTTGGCAGAGAAGCTGGTGGATGCGGATGTGTTTATCGGCACCTCTGCACCGGGGATCGTGACCCGGGAAATGGTGGCCTCCATGAACAGGGATGCCATCGTCTTTGCCTGTGCCAATCCTACACCTGAGATCATGCCGGAGGAGGCTAAGGCAGGGGGAGCTAAGGTGGTCTGCAGCGGGCGGAGCGACTATCCCAATCAGATCAACAATGTGCTGGTATTCCCCGGGATCTTCCGAGGGGCTTTCGATGTGAGGGCCAAGGCTATTACGGAGGAAATGAAGCTGGCAGCTGCAGAGGCTTTGGCGGCTCTGATCCCCGAAGAGGAACTGAATGAAAATTATATTATCCCGAATCCCTTGGATAAGCGAGTTGCCACAGCCGTTGCACAGGCAGTAGGGAAGGCTGCAGGGGAGGGAAAAGGATGAATTTTCTGTCCTGGGTCATTCTTCTCTCGGTACTGGGGACATTCGGCTTGGTGGTATGGAGACTCTGCCGCAACAGAAAGCAAGGCTGCGGCGGTTGCTCCCAAGGTGCCTGCGGAGGCTGTCCTATGAGGGGTAACTGTAAGGGACCGAAGAAATAAAGCACAAGGGGACGACTCCCGTACATTGGGAGTCGTCCCCTTGTGCGGTTGTGGGCCTTGTCCAAAGGGTGAACTTTCGATTTACGGAACTGTTGCAACGCAGCCAATGTAGGGGCGGATATCGTCCGCCTGTGCACCATTGATACGGTAAAAATTATTAATTTTACGAAAATGCCTACGAAATTGCAACCTTGACGGCGGCTAATAGCCGATCCTACATTGGTCCACGCAAATACGGATCAGAGCGATAAATTGGAATTCGGGTGTTTAGGAGAACTGGGCTGCGGCGGCGTCGGAGTAAGCCAGGAGGGTCTGACAGAGGGTGCGGAGGGTGCCGGTCTTGTTGCTGCCGTAGGTGGCGGCATTGTACTCCAGGGTTTGAGAAATACGGGTATCGCCTGCATAAACTGCAACAGAAAGGTCACTGCGAAGCTCGGCAGCAAGAAGGGTGTCGAAGTCAAAGGCGTAGTAGGAGGGGTTGTTGCCGTAGGGAGTGCATTGGGTCAAAACTGCGGTCTTTTCGGCTCCTGTATAGTCTGTGTAGGTTACTCGGAGGGATAGATCCTCTACATTGCCGGTATAGTCTGCGGTGTTTATAACGAAGCGAATGACCACCTTGGATTCCAGGTTCAGGACCTTGCCTGCCCAGGTAACGGAGGGAGAGGATAGATCGTCTAAGACAGCATTGGTGGTGCTGAAGGGAACAGTCTCCGGATCCCGGAGATAGCTGCGGTGGGTGTCGGTCATGGCAGTGTCTGCAAGGGAATCGGAACGATAGACCTTATATACCTGTGCGGTACTGCCGTAACGGAGGAGCTCAGCACATAGGGTCTTCAGGGCCTCTGTAGAGGAGGCCTTGTCTAACTGGCTGTAGGCATAGGCAGATACGCTGTAGAGGTCCTCCGTGGAGGTATAGGTCTGCCCCTCACGCTCCATGACCAGGGTGGCGGAGATCTCGTCAGCCATATTTACAGCGGTGATCCCTGTCAGGGTGAAATAATAATAGATGCTGTTGAGAACAGGCTCAAGGGTCACGGTGCGGCTGCCTGCGAGGGTGTTGCCCTCATAGACGGGAAGGGTGCATTCTAAATAGAAGCTGTCATAGGAGCTGAGCTGAGAAGCTGCTACAGCATAGTTTATGGAAATATCACTTGCTAAATTCAGAGAGTGACGGATGACAATGGTCTCGTCAAGGATGATATCCGGGGTCTTAAGGGAGCCGCAAATGCAGAGACCCTCTACGTAGCTGTGGTCTTGGACTTCACGGAAGTCACACAGGGTGCAATAGTACACGTGGGTCTGACCTTCGTCGGCGTAGCTGTAGCTGTGTCCTGTGGCAGGGATCACAAGGGAGGAAAGCTCCACTACGGTTTGGAAGCTGTTGTCAGAGAAGGCCAGGTCGCAAGCAGAGCAGTAATAATAGGCCTGTTGTCCCGAGGTCTCACAGCCGGGGGCGATTTCCTCCACATATTCTGCGGTGCTGTGGTCACAGACTGTGGGAAGCTCCGTAGTATAGAGGGTGGTAAGGGCAGTGGTCTCTCTGCGGTACAGGGAAATGGGCTTGAAGCCCGTGTCGGAGACGAAGTACTGGAATCTGCGGAAGGTGGACATAAAGCCTAACTTGGCACCGTTGGCCGCGGTAACGGTAACGGTTCCGTCGGCATTCACAGTGAGAGTATTGCTGTACTGATCGGTGGCTCCGTAGGCCAGGCCGGAATAGCTGCCGGTACTGCCGATATAAATACCGCCGGCAGTGCGGATCGAATAGCTGCCGTCCTCCCTGAGGGACAGGGTGACGCGGATGCTGTGTGCCTGGGAATAGGGGATCACGTCATCGGTGATAGACACACTGCGACAGTTATTATAGGTATTGGGATTGGTAAGGGAGCCGTTAAAGGCGTAGGCTCCGGAGCTGTAGACGATGACGTAGTCACCGCTCCAATCCGTGGGAGAGGAGCTTATCTTCTTATAATCTCCGGTAGCGTTAGGGGTGGCCTCGGTGTAGGAATAGAGGGGGTAGAAGAGAACGCTTTCAGTCAGTGTGTAGGTGCTCCCTGCGTTGAGGTAGGTGCCGGGAGTGGTACTGTCGATAATCTTGTCTTGGGTCCAACCCAGGAAGCTGTAGCCGTCGGGAGCGGTGAGTGCTCCGGGGAGGGTCACAGTGTCACCTGCGCAGCCTGTAAGGCTGTCTGCACCGACAAAGGTAAGGGTGACCCGATCCTTCTCACGGAAGCGGATCTGAATCTGACAGTCAGAGGTGGGAGTTACGGTGAAGGCATTGCCCTCCTGTACTACCTCGGCGGTGCCGGAGAGGAGGCTATAGCCCTCCAAAAGGGCGTGCTGTGCAGGAAGGGCGGTGATCACGTTATCGCTGAGGGTCACAGAACCCAGGCTCTCATCGTTAACACTGACGGAGATCTCGTACTGCTCTGTGGCGGCCTCCCCTGAGGGAGTAGGCATGTCTGCAGGAGGCTCCATGGCAAACATAAGCCAGGCAAGCTCGGGATAGTCGATAAAGACATTGCGGTTGCCCTGGATGTTCTCTGTCTGGTCGTTACGCTCCATCTCCCATTGGTCAACGGGGTCGTTCTCACACCACCGCAGGAGGGTGTCCAGATCCTCGATGGCACGGGCACCGCTGTTGGCATCGTCATCGGAATCCAAGGAGGGAAGATTGCCGCTTGCAACGTCGGAATAGAGATTGGGCTGCTCCCAACGGCAATAGACGTACAGGAGGATCCGGGCGATATCACCCTTGACGTTATCCCGGACCTCTACCTTGCCTGCGTCCTTCAGGACCTCCAGGACTACGGCTCCGTCGATATTGCTGGTGGTCCGTCCGTATGCGTCATCGGCGATATCCATAAAGCAGTGGTTGTTCTTGGCTAAATTTACAGAGGCAATGGAGGGGCGGAGGTGGTGCAGGTCTGCACCGCCATTGGTCTGATAGAAGGAGGCCTTAGACTTGGGCCAAACGTGCTCCCGATTGAGGGTGGTAGAGCTGAGATCACTGCGGAGACGGTCTGTATAGAAATATAGATAGGTGTCACTGCCCGCTTCGGCATCGGTCTTGAGCCAGCAGGTGGCAAGGGACAGCTCCGCGTAGCCGTTATAGACGGTGCTGACCTGATGGGTATCTGCCATAAGGGTATGGAGGGCGGCATACAGGGGATTGTTTACCGTGGCTGTGTAGGAATCTGTGGGACTGCTCCGACCGGAAAGGGCGGACAGTGTTTCGTAGCTGTACTTGCCCGTGTAATAGGCCATGGCCTGATCGCTGAGTGCTGTACACAGCTCGTCGCGGGTCCCGGTGTTGGCGGCGAGGGTCCCCGTTGCAGCTCCTGCGGTAAGGACAGGGAAGCAGGACAGGACAATGCATAGGCACAGGAAAAGGGACAGGAAAATATGGAAGGGCTTACGGTTCATGAAGACTCTCCTTTCGTATATGTGCAAAAATTGAGGGAAAATACAAATTAGCAAATACTTGTATCAGTATATCGTATTTTCATTCAATTTGCAAGGAAAATATAAGAAAAAATGAATAAATGCTTAGTTATGCGACAAATATATCATTTTTGGCAAAATCCACAAAATGAATTGCAAAAGTTTGGCAATTATCACATATGTTAATTTGATTCATAACAGGACAAAGAATAAAAAAGTTGCAAAAGCTGAAGGATGCTGAACTTGCTTTTTGCAAAGGTCTATGGTAGAATAATTAAGCAAAATATGGCAACAAGCCAAAATTGAAATGGAGATGACTCTGTATGAAGATGCTCAGCAAGAGAGCTCTTGCTCTAGTCTTGACCCTGGCACTGTTCGTAGGTCTCTTTGCAGCTATGGCAGTTACTGTCTCTGCTGCTTCCTACACCTACAACAGCGGCAAGCGCGGTACCGTATGTACCTCCTTGTCCTCTAAGGCAAAGTCCTATTACACCGGCAGCTATACCTATTCCAGCCTGTCTGCCAAGTCTGGAAGCAGCCTCCGTACCGCTCTGCGTTCTCTGATCAAGCAGAAGAACAACACTGTTGGCTACAACGGCCTGCGTACCTACATGAAGTATACTGATGCTTACCAGGGCAGCAGCTCCAAGCTCATGCTCTTCTACTCCAGCTACACCACCACCAGCACCTGGGATTCCGGCAAGAGCTGGAACCGTGAGCATATGTGGCCCCAGTCCCTGGGCGGCAATGCTGTCGAGGCTGACCTCAACGCCATGCGTCCCGCAGACCCCACTGCTAACTCATCCCGTGGCAACCACAAGTACGGCGAGGTCGGCAGCGGTGCCAAGACCATGAAGACCTCCTCCAAGAACGGCAGTGTTGCCTGCGGTTACTATCTCAATGACATCTTCGAGCCCCTGGACAATGTTAAGGGCGACTGTGCCCGTGTTGTTCTGTATGACTATGTTGTTGCTTCTTCCATGAGCTCTGTTACCGAGGTTTTCTCCAACGTCAGCACCCTCCTGAGCTGGTGTAAGAGTGACCCCGTTGACACCTACGAGATGAGCCGTAACGATTCCGTCCAGTCCATCCAGGGCAGCCGTAACCCCTTCATCGACTATCCCGAGCTGGGATGGAAGCTCCTGGGCTACAGCGTTCCCTCCGGCATGACCACTCCCTCTAACGGCAGCGGCTCCTCTACCGGCTCTTCCTCCGGCAGCTCTTCCGGTTCTTCCTCCGGCAGCTCTTCCGGATCCACCACCTCTACCGTTACCGTTAAGTTTACCGGTGCTACTGCATCCTCCATTACCGTTGCTAAGGGTGGCCGTGTGACCCTGCCCACTCCCACCGGCATCCCCTCCGGGTATACCTTCGTTGGATGGACCACCTCTACCGTCAGCAACAGCACCTCTGCTCCTACCTACTACAAGGCAGGCAGTACCTACACCATTAACAGCTCTCTGACTCTCCAGGCTCTGTTTAAGTACACCACCTCCGGCTCCACTTCCGGCACCAAGTACACCAAGGTGACCTCTACTCCCAGTAGCTGGGCAGGCACCTACCTCATCGTTTACGAAGGCGAGAAGATGGTTATGAACGGCAGCCTCTCCAACCCCGATACTGCTAAGAACTACAAGACCGTTACCATTTCCGGCAGCAGCATCTCTGCATCTTCTACGATCAACAAGTATGCTGTTACCATTGCAGCCTACAGCACCGGATATTCCATCCGTACTGCCAGCGGCTACTATATCGGCAGATCCTCCAATGCCAACGGCATGAACAAGTCCAGCTCCACCAAGTATGTTAACAGCATCAGCCTCCTGTCTGATGGTACTGTAAACATCAAGGGCAGCGGCGGTGCATACCTGCGGTTCAACACCACCTCCGGCCAGGATCGCTTCCGTTACTTCAAGTCTTCTTCCTACACCAGCCAAAAGGCGATCTGCCTCTACAAGCTCACCGGCGGCTCCTCCTCCGGCAGTGCAACCTACTACACCACCAATCCCTAATTTCTAAACCTGACCCGTGGGCATTTGCCCACGGGTTTTCTTTTCCGCTAAACTGTCCGCAGGACAATATCACTTTTGCCCCGGCAAAAATATCACTGCAAACCTACGTTTGCAATATCACTCGCCTTTATACCAAGTTTCTTTAAAAAGTAGACATTGGAAATGGCTACTTTTTATAGCCCGTAAGGGCGTAGAAACTTGTATGAGATGTCTTTTGTGTCACTTGTGGCACAAAAGCTTCAATGAAAAGTGTCTACTTTTCATTGAAAAATAGTATTAGACGAATATCACGAATAGTATTAATTCATGCAGAAAGCATTTTTGTTCTTGATTCGTGGGGAGAAAATGGTATAATAAAGGTATAGCTCTCTTGGAAAATATGTAGGGCGTAAAATACCATGTAAAGGACGGCAAAGAATATGAAGAAGCTGTTAAAGGGCGGTACGATTGTCAATGCCAATGGCTCTGTGGAGGCGGATCTCCTGATCAGCGGTGAGACCATTGAGGCCGTGGGCAAGGATCTGTGTGAGGATGGTGCAGAGGTCATTGACGTGACCGGCAAACTGCTGTTCCCCGGATTCATTGATGCACATACCCATTTTGATCTGGATGTTTGCAATACCACTACCGCAGATGATTTCTATACGGGCAGTCGGTCTGCATTGCGTGGGGGCACCACTATGGTCATTGACTTCGCCTGCCCCAATAAGGGGGAGAGCCTCCAATACGGTCTGGACCTGTGGCACAAGAAGGCGGAGGGCAAGACTGCCTGTGACTATGGCTTCCATATGACCATAGACGATTGGAACGAGGAGATCATTGCAGAGCTCCCTAAGATGTTTGAGCAGGGGGTCTCTTCCTTTAAGATGTACATGACCTATCCTGCTATGATGATCGGGGACGAGTCCATGTTTAAAGCCCTGCAGAAAATGAAGGAGCTGGGGGGCATTGCAGGGGTCCACTGTGAGAATGCAGGGGTCATTGATGCCCTGATCGCACAGGCGAAGGAGCGGGGGGAGCTGACCCCGGAGGCACACCCGAAGTGCAGACCGGCGGTCTTAGAAGCAGAGGCCGTCTCCCGTCTGCTAAAGATGGCGGAGCTTGCAGAGGTCCCTGTGGTCATTGTTCACCTGTCCTCTGAGGCAGGTCTCCGTGAGGTACAGACCGCCCGAGAGAGAGGACAGAAGGTCTACGTAGAGACCTGTCCCCACTATCTGTTGCTCCAGGATGATCTCTATTCCCTGCCGGACTTTGAAGGGGCTAAGTATGTCTGTGCACCTCCCCTGCGGAAGGATACGGATAATGATGCCCTGTGGGAGGCTCTGGCAGATGGAAGCATACAGACCATAGCCACGGACCATTGCAGCTTTAACCTGGCACAGAAGAATGCCGGCCTGGAGGACTTTACCAAAATCCCCGGAGGTATGCCCGGTGTGGAGACCCGTGGTGTACTCCTGTATACCTACGGTGTTATGACGAAGCGGATCACGGCGGAGCGGATGGTAGAGCTCCTCAGCGAGGCTCCTGCCAAACTCTACGGTGCCTATCCCCGTAAGGGACGGCTGGCAGTAGGTGCCGATGCGGATATTGTGGTCTACGATCCCGAGGGCATCCGTCGGATCAGTGCCAAGGATCAGGTCTGTGCTGTAGACTATGCTCCCTATGAGGGCTATGAGCTGTCCGGCCATATTGCTCAGGTCTGGCTGAGAGGCACCCTGGCAGTGGAAGAAGGACAGATCCTTGCAGATCGTGGCGGTAAATTCATCCCCAGAGGGAAGTCTGCACTCTGATGTTTAATATGTGGGAGCCTTGGCTATACTGTTCCCGGGAGGGGATAGAATGGTAAAAGGTACCACACGACAGGTCATGATGGTCAGACTTGCCGATGCAGGGCTGTTTGAGCAGGCGATCTTTCTGCTGAAAGAGGATTCTCTGGAAAAGCAGGGAGTGACGGAGAAGCAAATCTTAGAGGAGGCCAAACGCCTTGCAGAAGGTTGCTCGGAGGACGCAAAGAGAAGGAATAGCAGGCGATACCTGCGTTCCTTGGCTTGGAGCACCGCAGGTGCAGCCCTTACGGGGTTCGTCTGGCTGATCACCACTCTGCTTTCATAAAAATAGGGCCGTTTCAGAGTGAGTCAGCTCACTTTGAAACGGCCCGTTTTTTTACATATGAGATTCCGCACGTCAAAAGGAACCCCAAAAACAGCAATCAAAAGTTACCGACAAATCGGAATTTGCTTATCTGTCGATTGCAGATATAGTGGGCTCTGGGAAGGTCAAAGGTGCTTTTACGAGACTTATTTTAAGGAATAAACAGCATCGCCTGTGTAGATGGCGGTGACCTCTTCGGGGTTGATCATCTCCTCAAGGGGGCAGATGTGCCACTGCATTTCTGCCGTGAAATAGTCCTCGGTGCTCCAGCCGGGCGTGAATGCCAGCCTTCTGCCGTCTTGCAGTATGACACCGCTGTTCCAATCATAATTTGCATCATAGACTTGGAAATCTGTGCCTTGGATCTGTACGCCCAGGGAGTGTACTTTCACCTGTCTGCCATCTTCTGTTGTGGTTCCCCTTGCCTTGGCATCGCTTAGAACAATGCATTCCTCAATGAGGGAGGCCGCTTCCTCTTCGGTGGCATAACTACCCCCCACATCGGGGATCCAGGTTCTCTGCTTGTTCAACTGCATGGACAGCTCCAGCCCTTCGTAATCTGCGGGAAGATTGCCTAAGATGATCTGCATGGTATAGGAACAGTAGTTTCTGTCACTTCTGTCATCCAAACGGGTTACACGCCATGTTCTATATGGTCCTGAGGAGCTAAGTTGCTGCATTCCTACTTTCTCCTGCCCGGCCTCCGATAAGGGGAGAGCTTGATAGCCGTCGGTAAAGGCAAAATGGAGCCGTTGTTCAATGCCGCTTTCCGGCACCGTAGGATCCCCCTCGAAGACCTCTGCGGCATTTACATCCCCCTTACTGCGGACAGAAACCTGCAGGTATACAAAGGGGCCGTCTACCAGCATACGATCGAGGCTCACTTCTACTGCCTCCTCCTGTGCCGAGAGATGTAGCTCAGTTGCATCATTGACAGCTTCGCTGTTGGTTAAGAAGTCGTCTAACCAGCCCTTCTTGAGGCCAACCGCTGTGGCAGAGAGCAATAGGCACATGGTCAGTGCGGCAGCAATCAGAATGCGGGGAAGACTGCGGAGCTTTATTTCGGCAGTGGGCTGTGCATCTTCCAATTGCAGACGAATTTCTTCGGCACAGCTATGGGGCATATGGATCTTCTCGAATTCATTTTTGATGTAATGCTTCATTGTAATTCCTCCTTTATTCGTTCGCGGAGCTGCTGTCTAGCCCTATGGAGACGGGTGGTAACGGTGCTCTGGCTGACTCGCAGTAATTTGGCAATGTCTTTCGTGCTGTATTCCTCATAATAATAGAGATACACCACAATGCGGTAATCCTTGGGCAGTGCCATGATCGTCTCTGTCAGGCTACCTTCCTCCGGCTGTGAAACAGTATCGGTCTCTGTCAGCTCTTGGGTATGGCATCTGTCATAAGAAGTGCGGAGATTTTTGCAGCAATTTACCGTCACTTTTGCCAGCCATGCACGCTCTGACCCTATTTTGATGCGGTCGATCCAATGGATCAGACGCAGGAACACTTCCTGACTTATGTCCTGAGCGTCATAGGTGTTTCCTGTATAGCTCAGAGCCAAACGGTAGACCATGTCCTTGTGTTTTTCAAAAAGTTCCTTTACTCGTTGCAAGCACTCTCCTCCTTTCGTTTTTTAGCAACCGATGAATAAATCGCAAGAGGCGAGGGTGAGAGATTTTGTTCCCAAATTAAAGTTTGTAAAACGCAGGAAGACTTTGTGTATTTCAAGTTTTCTGAACTGAAAAGTTGGGAACGAAAGCTTTGTCCTCGTCCGGAGCTGATTTGATCAGTGGTTACTTGAGGCCTCTATTTATAAGACAAATGAACCGTAGGATTTGTCACAGAAAATTTTGATAATAAGCAAAACCGCTCCTCGAAGGAGCGGCTGTCCGATCCTTTATCCAAGGATCCCGTTATGACAGAGAAGCAGGAGGAGAGGGGTATACAGGAGAAAATACAGGATCGTAGAGGGGATCAGGCAGGCGATGGCGGGAGTGGGATCTTCGGTGTACCGTTGCATCCAGATGACAGAGGCCACCGGGGCAGGGGAGCCGAAGAGAATTGCCATGAGAATGGCATCCTGCAAGGGAAGGAAGGCCATCAGCAGGAGAAATACCAGGACGGGATAGGCAACCACCTTGTACAGGGTGTAGAGGAGAGGGGCTTTACTCTTCCACCCCATGCGGAGACCGTATTGTCCCAGGGTCATGCCCAGGAAAACCAGAGCAAGGGGAGAAACACAGCCATCCAATGCATCTAAGGTGAGCGTAAGGAAGTCAGGTAGCTGCCAACCGGTGAGACACAGGATCAGACCTAACAGCACTGCCGCCATACAGGGCTCTGCAAGGAGCTTCTTCCAATTCCCGGGGCGGCCCGATCCTGCAAAGGTCGGGTGGAACAGACCCCAGATCAGCAAATCCTGGATGGATACGTGGAGATACACCGTTACCATGTCTGCATCCGAAAGGAAAAGCCGCAGAAGGGGAATGCAGACAAAGGATATATTCCCGATACCGCAGATAAAGCTGTACAGGCTGTGATGGGGTCCCTTGTTCCTCCGCAGGAGAAGCAGGAGAGCCGGCAGGAGGCTAAAGACCAAGGTGACCAGGAGTGTAGACAGACCTGTGGACAAGAGCTCTCCCGGTTCTATGGACAGGAAGCTCTTTAGGATCATGGCAGGGAAGCACAGACTCATAAGGAGGCCGGACAGGAGACGGCTGCCATCTCCCGGCAGGAGCCTCCTCCGAGCCATAGCATATCCTACGGCGATCAGCAGGACCACATAAATCATTCCGTCAAACATAGTTTTAATCCTATCCTTTCAAGGTAGCTTAAGCTTCGTGGATTATCATATATGATAGGGCTCCGATTGTCAACAAAAAGGGATGATGGCATCTGTTATCTTGTTGACATTTTGTGAATTTTTGGTAAAATGATAGTATATTATTATAATGTATACGGAGGCGTGAAGTTATGAAAAAGCGAGTTCTGTCCCTGCTTCTGTCCGCGGCCTTGCTCCTGTCCCTTCTGTCGGGTATGGGCCTATGTGTCTCTGCAGCAGGAGGCTATGTCAAGGCTGACTCTTTAGCTGTAGGGGATCAGGTGATCCTGGTCTGTGAGGATGCGGCGACGGAGCTGAGCAGCATTTCTACCACCAGCACCAAATACGGTATCGGTACCTCATATTCCGGCGAGCCCGGAGGGATCATGATCCTGGAGGTCTGCCAGGGATACAGCAGCGGCACCTACGCCTTCCAATACAACGGCAAGTATCTGTATTGGACCAGCGGCAACTCTCTGAATCTCAATGCCACCCTCAGTGCCAAGACCTCTTGGACGGTGACCTTCGACAGCTCCGGAAATGCCGCTATTGTCAATAGCTCTGATTCTGCACGGCAGATATGGTGGAATGTGAACTCCCCCCGATTTGCCTGCTATACAGGCAAGACGGCCTCTACCGCATATTATGGTGTGCAGCTTTATAAGGCTACGGCAAATGCCTGTACCCATAGCAATACGAGCTATGCCGTTACCACCGCTCCTACCTGTACCGACAAGGGGGAGGGGACCTATACCTGCACCCAATGCGGCTACTCCTGGACCATGGCTGTGGCGGCTACCGGGCATAGCTACAGCTTTACCTTAGTCAATGGGGCTGTTTACCGCGTGTGCTCCGGCTGTCAGACTGCGGAGGCAGTGACCCTAAACACCATTGCAGAGGCAAAGGCCTATACAGACAAGTCTACAGTTTACAATCTTAAGGGTGTTGTGACCTATATCAAGGGACGGACGGTCTATATTGAGGACGGCTCCGACGGCCTGTGTGTATATTTCAGCACCAGCGTAGATCTCAGTACCCTGCGTCTCGGGGACGAAATTTTCGTCGCCTCTACCATGACGACCTATCAGAATCTGCCGGAGCTGAACAACCCCGATCAATATCTGACTCTGTCCTCCGGCAACAGCCTGCCCAATACCACGACCCTTACCATTGGGGATATCCTTGCCGACGCGGGCTTTGCCCACCTTGGCAAGCGTGTTACGCTGAAGAACGTGACCATAGGCACCATCAATACTACAGGCTACACTGCTCTGACAGACGATACGGGAGCCGCGATCTCCATCTATGCTGTTCCCACCCTCAGCAGTCAGATCCAAGCAGGCAACAGGGTCAATGTTACTGCGGTGATCTCCTACTTTGATGACGGCTTCCAGCTCCTGGTGAATCCGGGGACTGCCCTAACCGACGTTGTAAAGGTGGGAGATGGCAGCACTGTGGAGGTAGAAACTGTTTCCATTGCCACGGCCAAGGCCGGTGTAGATGAGACCTATTACCAGGTAGAGGGTATCGTGACCTGCATGAAGGGCAGACAGCTCTTTATCCAGGACGAAACCGGAGGCATTGTGATCTATTTGTCTGCTATGCCTACGGAGGCACCCTGTGCTATAGGGGACAAGATCCGTGTTTACGGCTCCTTCGGCAATTACGACGGAGTCCTGGAGCTGCAGTACGTAGATCATACCAATCCCGATTTCTTTACAGTCCTGTCCTCCGGGAACCAGGTAGTGGCACAGCCCGTGACCATTGAACAGCTTCTGGCAGACTCTGCCATTGACTATGATCTGTTTGCGGAGAAGGTTTTCCTGAACGACGTCTCTATCTTAGAGATCGACACCAACGGAACGGTCCTCCTGTGGCAGGATGACTATACCATTGAGATCTATACCGCCCCCACCTTGAACGAAGGCTGTGAGGTAGGTGCCGTAGTAGACGTTACGGCTACTGTAGCAGGTTACAATTTCAATTATGAGCTGGTCATCGTAGATGCCGATGCCATTACCTATGGCTCTGAGTGTACTCACGAGGAGACCATGCCTGTGAACGTGGTGGCTCCCACCTGTACAGAAGGAGGCTATTCGGGCGACCTGTACTGCACGGTCTGCGGTGCCTTCGTTTCTATGGGACAGGTCCTTCCCGCTGCCCACACCGTGATCTATGTAGACGCAGTAGAAGCCACCTGTGAAGGAGAGGGTTACACCGGGGATCAGTACTGCGAGGTCTGCCTGCTGTCTCTGGAGACAGGCTCTGTGATCCTGGCTCTGGGACATGACTTTGTTGCAGATGAGGTGGTTGCTCCTACCTGCCTTACAGAGGGCTACACCATCTATACCTGCAGCCGTTGCCGACTCTCCTCCGAGGGAGACTCTGTGCCTCCTACGGGTCACAGCTGTACCTATATGGATCTGGGCAGCAGCCACAGCTATCTTTGTGCCGTCTGCGGCGAGCAGGGAGAAGAGGATCACAGCTATGAAGACGGCTTCTGTACCCTCTGCGGTGCTATGGTCCCCATGGAGGACTTCCCGGTGGATGAGTCCATCGTGATTCGTCACACACTGAATTTAGCAAGTGATATTTCCATCAACTTTGCAGTTCCCATTGCATCCCTGGCAGGCTACGATGTCTTCTATCTGGAATGCGTCCGCAGCACCTATGAGGGCAACACCCTTACGGGAGAGGAGACCATGAGCATTGATACTCCCACGGTAAGCGGCAGCTATTATTACTTCAGTCTTACGGGGATCAATGCCACCCAAATGGGTGACGAGATCCGTGCCACCCTGTATATGGTCAAGGGGGAGGAGCTCTACCGCTCCAATGTGGACGTATACAGCGTGTCTGCCTATGCATACAGTCAGTTGAACAAGGATGCAGCGGCAAGCCTCAAGACCCTCTGTGCAGACCTCCTGCGCTACGGTGCTGCTGCACAGAGCTTCAAGGGCTATCGCACGGATCACCCCGTAGACAGTGCAATGACAGAGGCTCACAGAGCCTATCTGTCTGATCTGGATGCAGTGACCTTCGGCAAGAATTCCCTCCAACACGGGGACCTGTCTGTACCCTCCGTAACCTGGAAGGGCAAGGTCCTGGTCATGGATTCCAAGATCACCCTGCGGTTTATCTTTGACGCCTCTGCCTACGGCGGAGATGTAGGCAGCCTGTCTCTCCGGGTCAGCTATATGGATTACAGCGGCAAGACTGTGAACGTGACCCTTACCGAGCCCAATGTGTACAATGCCGCCAACAACTGGTACGCCTTCGACTTTGATGCTCTGCTGGCTGCGGAGCTCCGCAGCGTGGTCAAGGTTGCGGTATATGCAGGGGATACCCGGATCAGCGAGACCATGTCCTACAGCGCAGATACCTACGGCAACGGCAAGACCGGGGCACTGCTTACGGTATGCAAGGCTATGATCGCCTACAGCGATTCCGCAAAAGCTTATTTTGTTGCTTAATGATCGCCCAAGGGGCTGTCTCACGAAGATGAGACAGCCCCTTGGCATAGGGATATGCAGATAGGATCAATTGGGATCCACCTTCCGCTTGCGGCGGTGGTACAGACGGGCCAGGCCACCCTCGGAGGTCTCGCGGAAGTGGTCGCTGATATGCTCACCCGTCTCCTTCATGGTGCGTACTACCATGTCGAAGCTGATGTTGCGGGTGCCCTCCAACAGAGTGGAGAGGTTAAAGGCATCCATGGCACGCTTGGCGGCGACAGCATTACGCTCGATACAGGGGACCTGGACTAAGCCGCAAATGGGGTCGCAGGTAAGACCTAACTGATGCTCCATGGCGATCTCGGCAGCATACTCGATGGATTCCAGGGGCATATTGTAGGTCTCGCACAGGGCGGCGGCGGCCATGGAGCAGGCGGTGCCGATCTCCGCCTGACAGCCGCATTCCGCACCTGAGACTGAGGCGTTCTGCTTGACCAGAGCACCGAACAGACCTGCAACTGCCAGGGCCTCCAGGATCTTGGAGTCCGGCATATCGTGGGTCAGCTGCATATAGTATAGGACCGCAGGGAGAACACCGGCAGAGCCGCAGGTAGGGGCGGTGACAATGACACCGTTATCCGCATTCTCCTCTGCTACCGCATAGGCAAAGGAGCAGATCATACGCAGCTCCATAAGCTGGGGCCGCTCGTTGGGGACAATGTTCTCATACATGGTCTTGGCCTTACGCTCTAACTTAAGGCCTCCGGGGAGGATGCCTGAGGTATGGATGCCACGGTTGATGGCGGCCTTCATGGTCTCCCAGATCTTGGCAAGGAAGTCCCAGATCTCGGGACCCTCGTGGAGCTCAACATACTCCGGCAGGGAGATGTAGCGCCACTTGCAGAACTGGGTGATCTCGGCGAAGGAATTCTCGGGATAGGTGTCCTCTAAGACCCAGGGCTGCTCCCCTACAATGTCGATATCTCCGCCGCCTATGGAGAGGACACGCATATAGCCTACTTCCTCCCCGGCTTCGTTGTAACCGTAGATATCCAGGGTGTTGGGGTGGGGGACAGGCTCCGTAGAGTCAGAGAAGAGGATCTCTGTACAGTCACGCCCCAGCCTCTCGTAGAGGACCCGGTCCGTACCGTGCCCACGGCCCGTCTTGCTGAGAGACGCATATAGAATAACCTTGAAGGACACGGCATCGGGATGGCGTTTCTTAAAGATCTTGGCAGCACGCTCCGGTCCCATGGTGTGGGAGCTGGAGGGACCCTTGCCGATCTTGAATACATCACGAATGGATTTCATAAAGATTCACCTCGCTCAAATTATGACAAAATTATACCACATATCCCAAGGAAATTCAATTCCTTATCGATGTTATATATTCACCGAATTTCAATAAAATATTTTGAAAAATTTTTTGTGAAATTCTTCAAAAATCATTGACAAATTTCGTGAATTCTGCTATAATTCAGAATCGTGTGAGACTGCTTAACTATTGGTCTATAGGATAGCAGCAGCAATTGATTTAAGAGGTGTATAAAGTGCTTGATGAGCTAAAGACCGCATCGTCCAAGGTGGTCGGGATCAAGCAGCTACGCAAGGCCCTTTCCTCCGGCACTGCCAAGAAGGTCTTCCTGGCAGAGGATGCGGATCCTATGCTGACGGATCCCATTGCCCGGGCTTGTAAAGAAACGGGAACCGCTGTGGAGTATGTCGAAACCATGAAGCAGTTGGGCTCCGCCTGTTCCATATCCGTTTCTGCGGCAGCAGCAGCGATCGTTTAAACTCATTTTTCCTATTGCTTCATTATTTTATATCCAACGGAATATTTTAGGATATTTCGGGATAATATAAATGCTGGAAACAGCAAGATCAAAAAGAAAGGAGAAAATCATGCCTACTTTTAATCAGCTGGTCAGAAAGGGCAGAGAGCAGGTCACCTACAAGTCCACCGCTCCCGCTCTGCAGAAGGGTCTGAACACTCTTAAGAACCGTGCTACCGATCTGGCTTCCCCCCAGAAGAGAGGCGTCTGCACCGCAGTTCGTACCACCACCCCCAAGAAGCCTAACTCCGCACTTCGTAAGATCGCTCGTGTTCGCCTGACTAACGGCTACGAGGTTTCCGCCTACATCCCCGGTGTCGGCCACAACCTGCAGGAGCACTCCGTCGTTCTGATCCGTGGCGGCCGTGTAAAGGACCTTCCCGGTGTTCGTTACCACATCATCCGCGGCACTCTGGATACCCAGGGCGTTCAGGGTCGTATGCAGAGCCGTTCCAAGTACGGTCAGAAGCGTCCCAAGGCCAAGAAGAAGTAATTCTTACTAACCAAATTATTCCGCCTTATCGCAAGGCATCGCCTTGCCAAGGGTTTTTTATATATATTATATGTATGGGAAACGCCTGGCAGGCACCAACGGCAGAACATAGCTGCCGAAGTACCTATGAAATCATTATATGAAGGAGGGAAGCGAAGTGCCCAGAAGAGGTAATGTTCCCAAGAGAGAGGTTCTTCCGGATCCTATCTACAATTCTACTCTGGTAACTAAGCACGTAAACAGCATCATGCTGGACGGCAAGAAGGGTGTTGCCCAGAGAGTCGTCTACGGTGCATTCGAAATCGTCGAACAGAAGACCGGCAAGAACGGTCTCGACGCATTCCAGCAGGCTATGGAAAACATCATGCCTTCCCTGGAAATCAAGTCCCGTCGTGTCGGCGGCGCTACCTACCAGGTCCCCCTGGAAGTTCGCCCCGAGCGTCGTCAGACCCTTGGTCTGCGTTGGATCACTGCTTACTCCCGTAAGCGCAGCGAAAAGACCATGAAGGAAAGACTCGCAGGCGAGATCATGGACGCCTGCAACAACACCGGCGCATCTGTTAAGAAGCGCGAGGATACCCATAAGATGGCAGAGGCCAACAAGGCATTCTCCCATTTCCGTTGGTAATAAAAAAGGAGTACCGCAATGCCGAGACAATATTCTCTTGAGAATACAAGAAATATCGGTATCATGGCACATATTGATGCGGGCAAGACCACTACTACAGAGCGTATCCTTTTCTACACCGGTCGCACCTACAAGTTAGGCGAGACCCACGAAGGAACCGCTACCATGGACTGGATGGAGCAGGAGCAGGAGCGTGGTATTACCATTACCTCTGCGGCTACCACCTGCTTCTGGAAGGAACGTCGTATCAATATCATCGACACTCCGGGTCACGTAGACTTCACCGTTGAGGTCGAGCGTAGTCTCCGAGTGCTGGACGGTGCTGTGACCGTACTGTGTGCTAAGGGTGGCGTTGAACCTCAGACTGAGACCGTATGGCGTCAGGCTGACAAGTATAACGTACCGCGCATGGTGTATGTGAACAAGATGGACATCACCGGCGCAAATTTCTACAATGTTCTCAATATGATTCATGATCGGCTGAAATGCAATGCAGTGCCCATCCAACTGCCCATTGGTGCAGAGGCTGACTTCTGCGGCTTAGTCGATCTCATCGGAATGAGGGCTCTGATCTTCAAGGATGACCTTGGTAAAGAGGTCAGCGTCGAACCCATTCCCCAGGACCTGGCAGATCTGGCTCAGGAGTATCGTGAGAAGCTGCTGGATGCAGTCTCCGAGCAGGATGACGAGATCATGGAGCTGTATCTCATGGGAGAAGAGATCCCCGAGGACAAGATCCGTGCCGCTATCCGCAAGGCCACCATTGCAGTTGAGATGATGCCCGTTGTCTGCGGCACATCCTACAGAAACAAGGGTGTGCAGGAGCTCTTGGATGCCATCGTTGAATATATGCCCTCCCCCCTGGACAAGAAGGGGATCGCAGGCATCAACCCCAAGACCGAGGAAGAGGACTTCCGCCCTGCGGACGACAATGCTCCCTTCTCCGCTCTGGCATTTAAGATCGCAACAGACCCCTATGTCGGCAAGCTCTGCTTCTTCCGTGTTTACTCCGGCAAGGTGGAGAAGGGAACTACGGTCCTCAACTCTACCAAGGGATCCCGTGAGAGACTCGGACGGATATTGCTGATGCACGCCAACCATCGTGAAGAAGTTGAGTGTGTTTATTCCGGAGATATCGCAGCAGTGGTCGCTGTTAAGAACACCACCACCGGCGATACCTTCTGTGATGAAAAGAACCCTATTGTTCTGGAATCCATGGAGTTCCCCGAACCTGTCATTCGAGTGGCTATTGAGCCTAAGACCAAAGCAGGCCAGGAGAAGATGGGCATCGCCCTGCTGAAGCTGGCGGAGGAGGATCCCACATTTAAGACCTACACGGATACAGAGACAGGCCAGACCATCATCGCCGGCATGGGCGAGTTGCATCTGGAAATTATCGTTGACCGACTCCTGAGGGAGTTTAGAGTCGAGGCCAATGTCGGTGCTCCCCAGGTCGCCTACAAGGAGACCATTCACGGCACTGCCGACGTTGACACCAAGTACGCCCGTCAGTCCGGCGGCAAGGGCCAGTACGGTCACGTCAAGCTCCGTGTGGAGCCCAACGAATCCGGCAAGGGCTACGAATTCATCAATGCAGTTACAGGCGGAGCTATCCCCAAGGAATACATTCCCGCAGTTGACCAGGGCATCCAGGGTGCTATGCAGGCAGGCGTGCTTGCCGGCTTCCCCGTTGTGGATGTTAAGGTCACCCTGTACGATGGTTCCTATCACGAGGTAGACTCCTCCGAGCTTGCCTTCAAGATCGCAGGATCTATGGCATTTAAGGAAGCTTGCCGCAAGGCACAGCCCGTTGTCCTTGAGCCTATTATGAAGGTCAGCGTGATCGTTCCCGAGGAATACATGGGCGACGTTATGGGAGATATCTCCGGCCGTCGCGGTAATATCCTTGGCATGGAGCCCCGTAACGGGTCCACCCAGGTCGATGCCAATGTGCCCCTGTCTCAGATGTTCGGCTATGCCACTGATCTGAGAAGCCGCACCCAAGGCAGAGGCCAATATGCCATGGAGCCCAGCCACTATGTGGAGCTTCCCAAGAGTATTCAACAGGAACTTGTAGAAAAACGTGGATATTGATGAAAAAAATGCTTGCTATTATGGCACTTTCGTTGTATAATAGTAGGTGAGCAAACATATGCTAACATTTACCATTAAAATCAAACAGGAGGATTTTTTCAATGGCAAAGCAGAGATTCGAAAGAACTAAGCCCCATGTAAACATCGGCACCATTGGTCACATCGACCATGGCAAGACCACCCTGACCGCAGCTATCACCAAGTATCTGGCTATGTGCGGCGGCGCAGCATTCACCGACTACGCTAACATCGACAAGGCTCCCGAAGAGAAGGCTCGTGGTATCACAATCAACACCGCTCACGTTGAGTATGAGACCGGCGCTCGTCACTATGCCCACGTCGACTGCCCGGGTCACGCTGACTATATCAAGAACATGATCACCGGTGCTGCTCAGATGGACGGCGCTATCCTGGTTATCGCAGCTACCGACGGCCCCATGGCTCAGACCAAGGAGCACCTGCTGCTGGCCCGTCAGGTTAACGTTCCCTCCGTTCTCGTATTCCTGAACAAGTGCGATCAGGTTGACGACGAAGAGCTCCTGGAGCTGGTTGAGATGGAAGTCCGTGAGACTCTGGACTTCTACGGCTTCCCCGGAGATGACACCCCCATCATCCGCGGTTCCGCTCTGAACGCTCTGATCTCCGAGTCCAACGACGTTAACGCTCCCGAGTTCGCTTGCATCAAGGAGCTCATGGACAGCGTTGACTCCTGGATCCCCACTCCCGACCGTAAGGCCGACCTGCCCTTCCTGATGCCCGTTGAGGACGTCTTCACCATCTCCGGCCGTGGCACCGTTGCTACAGGTCGTGTTGAGCGTGGCTCCATCAAGAAGAACGACGCGGTTGAGATCGTTGGTCTGCAGGAAGAGAAGAGAGCTACCGTTTGCACCGACATCGAGATGTTCCACAAGCTGCTGGACTACGCTGAGGCAGGCGACAACATCGGTGCTCTGCTCCGCGGCGTTGACAAGAAGTCCATCGAGCGTGGCCAGGTTCTGTGTAAGCCCAACTCCATTCAGCCCCTGACCAAGTTCAAGGGCCAGGTTTACGTCCTGTCCAAGGAAGAAGGCGGCCGTCATACTCCTTTCTTCAACAACTATCGTCCCCAGTTCTATTTCCGTACCACTGACGTTACCGGCATCATCAGCCTGCCCGAAGGCGTTGAGATGTGCATGCCCGGCGACAACATCGACATGGACGTTGAGCTGATCACCCCCATCGCTATCGAGAAGGGTCTCCGCTTCGCTATCCGTGAGGGTGGCCGTACTGTCGGTTCCGGTGTTGTTATCGAGATCAACGAGTAATTAACATCTTTTATAAAGCGAAACAGGAGCTTCGGCTCCTGTTTTTGCTTTATGATGGTATACTCCCTGGATTGTCCAATTTCGGCGATAGGTTTTGGACAGCGTTTGTTTCTCAATTCTTTCAGCTTTCTTTGGTTTTAATACTGTAAGCCCGTTTTTTTGAGAAGGAATATTCAGTATTTGGCTTTTTACGATTCATATATGGCATTTAGCACAAAATTCACATCGGTTTTTCTTTTAATTCGACGAAAAGGTAATCCTTGTATTTCCTCCATTCCTTTGGTATACTTATTATGACCTAGGATGTAATAGTCTGGCACTAAATTTGAAAAGGAGGTTTAGTTCTATTATGTCTACCAAACTTCGTCCCCTGGCTTTGTTAGTGGTACTGAGTTTGCTTCTTTCCCTGGTCACTGTCATCCCTGTTTCCGCTGCTGTTCCCGAGACCTTTGAGCTCTCTGCTGTGACAGCCGCTGCGGCAGATGCAGTTACAGCGATCGAAGCCGGTATCCGTGCAGGTCAGCAGGATGTAGACGGCGTGTATTACGACGTCGGCTATCCCGCAACTCTCCGTGTAGGATCCTATGACATCGGCAGTGAGGAATTTATCTTCCTGGCAGCACAGGCCATTACCGCCATTGCAGGCGGCGGAGCTGATGCACAGACCCTCTCCTACAAGGAGCTTTCCCTCGTTCGCACCGATGCCGAGAACGGCACCGGCACCACCCTGAACCGCGGACAGTATGTTGAGCTTGCAGAGCGTGTTTCCCTTTACGCGAGAGCCCAACAGCAGCTTCCCGGCAGCTTCAACCGTCCTACGGATGGGACCGATATTTACGACGGCAGAGTTACCCTCTATTCCATTGGTCACATCTTTGCCACTGCTCTTGCTTCCTACGAGAGCACCAAGACCCTTCCGCAGACTGTCAGCTTCCTGCCCGTACATATGGGCGATGTAGAGATCACGCCTACGGAGCCTGCTCCCAGTGCTCCCGCAGACTGGTTTGCCGCTGTCATTGACGCTTCCGTTGAGGTCAAGGCAAGCATGGTGGATAAGAACATTCTCCCGGGCACCATTTATATTGGACCCGTTGCCGTGACTCCTGCACAGTACGTATACCTGGCATCTACCGTGGTCTACGCTCTGTCTCAGGGACAGACCTCCGGCGAGCTCACTGTTCCCACCCTTAATGAGCCTGAGAATCCCCAGGGTGCAACGACCGGCCGTATTTACGAGGCTGACTTTGTTGACATGGCTCGTCGTACAGCCAATTTCTGCACGGATTACGGTCAGCCCCCCAACTACACTTCCAGCTCGGATCTGGGTGCCGTTCATTATTATGCAGTGATCGAGACCATGGCAAGAGTCCTTACCTTCTACAAGAACAATGATAAGGACATTCCCAACTACATCACTCTCAGCGGCTTCAGCGGCTCTGTAGAGGACGTAACTACCCCCACTACTGCTCCCACCACGGCTCCTACTACTGCACCTACTACGGTGCCTACCACCGCTCCCAACAGCTCCTCCTCTTCCTCTGCTGTTGTGACCGACGACTGGTACGCCAATGTGATCAGTGCAGCCATTTCCGTAGAGAGCTATGTTAAGGAGAAGGGGACCCTGCCTACCTCTATTACCGTAGGCACCACCACCTGCACCTATGCACAGTTTACCTACCTGGCTTGTCAAGTCATTCTGGGACTGAACAACGGTCAGACCTCCGGAGAGCTCAGTGTTCCCACTACCTCCGAGCCTGCCAATCCCTCTGAGAACTTCACCGCCGGCACCCTTGCCAAGGCAGAGATCTTAGATCTTGCCGGCCGTTCCATTACGTTCATGGACAACAACGGCGGTCTGGCTGCCAACTATATGAACAGCTCCCTGGGGCAGATGCATCACCACGGTGCCCTGTACCTGTATGCACGTGTCTTGAGCTACTATGCCGCCAACGGCAAGCTCCCCGACAGCATGGAAGTGACTACCTGGGCAGCGACTATGGCCTCTGTCCCCGGTGCAGCTACCTTCGGCAATGATTTCTCTGCTTACAGTTCCTATCTGGTACCTACCACCAACTGCCCCTCTACCAATGCTACCATTATTTCCGTTGGTAAGACGGCCATGTACTACAGTGCCGGTGCAGACGGTGGCTTTGCAGCTCCCAAGAGCACCTATGAGGCCATGTTCAATCTCATGGAGTACATCAATGATATGACTTCCTATGAGTACTACATGAATTCTTCCAGAGGTGCCCTGGGTACCTGGAGAGACAAGAAGGGGAACTGCTGCGATATGGCACACCTGGTCATTGCCTGTGCCCGTTCCCTGGGGGTTCCCGGCAGATACGAGCATTGGAACTGCACCTTTACCAGCAGCACCATTGGTCATATTTTCGCAGCACTCTACTGTCCCGATGCACCCAACCCTAACATCAACAACGAGAAGGGTTGGCTCTATGCGGATCCTGTCAATAACCCTAACTATCTGGGATATCAGAATCATCGTAACAATTATGAGTATAGCGACAGCCACAGAGCTGATCTGACATACTGATTCTACCCCGTCAAGTTGAGTGCGACAGCATTTTATTTGTGATAAATTTAAGGAGGAGAAATGAATGATTCTTAAAAATCCCCGCGTCCTGTCGCTGGTACTGGCATTGTCCATCGTGGTTTCCATGTTCGGCATTCTGACCGTATCTGCGGCAACCCCCACATCCCTGGATATTACCGCCATTGCACAGGCTGCTGACAGCGTAGCCCAGGCTATGGAGGAGGGTATCCTTAAGGGTCAACAGGATGTTGACGGCGTATACTACGGCGTTTCCTATCCTACTGCCCTGAGCTTCAGCGGATACGAGATGTCCACCGAGGCTTTCATCCTTATGGCTGCCAATGCTCTCTACGCTCTGTCCCAGGGCAAGGACGCTGCCACCCTTGTTACATACAAGGACGTAGCTGCCATCGCTGACAGGGGCGTTAAGAACGGCACTGCCAACAGCCTGAACAAGTCTCAGTACCTGGAACTGGCAGAGCGTGTTGCCAAGTACGGCAACAACATGGGTTCCTTCCCCACCAGCTTCAACCGTCCCACTGACGGCACCAACGTTTACGAAGGCCGCATGACCATGTACTCCATCGGGCATCTCTTTGCAGAGGTCCTTGCCTCCTACAACACCGGCAAGACTCTTCCTGCAACCGTAACCTTCCTTCCTGTACACATTGGTGACGTAGAGGTCACTCCCACCGTTCCTGCTCCCACTGAGCCCGATGATTGGTATGCAGCCATTATTGATGCTGCTGTCCAGGTCAAGGCCAGTATGGACAACAATGTGCTTCCCGGTACCATTATGATCGGGCCCATCGCTGTGACTCCCGCTCAGTACATGGACCTGTGCTGCCAGGTCGTCGTCGGTATTTCCGAGGGCAAGACCACCGGCACCGCTACCATCCAGGAGGGACTCCAGGAGCCCGCCAATCCCCAGGGCTCTGCAACCGGCAAGATCTATACCGATGACTTCGTTGCTATGGCAAAGAAGATCATTGCCTGGAACGACGCCAACCCCGCAGCTCCCAACTACTCTACCAGTAGCAACATCGGTATTACCAACTACTATGACGTAGTTCATATGTACACCAAGATCCTGAACTGGTACAAGACTGAGAAGTACCTGCCCAACTACAATACCGTTATCGGTTGGGGCGGCACCGTAGAGGACGTTACGGAGCCCACAACTGCTCCTACCACCGCTTCTACTCAGCCTACCTCTGCATCCAGCAGCTCCTCCACCGGCACCGGCGAGGCAAGCGGCTGGTATGCCAACGTGATCTCCGGTGCGGTTTATCTGACCGGCTACGTTAAGGACAAGGGCCTCCTGCCCTCTACCATTCCCGTAGGCACCTACAACTTGACCCCTGCTCAGTACCTGTACCTGGCAACCCAGGTTCTGGTTGGACTGAACAGCGGCAAGACCTCCGGGGAGCTCAGTGTTCCCAACTACACCGAGCCTCAGAATCCCCAGGAGACCATTGCAGGTCCCGGCACGCTCCAGATCTCCGAGGTCATTACCATGGCAGAGAAGGTCGTTACCTTCATGCAGAACAATGGTCAGGGCCCCAACTGGATGACCAGCTCCTACGGCACCCTCCAGTACGAGAACGGTGTCTATATGTTCTCCGTACCTCTTGCATACTTCGCCGAGCACGGCACTCTGCCTGCAACCGTAGACGTTGACACCTGGTTCAAGACCACCGGCGGCGTTCCCGGCGATGCAACCTTCGGCAATGACTTCACCGGCTTCGAGAAGTACCTGGTGCCCACTGCAAACTGCCAGTCCACCAACGCAACGATCATTGCTGTAGCCAAGCAGGCTATGTACTGCCCCGCAAGTCAGAGCTATAACTACGTTTATGAGAATCCCCAGTCTACCTGGGAGGCTATGTGGAACCTGACAGAGTTCACCACCTACGTACTGTCTTATGACTACTACGCAAACACCCTCCGCGGTGCTCTGGGCGTATGGAGAGACAAGGCAGGCAACTGCTGCGATATGGCTCACTTCACCAACGCTATGGCTCGTTCTCTGGGTGTTCCCGGCAGATATTCTCACTGGCATTGCCAGTTCTCCTCCAGTGCTGAGGGTCACGTATGGGCATCTCTGTACATCCCCGATGCTCCCAATCCCAACATCAACGGCGAGAACGGCTGGATCTACTCCGACCCCGTTAACAACAACTGCAAGCTGGGCTATCAGTCCTTCACGCTGTTGTACCGCAATTCTGCCGACGGTAAGGCAGAGCTCCCCTTCTAAGCGATATCCTGTTCGCCCGAAACCCTAAATCGAAATGAAATTAAGGAGAACAATGAATATGAAAAAGTTCAATCGCGTATTTTCTCTGCTGTTAGTTCTCGCTCTTCTGATTTCCTGCCTGCCTACCGTATTCGCAGCAGAGACGAAGAACGATTATACCGTTGACGAAGACGAAGTCGTCGTTGCTGACTGGCTCTGGGGCAGCGTCATTGATGAGCGCGGTGCAGACGTCATGATGAAGGAATATGCCGATGCCGGTTTCACCGATATTTACCTTCTGGTTAAGGGTACCGGTGGTTCCACCTCTTGGGCTTCCTCCGTTCCCGGCTCTAATAACACCTATTCCTACGACCTGCTCCAGTCCGTACTGGATGCAGCAAGACCCTATGGCATCCGTATCCATGCATGGATGATGGCTGCTCTGGACAGTGCATACATGAGCACCCATGCTAACGAAAACTACTATCATTTCCGTGTCGGCTACGGCAGCGATGTTAACCAGTATGTTAACCTCCGTGGCGAGAACTATCAGAATTATTTCATTGCTCTTGTCGAAGAGCTGTGTGCAAACTATCCCGATCTGGCAGGTATTCACCTGGATACCATCCGCTACGGCGGTCTGTACTATGACTGGGGTGCAAATACCCGTACAGAGCTGATCAACAACTACGGCATGACCAAGGCCGAGTGGAATGCAGCGGTTAAGGCAATGTGCATGCATGCTGTTAACAGCGGCTATAGCTTCAAGTACACTACAAACTCCGAGGGCTACTACGTTTACAGTGCCAGCGGTACATCCCCCAGCGGCACAAGCTTCGGCACCGCCCTTACCAGCACTGCTGATTCTGATGTAGTAAGAGGCGTAAAGAAGTATCGCCAGATGCGTATTGATACCGTTAACAACTTCATTGAACTGGTTCGTGAGGCCGCTCCCGGCAAGATCATTACCACGGCTATTATGCCCGATGCCTCTGTTGACGGTGCATTTGCTCAGGTTGAGTACGGCCAGGAGCCCAAGACCATGTCTCCCCTGGTTGACTACATCTGCACTATGTCCTACGCAAGCACCTACGGTCAGGATGCAAACTGGCCCAAGGAGCTCTGCCAGGCTATTACCGATGTTGGCGGCAATGTTGTTGCTGCTATCCAGTTCTTCCCCAACGAGGACGGCTCTAACTCCGGCCCCAGCAACCAGCGAATCTATGACGAGATCTACGGCGCAATGCAGCTGAGAGATACCGTCAACAAGGACAACAACGATGCTACCGGCAAGGTTCTTGGCTATGCTATTTTCCGTGGCGGCTTCGGCGTATATGCCGGCGTTCATGTTAAGGAAAAGGACGGCATCCTGGAGTTCCGTGTCAGCAACAACGACCGTGGCGAGACCACCAGCAATGTAAAGCAGCCTCTTACCAAGCTGGTTATCACCATGCTGGACGGCGTTACCGTTGAGAACATCAGCAACCAGCAGGGCTGGAGCAATGCTTCCTTCAACGTCAGCTCCGACAAGAAGACCATTACCATTACCGGCTCCTTCCTCCAGGGCTCCGGCTCTGCAACCTTCACTGCCAACTACAGCGGCACTGTGAATGAGGTTACCGGCGCTGCCAAGATGGATGCTACCAACTCCAGCGGCAGAGTCTACACCACCTGTGCAACCATCACCAACACTTGCGACCATGAGTACGCTGCTGAGGTCCTCTCTGCTGCTACCTGCACCGCTGCAGGCCAGACCAAGTACACCTGCTCTCTGTGTGAAGACACCTACACCGAGACCGTTCCTGCTCTGGGTCATGCGTACGAGGAGTCCTTTGACCAGGCTACCAGCACCAAGACCTATGTCTGTGCTAACTGCGGCGACACCTATTCCTCCTCCTGCACCAACGGTCATGCCCGTGTTGAGACCTGGGCAGAGTCTGAGAACACCCACTTCGTATTCTGCTACAACTGCGAGATCGGATACACCGAGGGCTGCCACTTCGTAGAGACTGCCCGCACCGAAGCTACCTGCACCAAGGACGGCTCCGTAACCTACACCTGCGCCGGCACTGTTGACGGCGTACATGACGCATACTCCGGCATGGGCTGCGGCAACACCTACACCGAGGTCATTCCCGCCGGCCATAGCTATGGCTCCAGCACTGACAACGGCGACGGTACTCACGCTGCTACCTGCTCCAAGTGCGGCGAGAAGGTCACCGAGCCCCACACCGAAAAGGTCGTCGAGGGTAAGGCTGCTACCTGCACCGAGACCGGCCTGACCGAGGGCAAGGTCTGCACCACCTGTAATGCTGTGATCGTTGCTCAGGAAGTCATCCCTGCAAAGGGCCACACTGAGGTCACCACGCCTGCTACTGCTGCTACCTGTACTGAGGACGGCTCCACCGAGGGCAAGGCTTGCTCTGTCTGTGGCGAGGTTCTCGTAGCTGCCGAAGTCATCCCTGCAAAGGGCCACGCTGAGGTCACCATCCCCGGCACTCCCGCAACCTGTACTGCTGAGGGTGTTTCCGACACCATCTACTGCTCCGTCTGCGGTGAGACCATCCAGGCCGCTACCAAGATCCCTGCAACCGGCCACACCTACACCTACATCCCCGAGGATGAGGATGGCCACATTGAAGAATGTATCGTCTGCTACTTCAGCGATTACAAGCCCCATGACTTCGTAGACGGCATCTGTGCTTGCGGCGAGACTGCCGGCGATCCCACTGTGGATTCCACCATCAAGTTCAACCACACTCTGAACCTGGCCAGCGATATCTCCGTCAGCTTCGCTATTGCAAAGAACCTGGTAGAGGGCTTCGATATGACCAAGGCTTATGTTGAGGCTACTATCGACACCGCTAACGGCAAGCAGACTGTTAAGCTGGATCCCGTTCTCAACGGCAACTACTACTACTTCACCTTCACCGGTCTGAATGCTACTATGATGAACGACAACATCACTGCAGTATTCCACGGCATGAAGAACGGCGTACCTTACTACTCCAACGCCGACGTTTACAGTGTTGCTACCTATGCATATTCTCAGCTCAACAAGACCTCCGTCAACCCCAAGCTCCAGGTCCTCTGCGCTAACCTGCTCCGCTACGGTGCAAACGCTCAGACCTACAAGAACTACCGCGTTAACGCTCTTGCTGATGCTAAGATGACTGCAGCCCACAAGGCTCTCCTCACCGATCTGAATACTGTTACCTTCGACAGTGTCAATCAGACCATCGCTGATCCCGGCAACACCGGTGTTACCTTCGCAGGTAAAGTTCTGAACCTGGATTCCAAGGTTACTATCAGATACGTTGTGAACCTTGCCAACTACACCGGCAACATCGAGGATCTGGTTCTCAATGTCAACTATACCGATATCAACGGTCAGAACAAGGTCGCTACCGTTTCCAATCCTGTAGTTTACAATGCAGCCGCCGGCCAGTACGCATTCGACTTCGACGGCCTCCTGGCTGCCGAGCTGAGACAGACCGTCAGTGTTGCAGTATACAGCGGCAACACCCGTCTGACCGGCATCCTCCAGTACAGCGCTTCCACCTACGGCAACAACAAGACCGGTGCTCTGAAGACCATGTGCCAGGCTCTGATGGCATACTCCGATGCCGCACGTGACTTCTTCTCCTAATCTTCGGTTTCGTTAAGACCTGATCTTTCCCCGGCCCCTCACAGCTCAGGCTGTGAGGGGCCTTTTCTCCTTCCATACAGGAAACCCTTTTCTTAAGTCCTGCTTTTTTCGGAAGCGGGTAACAGAAAATTTGGGGATATAAGGGATAAATACGGTGATTGTTCTTGCTTTTTAGGGGAATCTTTGGTATACTAATACAAAGTATGGGCCTTAGCCCATGACCCTAAAGGGAGGACCTTCTATGAATATGAAAAAATGGATCGCTTTGGCATTGTGCCCGGTACTGATGCTGTCTCTGGCAGCTTGCAAGAATAAGGGTAAGGAGCAGCCCCAGGATCTGGTGCAGACCTTGCCTGCCATTGAGACTGCCCCTCAGAAGGATTATACCGGGGACATGATCCGTGATATGTATAATGCCGCATTGGACAAGCTGGAACAGGTGCAGAGCTATCATATGTCCGGCTCCACCAACTCTACCTCCGTTTACGCCGGGGTGCTTAGCTCCGTAGTCAACAGCTATGACGTCAAGTACGAGAATCGGGATGGCAAGGTCACAGCACTCTATGACAGCCGTCTGAACAGTGATGGCAACGATCTGAGCCATACCACCTATTTTGACGGTGAGAATTATTACTTCTCCGCTTTGGGGCTTAAGTATTACAAGAACACCAACGACTACCAGGACTTCCATGCATTGGACTATCTCCGTCCCCTTGGACAGGTGGAGCTCAAGGAATTCAACGCCATGGATCAGTTGGATGGCTCCGTGGAGATCAGCTTCTCCGTTCCCATGGGGGACTACATGAGTGATGCTGTCCTTACGCTGGTGGGCTTCCATTCCGAGACTTTTAAGGAGGATCAGATCCACATCAGCTTTACCCTGGACTCCGACGGCACCATGACTTATTTCTATCTCAGCTATACCTCTGCCCATATTTTCCTGGAGCAGGAGACGGAGCAGACCATTATCGTCAGCATGGCTATTGATGGCTACAACGAGACTGCAGTAGAGCCTCCCACAGATCTCAGCACCTATGAGAACTTTATCGAAGAGGGCTCCGACGAGGATCACGGCGGTGTTGGCATCCTCAGTCCCGAGGACGTGGATTAAGCATATTATTTTTGGCTGTTGTCGGTAGGAACTACCGACAACAGCTTTTTTACCTGTGTTCAAAAGCGTCCGTTGCCACCCATGAGGCCGGAGCGACTGCGACTTCTTCCGTTGCCTTCGTCGGTGCTGCCTTCGCTTCCCGAGGTGCTGTTCCCGCTTTCCCCGGAGCCGCTGCCATCCTCCGCGGTATTGTGGGAGGAACTGCTCTCACCCATGGGATCGGAAGAGGAGTTTTCTGTAGTATGGCTTTCTGTTTCTCTCTGAGTGGTGGTAGGTTGGGTAGTGCTCTCCGTAGGTGCCTTGGTGGTAGGCATGGTGGCCTCCGTACGGGAGGTATTCTCCGTGATCTTCCCGTTATCGTCGTCGGAAACATTCCCTCTCCCACCGCAACCGGTCAGAATGGCGGTCAGCAGGAGAGCACTGCATACAAGGGCAATTGCTTTTCTCATAATCTTCCTCCATTTGTTTTGTATTGCAGGGATAGTATTGCACCCTTTGCGAAAAATAAACGACAGCATTACGAAATGGAGAAAAATAGTTGCCGTTTTTTGTTGACAAACCATAGCGGGATATACTAAAATAGAATGGACGAATCCATCAAGAGAGGAGTGGAAAGTAATGGATCTTACATCAAAGGAACTCTTGCCCACGGAGGAACCTATGGCACAGATGCCGGAGCAGGATCTGGAGACTCTTGAACCCCCGTTCGAGGATCCCTGTGAGCCTGTCCAGGACCAAGAGACCCCGGCAGAATGGTACAAGGAGCCACCGGCAGACCATTCCTACGAGGATAGACCTCCTTGCGGAGAAGAGGAGCCCTCCTACCCCTACCAGGCCCCACCTAAGGAGAATCACAGCAATCCCTATGCCCGTGGCTACTACAGCCCTGCCTATTACGGTCGGCCTTATGGACAGGGACAGATGCCCTGTTTCGGAGGTGGCTACGTTCCTCTGAATCGGGAAGCTGCCTATGAGCCGCCCACCTCTTACACAGCACCCAAGCCTGTGGTGGTCAAGAACAAGAAGCCTGTTGGCTCCCTGATCCTGGGACTCTTGGCAATGGGGATCCTTAATTATATGCCCTTTGTGGCACTGGTCCTCAGCATCATCGCTATCTGCACCGGCTATACGGGACTCAAGGAGGGCGAGCTTACCAAGGGTAAGCGGATCTGCGGCTATATTGGCCTGGCACTGGGCGTGATCGGGCTGGTCCTGTCCGTGACTATGCTGATCACACTGCTGACACTGATCATCCGTGCCAACAAGGAGCTTTTCGACTCTGCACAGGGTCTTTACAGATAAATTATACTATTTGGAGGTTATTATGGAAGATATGAAGAAGATCCCCGAGCGTTACGACATCGAGGAACAGTACAAGTGGGCCATCCACGACATTTACGCATCCGATGAGCTGTGGGAGGCAGACCTGCTTAAGGCTAAAGAGCTCCTGACGGTATATCCCGGTTTTGCAGGCAAGCTGGGTCAGAGTGCGCAGACCCTTTACGATTTCCTTAAGCTGGAGGAGGACACCGGCATCCTGGCAGATGCATTAGGTAACTACGCCATGCGCCGTTCCGACGAGGACGCCCGTGATGCCAAGTACCAGGCTATGGTAGGCAGACTCATGAGCACCTACGTAGAGCTCAATGCGGCATCCAGCTTCGCTACCCCCGAGATCATGGATATCTCTGATGAGAAGATGGAGGCCTTCTACGCCGAGCTTCCTGAGCTGGAGCGGTATCGCCGTCTGCTGACCAATATGCGCCGCCGCCGTGCCCATACGCTGTCTCCTGCAGAGGAGAAGCTCCTTGCCGCAGCAGGGGAGATGGCCAATGCCCCCGACACCATTTACGGTATGTTCTGCGATGCTGACATTACCTTCCCCGATTGCGAGGACGGTGAGGGTAAGAAGCACCCCCTGTCCCAGGGTACTTATATCTCCTATATGGAGAGCCCCGACAGAGCCCTCCGCAAGAGTGCCTTTGAGACCCTGTACCGCACCTACGGCAGTTTTAAGAATACCATTTCCTCTATTCTGAGCTCTCAGGTCAAACAGCTCCAGTTCTACGCCCAAGCACGGAAGTACGGCTCCGCCCTGGAGGCCTCCCTGGACCGTACCAACGTTCCCGTAGCTGTTTACAAGAACCTTATTGAGGCTGTTCATCAGAATATGGACAAGATGCACCGCTACATGGACCTGCGGAAGAAGCTCATGGGCGTGGATGAGCTCCATATGTACGATATCTACAGCCCCCTGGTAGAGGGCGTGGACAAGAAGGCAACTATTGAGGAAGCCAAGCAGACCGTTTACGAGGCTTGTGCTCCCCTGGGTGAGAAGTACCGTGCCATTCTTAAGGAGGGCTTCGAGAACCGCTGGATCGACGTATTCGAGAATGTAGGCAAGCGTTCCGGCGCATACTCCGCCGGTGCAAGAGTCCATCCCTTCGTCCTGCTGAACTACACCGGCACCCTGGACAGCCAGTTCACCCTGGCACATGAGATGGGCCATGCCCTCCACTCCTACCTGTCCAACCGGACACAGAATCCTGTAGATGCAGACTATGTGATCTTCGTGGCAGAGGTTGCCTCTACTTGCAACGAGGCTCTTCTTATGGAATATCTCCTGGCCCGTACCACGGACAAGAAGGAGAGAGCCTACCTCATTAACCACTTCTTAGAGCAGTTCCGTACCACCCTGTACCGTCAGACCATGTTCGCCGAGTTCGAGATGAACATCGGCAAGATGGCGCAGGAGGGCACCAGCCTGACTCCCGACGTTCTCTGCGGTGAGTACCGCCGTCTGAACCGTCTGTACTACGGTGAAAACACCGTCCTGGATCCCGAGATCGACAACGAGTGGATGCGGATCCCCCACTTCTACTACAACTATTATGTCTTCCAGTATGCTACGGGTTATGCAGCGGCTATCGCTCTGTCCCGTCGGATCCTCAAGGAAGGTGCTCCCGCTGTAGAGGATTACCTGGGCTTCCTGTCCGGGGGTTGCAGCAAGAGCCCCATTGACCTGCTGAAGGGTGCAGGCGTAGACATGAGCACCACCAAGCCTGTAGAGGAGGCCCTGGCCCTCTTCGGCGAGCTCATCGACGAGATGGAAGAGCTTATGAAGGACTGATCCATGGCAGATATTTATATCCCTACCCTCCTGACCTTTGCCAATAACAATATCTTTACCGGCAGCTGCGGCAATATGCGTTTCCGCATTGCCCCTACCATTGTTATGGCAACCCCCAAGGAGGTCAATATGGAAGAAAGCTCCATCCTCGCCGAGATCTGGTACGGTGAAAAATGCTACGACCTCAGCGAAATGGCCCACTCCAACACCTTCCCCATGTCCGAGGAGGGCCGCCAAGCCCTCAAATCCTGGCTGGAAGCAAACGCATAAAACCCCAAGGCTGCCGCACCGAAAAAAGTGCGGCAGCCACATTTTTTGTTGAAAACACATCCATGGAAAAGCGTCAAATTCTGATTCAGGTTATCACCTTTAGTAAGCACAACAGAAGATATTGTGGGGTGTCTTCCAATGAAGAGTTGATTTCCTTACGAAATACATACGACTTCGACGAACGATAAATCCATATATTGTACCTTGCTTATTAAAGGTGATAACCTAAATTCTGATTTATCGCTCCGATCCGTATTTACGCAGACCAATGTAGGGGCGGCTATTAGCCGCCGGCAAGGTTTCGAGTTCGTAGGCATTTTCGTAAAATGGATAACATTTACCTTATGGATGGCGCACAGGCGGATGATATCCGCCCCTACAGCCACAGGTGCGAAACTACCCGATAAACCGGAATTTAATAAAGATTTGCTACCGGGGGAGTGGTGTTGCTTGTGAGATCGCCATTTTTCACGGGTATGCAGGATTGTGGTATTGACATAATTCGTAACCTGTGGTATATTGTAAATATATAGAACAGGCACTGGCCTTTGTGCCGATGGAATAGTGCTGTTTCTGTATGCGGATACCCTGGTAGAGCTGTTTTATATAGCTCACCGGGATAGTTTGTTTTGTTGAGTCATTAAGGAGGAGTTATGATGAAAAGTTTGATTCGACGAGAATCGATGCTGCTCTTTGGGCTTGCCATGGTTCTGTCTCTGCTGCTGGGTTCTGCTTTTGCGGATGGACGGAGTGGAGTGGGCGAGGATGGTGTGTATATGGGGCATACCGTCCCGGAAACCGTGACTCCCATGTCTGCCTCAGGGGGAGAGGAACAAACCCTTTCCGCCGGTGGAAGCTGTGGGGAGAATTTGACGTGGAGTTTTGATGATTTGAGTGGACTCCTGGAGATCTCGGGAACGGGTCCTATGGAGGACTACTCCTCCGGAACAGCACCTTGGTACAGCTACCAATATGGTATTAAAACGGTTCGGATCAATCCGGGGGTTACAAGTGTTGGAAGCTTCGCATTTCATAACTGTAATAACTTAGTATCGGTTACCATTCCCGACGGAGTAACATCCATGGGAACCCATGCGTTCAGTTATTGTCTCAAGCTGACTCAAATCGACATTCCGAAAAGCGTAACGGATGTGGGTGCTAATCTGTTCAGCGAATGCCGGAGCTTGAAGGAAATGAAGCTGCCGGAAGGGATCAAGAATATTGCGGATCATATGTTTTACTCTTGCACGATGCTGAAGGCAGTGTCCCTGCCCTCTACACTGGGGTCTATTGATGCCGGTGCCTTTAGGCTTTGTAGGGCTTTGGAACAAATTGAGATTCCCGAGGGGACACTCCGTATAGGTAGCTCTGCGTTTAAGGACTGCAAGGCCTTGCAAGAAATTTACATTCCGGATAGTGTTACGGAATTGGGAGAGTCTGTTTTTGAGGGGTGCGACAAGCTGAACTCTGCTCGTCTGCCGGAGGGTATTACGTCCATTCCTCGGTGTATGTTCTTTTCCTGTTATGCCTTGCGGGAGGTAAATATCCCTGCAGGAGTACAGTCTGTTGGTGAGTATGCGTTCAGATATTGCTGGGTGCTTGGACAGTTAAGCCTTCCCGATGGTCTGACTGAAATCGGAACAGGAGCATTCTACGAGTGCAAAAAGCTGGAGACCATACGCATTCCCTCCGGTGTCAAGACTCTGCAAAATTCAACCTTTTATGATTGTGAGTCCCTGAGGGAAATCAAGCTGCCGGAAGGAATGACGGAGATTTTAGACACTGCATTCCGAGACTGTACAGCACTGGAACGGATCGTAATTCCGGAAGAAGTAACTGCTTTGGGGCGTTATGTATTCCGCAATTGCAGCAACCTGAGGGAAGTGACTTTAGGCAGTAAGATCAAAACCATTGAGTATTGTGCATTCCAGAACTGCACTGCCTTAGAGCGTATGGAGCTTCCGGCTGCTTTGGAGCATATTAGAGAGTCCGCCTTTGAAAACTGTTCCTCCATGAAGGAGCTGATCCTCAATGAGGGGCTGCAGACCTTGGGAGTTTCCGCTTTCGCTCAGTGTAGCAGCCTAATTCACGTGGACATTCCTCAGAGCCTTACTGTTATTGGGGAGCGAGCCTTCTATAGATGCAGCAGTCTGAAGACTGTTTCCATTCCCTATGGCGTTGCTACGATCAACAAGGAAGCTTTCAGGGAATGCAGCAGTCTGGAATCTGTGAGTCTGCCGGACAGTGTGTCGACCTTGGGACAATACGCATTTGTTTCCTGCTATGCTATGAAGGAGCTGAAGCTGTCTGCATGCCTGACTGCCATCCCTGTATGCTGTTTCAACAATTGCGATAGTCTCCGGCTTGTAGTGATACCTGAGGGGGTCAGGAGTATCGGAGACGCTGCCTTCTATCACTGCGATAAGCTTTTGGCTGTTTACATTCCCCGTACTACGGAGTACATTATGATGGATGCCTTCGGCAACTGTTTGTCTATGGGTCATGTGCTCTATGGGGG
Source organism: Faecousia sp. (assembly GCA_045594585.1). Classification (GTDB taxonomy): domain Bacteria; phylum Bacillota; class Clostridia; order Oscillospirales; family Oscillospiraceae; genus JAZOXB01. The sequence goes on along the minus strand of JAZNYV010000045.1, from coordinate 1,795 downwards.
GACCAATGTGCAGTGGAGAGAGGTCGATACCTTCGCGGATGCCATTCTTGGGCAGGTGACGAGACATAACAAGGCGACGCCGGAGCAGATCTATTGGGAGGATGGAGAAAACGGAAGATATATCCACTGTGATATCTGCAATGCTGAGGTTGTGACAGAGGTCCTGTGCAACCATGAACGAGTGGAAATGCGAGATGTCATTCCTCCGACCTGTACGGAGGAGGGCTATTCCGGTGATATGTGGTGTATGGATTGTAAGACTATGATCCGGCAGGGAGCTGTGACCCCTGCAAACGGACATACCTACGAAACCGTAGTACATACCCAGCCCACCTGCAGCAGTGAAGGGTTGATGCAATATACCTGTGACTCCTGTGGAGACAGCTACACAGCACCCATGGACATGCTTCCTCACGAGCTGGAGGAAGTGGAGCGAGTCTCTCCCACCTGCACACAGCCGGGAACGGTAAGCAGCACCTGTAATCATTGTGACTATATGGAAGTGAAGGAAATTCCTGCTACAGGACACAGCTATGATCAAGGCACCCTTACGGAAGAAGCCAACTGCACCGAAGAAGGGCTCATAACCTACTGCTGCGATGCCTGTGGTTTTGTTCGGGAAGAAGTGATTCCTGCAGTGGGTCACCTCTGTGCAGATGGGATTTGCACCGTCTGCGGACAAGAGGATCCTATGGCGTCGGTCAAGGATCCCTTCGAGGATGTAGAGCAGGGGGATTATTTCTATCAGCCTGTTCTCTGGGCTGCAAAGCAAGGGATCACACAAGGAACCGGTCCGGAACGTTTTTCTCCCGAGGGATCCTGTACCCGTAGTCAGATCGTGACCTTCTTATGGAGAGCACACGGATCGCCGGAGCCGAAGGAGAGACAGAATCCCTTCGTAGACGTACAGGAGGATGCATATTACTATAAGGCGGTTCTGTGGGCCCTGGAGATGGGGATCACCACAGGAACAAGTGCTACCGCATTCTCCCCGGAAGAGACCTGTACCCGTGGTCAGGCGGCTACCTTCCTGTGGAGAGCCCAGGGGAAGCCTGTGCCTACAACAACGGGGAATCCCTTTAAGGATCTGAACGAGGAAGCCTACTATTACAATGCCATCCTTTGGGCAGTAGAGCAGGGGGTTACCAACGGTACAGGCAAGGGCAACTTCTCTCCCGATGCAAGCTGTACCCGTGGACAAATTGTAACCTTCCTTTATCGGGCCATGAACTGAGGAGAGAAAGGCTCTAATACTACGTCTCATACAAGCTTCTACGCCCTTACGGGCTATAAAAAGCAGCCATTTATAAAAGAAACGTAGCATCGAATACTCTAATACAGCCCCCATACCTATGGCAACAACAAGAGGGGTGTTTTAGGTAACACTATTTGCCTACAGCGACAGTGCAAAGAAGCATTTCTCTTAAAGGGTCCAACATACTCTGTAGCATAGAATAAACAAAATCATCGGGTAGGAGGTTATCTATTGACAAAGTAGCTTCCTACCCGATATTTCTATTCCAACACACAACAGCAGGTAGCAAAATCCCGTACTCCAAATTGAAATGTATCGAGACGTTTTTTGATTCTCCGCCGGATTATTGGCTCTCCCCTTGGGAGAACCGTCCGGTTGGGGTTGAGAGGGCAAATCCCACCGTTTTCTCGCAAAAACCGCCATTTTATACCAAGTTTCTTTAAAAAGTAGACATTGGAAATGGCTACTTTTTATAGCCCGTAAGGGCGTAGAAACTTGTATGAGACGTCTTTTGTGTCACTTGTGGCACAAAAGCTTCAA
>JAZNYV010000044.1:0-25718 GCA_045594585.1 Faecousia sp. | reverse complement strand
CGAGTAGTTTCGTACCTGTAGCTGTAGGGGCGGATATCATCCGCCTGTGCACCATCCATAAGGTAAATGTTATCAATTTTACGAAAATGCCTACGAACTCGAAACCTTGCCGGCGGCTAATAGCCGCCCCTACATTGGTCTACGTAAATACGGATCGGAGCGGCAAATCGGAGTATAGAGGGAATCATTGATCGTATCAATCGTCGGTTGTGGAAGGGATGGGGGAGAAGGGGGATTCGAAGGTGATCACGGTGTAATAGGTTTTGTCTTGACGCTGTAGGCTTTGGTCCAGGCGTTTCTTGCATTCCGATTCACGGCCCCTAAGGTGGAAGGGTACCACTACGTCGAAGATCAGATTGGTGTGGGTCACGCCGCGGACCATGCGGAAGTCGTGGAGGCTCAGGGCGGGCTCGATCCGGGCGAGCTCCTGCTCCACTACCTTCTTCATACGGACAAGCTCCGGGTCATTGGTCACGACGGGATCGTAATGGACCACCAAGTGGATCCGAAGCTCCTGCCATGCCTTTCGCTCGATCTCGTCTAAGGTGTCGTGGCACAGGATGGGATCTGCCTGAGCATCCATTTCTGCATGGACACTGGCAAAGCACTGACCGGGGCCGTAGTCGTGGACCATGAGATCATGGAGACCCAGAACACCTTGGTGAGACAGGATCAGATCCCGTAAGGCGGCTACCTGCTCCGGATCGGCGGATTCTCCCAGCAGGGGGCTGATGGTCTCCTTTGCCAGACTGCAGCCGGACCAAATTATGAACAATGCCACTGCCATACCCATATAGCCGTCGATCCTCCAATGGAGGAAGTGGCCCGGAACCAGGCTGCACAGCACAGCCAGGGTGGAGATCACGTCGTTGCGGCTGTCTGCGGCAGTGGCTTCTAAGGTCTTGGAGTGGATGGCGGCACCTAATTTCCTGCAGAACAGGCTCATCCACAGCTTGACGCCTATAGAGCCTAAAAGGACGGCGAGGGTCAGAGGGGAAAGGCTGACCTCTGAGGGGTGGAGGATCTTGTCCCAGGCACCCTTTGCCAGCTCCACACCGATGAGGAGGATCATGGCGGCAACGGCTAAGGCGGAGAGGTACTCCATCCGTGCGTGACCGTAGGGGTGCTCCTCGTCAGCAGGACGCTCTGCCAGCTTAAAGCCCAGGAGCGTTACCACAGAGGAGGAAGCGTCCGTTAAATTGTTCATGGCATCTGCGGTGACAGACACTGCTCCGGACAGGATGCCCACCAAGAGCTTGCTTGCAAAGAGCAGGATATTACACAGGATCCCCACAAACCCCGCCAGCTTGCCGTAAGCGGAACGGACCTTGGGATCGGCGGTGTTCCTGTGATCCCTAACAAAGAGTCTGAGTAATAGCTGTGTCATATGCTCCTCCTATGTTAATGTCTGCTGTAATTTCCGTGAGCCGCTGCCGCGTGTAATGGACCTCCGCCGGCTTGTGGAAAATAAGCCGTAGCACTGCCGGAGTATGACGGCTGAGTGAGCTCTGTCATATTATACCAAATTCAAAAGAAAAAGCAAGGTGTAAGTTACGCAACTGCTGAGGAAGGGATACTTAGGCCTTCGAGGCCTCTTGTTTTTTCTTGAGAAATCAAGTATAATGCAAGTAATCCTGTAAGATCAAGAATAGGAAGAAGCGGAGGCGTGATATGGTTAGGATACTTGTGTTGGTTGTTGTACTTTCCATTCTTGGAGGTGTGAGCTTGTATATAGCTTATGGGATTTATCGGGGCTTAGGCTGCTTTGTTGAGGGAATCAAGCTTTGGCCTGTGCTGACGGTGATCCTGGCCCTTGTTGTGGTTGTGATATTGGCCTTTGTCAGAGGGCTGATGCCCCTCCCGAAGGATATAAATAGTGTCTTGGGCTGGGTCGGAGGCTATGGCATGGGTATCCTTATGTATTTGCTCCTGTTTACCCTGGGAGCAGAGCTGCTGCTCCTGGTGCCTCGGCTCATGAAGCTTTCCTTTACGACCCATGAGAGATGCAAGGGCTTTGTGACCTTGGGTGTGTTCCTTCTTACAGTGCTGACCTGTCTGTATGGAGTCATCCATGCCCGTCAGATCCACCATGTTTCTTATGAGGTGCAGGTGGAGGGGAAGGCGGATATCTCCGATCTGAACATTGTGCTCATCAGTGATCTGCATTTAGGAGCAGTGGGCTCCGAAAATCGTTTGGAGAACATTGTGCAGGAGCTTAATACATTACAGCCGGATGTGGTTTGTATTGCGGGAGATTTCTTTGATACGGATTTTAACTCCATCCGGAACCCGGACAGAGCACTGAAAACGTTGAAGAAACTAAAAGCCACCTATGGTGTCTATGCCGCCTTGGGCAATCATGATGGAGGCAGCACCTATGAGCAGATGGTTGGGTTCCTGGAAAATGCAGACATTCACCTGTTGGAGGATGGGTATACCGTTATTGACAACCGTCTGATTTTGGCAGGCAGATTGGATGCTACTCCCATCGGCGGCTACGGAGAGGGGAAACGGAAGGCCTTTTCACAAGTGGCAACCTGGGAGGACACCACCTTGCCTGTGGTGGTCATGGACCATAATCCGGCACACATCGGGGAATACGGTGCAGATGCAGATCTGATCCTCTGCGGACATACCCACAAGGGGCAGGTCTTCCCCGGGAGCCTGATCACTGATAGAATATATACTGTAGATTACGGATATTATCGCAAGGATCTCCAAAGTCCCCATGTGATCGTTACCTCCGGGATCGGCACCTGGGGAATGCCCATACGAGTGGGATCTGATTGCGAGATCGTATCTATCCGTATCAGTTGACCGAGTAGGGGCATCGTCACCGACAATGAGAGGTTTCTCATGGTCGGTGACTTTGTTTGTAACTTTTTTGTGTACTGCTCCCAAAGGACTTGTATTTTATTGGGAAATCGAGTAAAATACATTCTATTGTACTATGATGATCCACTGAAGAAAGGACATTTGCTATGAAAAGATGGATGAAGTACGTTAGGCCCCATATAAGAGCCTTTATCCTGGGTCCCTGCGGTATGATCCTTGAGACCATAGGGGAGATGTTTATGCCCCTGATCCTGGGCATGATCATTAACGACGGCTATGAGGGGACCCTGACCGTAGGCAAGAGCCTCGGCTACGCAGGGATCCTGATCCTTATCGTGCTGCTGATGATGACGGGAGGTGTAGCGGGGGCTTACTTCGGCTCCAAGGCCTCGGTGAACTTTGCCGCAGATCTGAGACGGGATGTGTATACCAAGATCCAGAAGTATTCCTTCTCCAACATTGACAAATTCTCCGCCAGCTCCCTGGTGACCAGAATGACCAACGACGTGACCCAGCTCCAGAACTTCGTCAATATGCTCCTGCGAATGGCTCTGCGGTCACCCGGTATGTTCATCGGCGGCATTATTATGGCGATCAGTCTACGTCCCTCCCTTGCAGTGGTCCTCGGGGTCACCATGCCTATAATGATCGCAGTGATCTTCCTGCTGATCAAGATGGGTATGCCCCGCTTTGCCATTCTGCAGAAGAAGGTGGACAAGCTCAACGCAACGGTCAGAGAGAATGTGACCAATGTCAGAGTGGTCAAGTCCTTCGTCCGTGAGGACTTTGAGAACGACAAGTTCGAGACAGCCAACGCAGAGCTGAAGAACTCCGGCATGAATGCCGTAAAGGTCATGATCTATATGATGCCGGTCATGAACCTCTTTATGTACGCCACGGTCATTGCACTGATATGGATGGGACATAAGGAGATCCTGGAGTTCGGTATGCCTGTAGGAGACCTTTCCGCATTCATTACCTATACGACGCAGATCCTTTCTTCCCTGATGATGGTGTCCTTCCTACTTATGACCTCCTCCCGCGCCATGGCATCGGGCAAGCGGATCTGCGAGGTATTGGATGAGGTCCCGGACATTCAGGACAGAGAGACCATTGTCACGGACCGCAGGGTGGGTGCCGGTGAGATCGAATTTAAGAACGTCAGCTTCCGCTATTATAAGAACAGTGAGGAAGCGGTCCTGGAGAATATCAACCTTAGGATCCCTGCCGGTGCCACCGTAGGCATTATCGGCTCCACCGGCTGCGGCAAGACTACACTGGTCTCTATGATCCCCCGACTCTACGACGTAGACGAGGGCGAGGTCCTGGTGGACGGAGTCAACGTCAAGGACTACCCTCTGGTCAAGCTCCGTGACGGTATCGGCATCGTGCTGCAGAAGAATCTCCTCTTTGCAGGCACCATTGCAGACAATCTCCGTTGGGGAGATATGGAGGCCTCTGAGGAGGAGCTGGTCAAGATGTCCAAGTATGCGGCAGCAGACAAGTTCGTCTCCACCTTCGAGGATGGATATGCTACGGAGCTGGACAAGGGGGGCACCAACCTGTCCGGGGGACAGAAGCAGAGACTCTGTATTGCACGTGCCCTCTTAAAGAAGCCCAAGATCCTGATCTTAGATGACTCCACCAGTGCCGTAGACACTGCTACAGAGGCACAGATCAGACAGGCCTTCCGGGAGGAGATCCCCCATTGCACTAAGATCATCATTGCCCAGCGGATCAGCTCCGTTATGGAGGCAGATACCATCGTGGTCATGAATGACGGCAGGATCACCGGCGTAGGCACCCACCGAGAGCTCCTGCAAACCAACGAAGAATACAGCGAGATCTACTACTCTCAGATGGACAGGAAGGAGGCGTAATTCTTATGGCAAGATCCTTAGAAGAACTGAAGAAGCAATATAACAGCGTCTCCCACGGTCAGTCCCTACGCGGGGGCGGCCCCGGCAGCAGAGGCAAGATCAAGGGTAAGCCCAAGAATGTAGGCAAGACTGTTTCCCGTCTCCTTTCCTACGTTGGGAAATATAAGCTTAGATTGGTCCTGGTCTTTACCTGTATGATCCTGACCACCCTCTCCTCCCTGTGTGCAGGGTATCTCATTGTGCCCATTATCAACAGGATCACCCTTGCGGTCAATCCCAATGCGGTACTGGAGCCCAGTCGGATCGCAGAGCTCGCAGACGGGATCATCGAGGCCTTTGTTTCCACCTCCCTTATGGAGGCTGTTATGGTAAATACCGCTGCAGAGATCAGTGTCTATATTGTAGGGGCCTTGATCATTTTAGGAAGCGTATATTTTATCTCTGCCTTCGGGAGCTATCTCCAGGGACGCCTGATGCTGTCTGTGTCTCAGGGCTCCATTCAGGCCATCCGCAATGACCTGTTCCGCAAGCTCCAGACCCTCCCTGTTCGGTATTTCGACTCCCACCCTACCGGGGAGATCATGAGCCGCTTTACCAATGACGTGGACAATATTGACGTCATGCTCAATAACTCCCTGACCTCGGTGGTCAGCGGCGTCATCAGCTTGGCAGGCACCTTCCTCTTTATGATCACCACCAACGGCTGGCTGACTCTGATCACAGTTCTGTTTGTTCCGCTTATGATCTATGCGGTGGGGGTCATCGGCAGGAACTCCGGCAAATATTTCGGCCAGCAGCAGGCGGCATTGGGCGCGGTCAACGGCTATATTGAGGAGACCATCAGCGGACAGAAGGTCATTAAGGTCTTTAACCATGAGGACGAATGCATCGAGGAAATGAGCCTCATTAACGAGGATCTCCGCTCCAAGCAGGAGAAGGCCCATTTCTGGGGCGGTGTTACAGGTCCCATCATGCATAATCTCAGCCTGATCTCCTATGCCATTACCCTGGGTGTAGGCGGCATCCTCATCGTCATGACCGGCTTTACCCCCGGCGAGCTGACTGCCTTCGCCAACTATTCCAAGCAGTTCTCCATGCCCATTAACCAGCTCTCCATGCAGGTGTCTACTCTCTTTGCCGCCCTTGCAGGTGCTGAGCGTGTCTTTAACATTATGGACGAGGCCCCGGAGGAGGCAGACCGTGACAATGCCTCCACAGAGCCCATCCTGGGCCATGTGATCATGGAGAATGTGTCCTTCGGCTACGTGCCGGAGAAGACGGTTCTCAAGAACATCTCCCTCTACGCAAAGCCGGGGCAGAAGATCGCCTTTGTAGGCTCCACGGGAGCGGGTAAGACCACGGTGACCAATCTGCTAAACCGCTTCTATGACATCGAGGAGGGGACCATTACCATTGACGGCAGACCCATTAAGGACTATTCCCGTGAGTTCCTCCGTAAGAATATTGCCATGGTCCTACAGGATACCCACCTCTTTACCGGCACTGTTATGGAGAATATCCGCTACGGCAGATTGGATGCTACGGATGAGGAGGTCATTGCCGCAGCCAAGACCGCCAGTGCCCACAGCTTCATTATGCGCCTGGAGAAGGGCTACGACACCGTCCTGGAGGGGGACGGGGCCAACCTGTCCCAGGGACAGCGTCAGCTCCTGAATATTGCAAGAGCCGCCCTGTCCAAGGCTCCCATTCTCGTCCTGGACGAGGCGACCTCCTCCGTAGATACCCGTACAGAACGGCACATAGAACGGGGCATGGACAGACTCATGAAGGACAGGACCACCTTCGTCATTGCCCACCGCCTGTCCACCGTCCGCAATTCCAATGCCATTATGGTCCTGGAGCAGGGAGAGATCATCGAGCGAGGAGACCACGACGACCTCCTCAAGCTGCAGGGCAGATACTACGAGCTCTACACCGGCAAGAAGGAGCTTGCCTAAAGATCTGTATTTATCCACAAGGACACGGGACGTACAACCAACGCCCGTGTCCCTTTTTACAGGCTCGAAAAACCAAACACATCAAATTTAAATATTATAAGGGAAATTAGGAAAAACAGTAGAAATTTCGGCATGGTTATGGTAGTATATAAGGTATGAGTGATGTAAAATAATGATACAAACGGAGGTATATTTATGCGAACCACAAGTCTGCTCGGTAGGATTCTGGCTCTGACGCTGGTACTGTGTACGGTCCTGGGGCTCCTGCCTGCAGGGGCTATGGGAGAAGCCCTTGCTGCTGAGGGTGCCAAGGCTGACACAAGAGCCACCACAGAGGAAGCCAACACCCTTGCCGGAACTCTGACTACAAAGCTCAACAGCCTTGTCATTCCTGTGAATGACGAGGTAACAAACTACACCTCTCTGGACGGAGTCTTTTTCCTCAAAGAAGCCGGCTCCGGGAGAATTATAGACTTTTCCAAAGGTCGAAGTGACGAACACACAGACCGCTTGACCGCCAACTCTAACAGCGGTACTGCTGCCGGCGGCTATTACCATCTGAGCTCTGTTGCAGCAACAGGCGCCAACGGAGGTGCCGTGACTGCCATTAACGGCAGCACACCCACTACTCTGGACTATGCTGTGGAGATCAAAAAGTATACGGGAACCATTACCAGAGATACCACCACGAAAACCACTGTTGACGATACGACCTATACCGGCTGGGCAGGGTACATCAAATATGAATATAACCGTTCCAATAGTTGGTCCGGTGATAAGAAGTTCGGCGAATATTTAGGAATCGCCAGCATACCCTCGACTTCGGATCCTGTCTACAGCATTAAGTCTCTCCATCCCAACAGAGCCTCGGCTCCCTATCTTGCCTGTAATACCGGCAGCGGAAACATGAATTACGCCTCCGGAGCCTATCCCTTCTTCCTGAAGGTCAACAGCACCAATGCATCCGTTAAGCTCTATAAGCTGGATTACACGGGAAAAACCAAATATACCTATTGGCTTGGAGTCGATACAGCCCACAGTAACTGTGTTTCCGGCCATACCATTTCCCAGATCGTTCGCGAGGACAGAAATAAGAGCACCGCAGACAAGTTTGCAAACTGCAACAAGAAGGCCTTTAAGTTTGAATACTGGGATGTTTTCCAGGTCTCTCCCGTAGCACTGGAGCTGTATAAGACTCTGTTAAAGGCCAAGACCTATGTGACGGGGAAGAATGCTGACGGTGTTTATCCTGCAGAGACCTATTATAATTTCCTGAAGTTTGTAGAGTCTGCCCTTGCGACCTATAACAGCAAGAGAACGGTTTGGAATGTAAGCAAGACTAACGCAGACCGTGTCCTTTGCGACCAAGTGGCAAAGGATCTGCAGTCCTACATGGCCCTGCTGGATATTGAGTCCAAGCCCAACTCCTACATGGATATTCCTATGGAGGTCCTGGACTTCCGTGCAGACGGTCTTCTCTTTGAGAACTGCGGCGGCACCAATCCTTTTGCCCTTGGCAGCGGCATCCCCACCATCAGCAGTGCGACGGCTGTTCCCGGCACCCCTGCAATGGGAGAAAACGATGTGCCATACAGAGCCGGACTGACAGAGCCCCAGCTTGTAAACGGACAGATCGTATACAAGGAGGAGACGGTCCGATATGTAGCGGAAGCCTTATTCTTACAATATCTTACCCTCAGCGATCCCAACGCTACCAACACGAAGGATAGCTATGATACCTACTGGAACTCGGTCTTTATGCAGTTGGTGGATCCGGAGGGCATGAAAGGGAACAAGAGAGCTAATTCCGCAGCGGTCAATTCCTATCCCCTGGGAGCGAATGGCTACGATCATGAGGCCAACTATGATGCTACCATTGCAAAGACCTCTACAAAGAGCAACGGAGGCATTCTCCGCTTTGAGCAGGTTGAAAATTGCTATGATCTTGCCTACTATATGCTGACCAATGTTTGGAGAGAGACGGCAAAGGACGATTATGTGGATACCGGTCGGCAGCTGCCCTATAATCTGAGAATCAGTGAGCTCCAGACCATGCGTATGCTGAAGGATTCCTCCGGCTACTATGTCTATTCCTCCGACAAGGAGAACGGCAGATGTTTGGACTCCAAGCTGATCTTTAACCACAATCTGACCAAATCCTCAAGCGGAAATGTGCCTGCCATGAATGCGGCGGCAGGTCTCGGCTTTGAGTCTTCCTCTATGTTTGGAAATGACTCCACCGGTGTAAAGGAGACAAATTCCGCTACCAGCGGCGTAAGAAACTATCACGTAATGTACCATATGCGCAGTGCCTTTATCTATTACGAGAATAAGGAGCTGGAGTTTGAGTTCACCGGGGATGACGACGTTTACTTCTTCATTAACAATACGCTGGTCTGTGACATCGGCGGTATGCACGCCGCGTGTACACGGACAATTGAGCTCAACGGTCAGATCGCACAGGATCTGGGCTTAGAGGACGGGGACATCTGCACCTTTGATATGTTCCTTGCAGAACGCCATACCTCTCAGATCAACCTGAATCTGCGGACCAATATCGAGATGATGCCTGCAGGTGCCGTTACGGATAAGGTCCAGTACGAATACACCCAAGCCGGTGTCATCGGCCCCGATATTAGGGAGGGCGCCGTGGTTGCGGATAATGCCAAGGTAGGCTACGGCTTCAAGCTCCTGAATCGCCATGAGCACGGTGCAACGGATCTGACCTTCGTAGATGAGGACCTGGGAGTTACTCTGACGGGAAGCGAGGTCACCCTGGGAGAAGCTGCCAATGCAGAGGATCTGATCTTTATCTACAGAACCTACGATGCCCAAAGCAATGCTGTACACGATGGGGAGCCTGTGGCACAGACCTATACGGACTTCTTCAATACTCTGGATATTGCGATGAAGACCATGGACAGCGCTATCCCTCTGGCAGAGGGGGCCTATAGCCTCACAGGCTTGACTGCGGATCAGATCATGGCTCTTATGACGCTGGGTATCCCTGCCAATGCACAGATCTCTGTTTACGGCTTCCATCGGACGGTGTCTGCCAAGGTAGGCGGCTATACCAATACCGTCAGAACCACCTGCAGACCCATTTCTGCAAGAAATACGGACGGAAGCTTTGCTTATGGAGAGAGTGTTTCCGGCTATGCCATCCGTAATCTCAGCGTTCAGTCCATGAATCTGGTCACGGCAGAGCCTATGGATATTGTGATCGACTACGGAAAGCCTGTGACCTTTACCATAGAGGACCTGCTCAAGACCGTGACCTACGATCCGCAGGATGTGACCGTTTCCTATGAGGCGGTCCTTCCCGCAGGCACTCACGGAAAGATCCTCTTTAAGCTCCCGGAGGGGCTGGCACTCAAGGGGGAGGGAGACACCCTCACCACTGACAACGGTGTGTATGACTACGCCTTCGGTACCCTTACAGACAACGGTGGGTATGACCATAGCTTCGGCTCCATTCGCTTTACCCCCAAGGGGATGCTGGAGACGGTAGAACGGATCTATGCTCTGATCTGTGTCAACGATGTGTATTTAGGCAGCGTCTGGTATCTCACCGTAGAGATACGGATCATTCCGGCAAGCATTATGTACTACGAGGCAGAGAGCCTGGCAGATGCAGGAGATCTGACCTTTACGGAAAAGTACACGGAGGAGGCAACGGAAGCCCCCTCGGAGGAGGCTACAGAGTCTACGGAGGATGCAACAGAGCCCTCGGAGGATGCAACAGAGCCCTCGGAGGATATCCCCGAGGAGGATGTCACAGAGCCGGAGGATGACGGTGTACGGATCAACAACAACGCCGACCGCAGAGAGGATACTGAGGACAGAGAGCATCCCGTCAGCACCTACTCACCCATAGGGGATCCCAAGGTTCTGTTCTTTGACTTTAATACCTATGCAGATAACGATAATCCCTATACGGGTAACTCCGTATACGGCGGAGTGAATTTCGGTAATGTGGCCAACTGGTGGTCTCCCGGCTACGGAGCCATCAACTCTATGACCGGGGGCGAGATCAAATTCACTACCACCAACAATGATAATCCCTGGGGCTATATTGCTTCGGGTGCACCATCCTCTGTTTCTTCGGAGACTTACACTGCCAATGCAGCCAGCTTCCCCCTGAAGTACAGCCCTTCTCCCGATGACTGGTGCGAAATTCGTCTGAAGGTAGATAAAACCGCAGCACAGGAGGCTACCAACACCCACCTTCGTATAGAGTTCTTCCCCTTCTCGGGAGATACGGCCCTGGCAAGGGCTGCAGTGTCAACAAAAAATTTCCCTGCTTCCAATATCAACAACGGCTATTTTGTTCTGAAATTCCCTCTGACTACCATGGATAATACCGATAGCCCTTGCGGGATCGAGTATTCCGAGCTGGCCCTGATCCGTCGCATCAATTTCCTGATCCGCGGCATGGATAAGTCCGAGACCTTTACCACGTACTTTGACTATATCTACATCGGGCCGGAGGAGACCTGTCCTTCTTCCTTGCATCAGGACTCTATCTACATCGGCTTTGACAACAGCCCGGCGGATCGGTATCGCTATACCAACCCCATGTACGGCAGTCGATTCAATTATGACAGAGCTCCTGCAGCAACAGGTGACGGCTGGATCTATACAGACACCAGATCCCCCGCCCTCAGTGTTACTCCCGATGGCGTCATGAGAATCACCGCCGGCACCATTGGAGGAACCGACAGCAACTCTCCCTATATTCAGACAGGCTACAGCGGCTCGGAGCAGAATGTTATGGATTATCCCATTGCAAGGGCAGAGGAGGCCCGTGTCAAGCTGAAGTTTGAGAACATGACCACAGCCCTTACGGATACCCAGGAATATATGGATGAGCGGCAGTACCCGGAATATCCTGTGATCCGACTTGGTTTCGTTTTAGACGACGATGCTACCTACGAGACCTCTTCCTGCTGGGTGGATTGGCCTGTTACAGAGGAGCAGCTCAATGGCTGTGACTACATGACTCTTACAGGGGATATTGCCACCCTTTTGGCGGAGCATGAGGCCAAGAAGATCTCTGCCATCCGTCTGACCATTGTCAGTGCGGCAGGCATGGAGGGACAGACCGGCTATGTCTATGTAGACGAGATCTATGTAGGTCCCAAGACCTCCCAGGATCCCGATATCTACATTGCACCGACCGAGACAAAGATCCCCGCTACCCCCGAGCTTGAGGCTCAGACCCTCACCTACGACAGCAGTGTGCTGTACTTCGGCTTTGGAAATACGGACGCAGATCAGACACGCTATAGCACAAATCCCGTCTATACCGGTAAAAATTTCGATACGAATACAAACTGGAAAGGCACTGCTGATCGTACCGTTTCCGTCTCAGACGGTGCACTGCATCTCTCCGGTTCAACGGGCAGTAAATCCTATGTTGTTTTCAATACCGGGACAAGCACCTCGGACTTTGATCACTTGAATTACCGAACCGGCAGTAACGACTGGTTTGAGGTCAGGATCAAGATTAATGATCCTTCAGTACTGTTAGACCCGAATACAATACGTTTCGACCTGGAGTTGTATAGGAATAATCCGCAAATGTATAAGATCAACCACGTCGCTACGGTTGAGTCAGAGGGGGGCGTACAATCGAACCGCTATTATACCATCACCTTTAAATTACCGGAAGAGTCCGGCGACTGGGCCAATACCATACCTTATTCCGATGTGGGCACGGTCAAGCGCTTTGCCTTTAACCCTGTGGGACTCTATACGAATAAGACCTATAGCTGCTCCATTGACTACATCTATATCGGACCGGAGGAGAAGCTTCCCTCCAAGGAGAAGAGCGATTTCCTCTACTTCGGCTTCGACAATGACAAGGCAGCACAGAATCGATACGGAAGCACGGTTTACGGCGGTGACAACTTCGACACAGCAGAAAAGTGGCGGTATAACACAGACCGTTCCTCTGCACCTACTATTTCCGGCGGCACCATGACCTATACCATTAAGTCCAAGGGTGATCCTTGGTTTGAAACCTCAAGAAATGGAATCGGTACAGGACCCTATATGCACTTTGACCCTTCTAATGCAGAGATCGTACGGATCCGTGTGAAGTTCAATAACATAGAAATGATGGGCAGCGCAACCGGTTCCACTATGACGGTTTTCTTTGGAAATCTTACAGGAACAACTACCAATGAAGAACCTGTACAATACAAAAAAGAATACTTTATCAATGAGGCGGATATTTCCACAGACGGCAAATGGTTTACCTATACGGTATATCTTGAGGATCAGCTGAAGAATGTGACGCGGGTAACGGGTATGCGGATCAATTTCAGTAGTGTGAATAGCTCCAATAATTCCGGCACCATCACCTTTGACTACATCTATGTAGGTCCCGATTTGGACAAGGCCCCGGAGGAATACCGCAGAGATGAGGTTTACACCTACGGCTGGGATTCCACCTATACCCTGGACAGGCTGTACTCCGACTATGAATCCCTCTATACAGAGGGACGGGGCGTGGTTACGTCCAAGAGCGACGGCACCCTGAATTACGAGGGGGCGAAAGCCTACACGGAATTCGGCTTTTCCTTCAAGGGAACGGGCTTTGACCTGATCAGCCGCACGGGAGCGCAGCAGGCTACCATTCGTGTTTCCGTCTATGAGGGTACAGAGACTACAGGGGACAACTGTGTTAAGACCCTGACTGTTAACAACAAGGGTGAGCTGGAGCTGTACCAGATCCCTGTGGTCTCGGTCCATGGCTTGACCTACGGTCGGTACACCGTTAGGATCTGGGTCAATGATAAGGTGACCGCAGACAGCCTGCCGCAGATCCCCGGAGTGGATCTTACGGGCCTTACCCGGGGCAACGCCTTCTATTTAGATGCTGTGCGGATCTACGATCCCATTGAGTTTACCTCTGACATCGTGACGGAGGAGCGAACCATTGCCTCTCAGGCCTACAGAACCGATAAGGAAGCCTATCAGTACATTACGGAGCTGCGGAATCTTCTTCTGAACAAGGAGGATTATGCCGATCTGAAGGGGACCCTTCCCGGTGCCCTCTTCCTGGATAAGAACTCCTCCTTCGTAGACCCGGAGACAGGAACGACTTCTCAGCCGGGAGAAGGATATACCACCGTAGATGTGGAGACCTATAATAAGGTCGGCCCCAAGAACGAGATCTACTTAGCTCCCGGACAGGCGATAGCCTTCCGCCTGGCAGTGGATACCACAGAGCCCATAGACAGTTTGGATATCGGAGTCAAGACCCTGGGTCTTGCCGGTGAGGAAGCTCTGTTAGAGGTGGGCTATGTGACCGCAGTGAACGGAACGGAATTCACCGTAGATGCTGCAAAGAATCTGAAGGCCACTCTGCACAGCGCAACCTCCCAGTATTATGCTGTAGACGAAAAGGGACTGACCTTCCTGACACACGGTGCCTCGGATGTGGTGTATTTCGTCGTCTACAACAAGAGCCAGGGCTCCGAGACCTCCAAGGTGATCTCTGTGACGGATATTAAGATAGCCTATGAGACGGATCCTGATATCCACCTCCCCTCTGACAGCTACACAGATCCGGAGATACAGACGAGGATGTGGAAGCAGGAGGAGTCTCCCGTACGGCTCCTGGTAGACTGCAATGCAGTACAGGCGGCGGCAGCCTTTATTCAGGCCGCTTGGGAGACCCCTGCAGAGGATGAGGAGCTGCCCACGGAGCCGGGAGAGGAGGAGCTCCCCGATGATTCCGACTGCGATGTTGCAGAGGGTATCAACATCCGACACAGCCTCAATTTGGCAAGCGACATTTCCATAAACTATTTGGTCGCTAAGACGGAGCTGGAGGGCTACGAGAATACTACCATGGTCTGCACCCTGCCCCAATATGAGGGCAACGAGCTTGTAGGCAGACGGGAGATCGTCATAGAGCCTGAGCTGCGAGGTGAGTATTACTATTTCACCCTTACGGGCTTAACGGCGGTCCATATGATGGATGAGGTAGGTGCAAGCCTGTTCATGACCAAGGAGGGCAGGAGCTATACCACTCTCACCGATACCTATTCCATTGCTCAATATGCCTACGGACAGTTGGCCAAGGCAGAGGCAGCGGATATGCTGAAGGCTCTGTGTGCGGAGCTCCTGCGGTACGGTGGTGCCGCACAGACCTTTAAGGGCTACCGCACGGACAGCCTTGCAGACAGTGCCATGACCGACAGCCACAGAGCCTATCTCTCCGACTTGGAAGCTGTGACCTTCGGCAATACCAATGCGGTGCTGGAGGATCTGGAGAACGCCACCGTTACCTGGGCAGGCAAGGTCCTGAGCCTGGAATCCAAGGTTGCACTGAAATTCGTATTCCGATCCGTGGACCACGACGGAGAGCTTGCAGACCTTAGGCTCCGTGTTTCCTACACAGATACCTACGGTGAGCTTAAGACCCTTACCGTAGAGGATCCGGAGCTGTATAACGAGGCAATGGGCTACTACGCCTTTACGGTGGACAGCCTCCTTGCCTCTGAACTGCGGTCCGTGGTCTCCGTGCAGATCTATGAGGGGGATACCCCTGTATCCTGCACCCTCCGATACAGCCCCGACACCTACGGCAACGGCAAAACAGGGACCCTCTTAGAACTCTGCAAGGCCCTCTTTGCCTACTCCGACAGTGCCAAGGCCTTCTTTACCCCATAACCTCCCGGCTCAAGCTGCGATTGCTTCGTGAGCTGACGAAAAATGAGAAGAAACTGAAGGGTGTTGTCTCCCGGTGGGGGACAACACCCTTGGTGATTATAGGGAGGAAGGCTCGCCGCCTTTTTGAGAGCGGCAGACCTTTACGATGGTTTCGATACATTCCCATACCCGGGGCTCACCCATGATCTGACGGGGATCTATAGATACAGGTTATAAATAAAGTATCATAACCTTATTGTTTTTTGCCGGCATTATTTATATAATCACAGAGGTTTTCGCAGGAGGAACATGTTTTCCGTCACTTTCGGTAACGGAATTCATGTTCTTTCCTAAATTTACCTGCGAATATTACGATCTTAACATATGTGGAGGTAAGCAATGGCTCATATTAACGAAGCCGGTGTCAAGAAGATCCATGAGATCTGTGACAGATACGCAGAGGAAAAGACTCCTCTGATGATGATCCTCAGCGACATTCAGAACGAGTACGGCTATATTCCCTTGGAGGTCCAACAGCTGGTATCCCAAAGGACAGGCATTTCCGTAGCGGAGATCTACGGTGTGGTCGCCTCCTACTCCTTCTTCTCCCTGGAGCCTAAGGGCAAGTACGTTATAGGCTGCTGTCTGGGAACGGCCTGCTATGTCAAGGGGGCCCAGCAGATCATTGACAAGTTCTGTGAGCTCCTTAAGGTCAAGCCGGGGCAGACCACGGAGGACGGACTCTTTACCATTGATGCCCTCCGTTGCATCGGTGCCTGCGGGATCGCTCCTGCTGTTACCGTCAACGGCAAGGTCTACCCCAAAATGACCGTGGATGCAGTCAGCGGTGTGGTAAAGGAATATTTGGATAAGGAGGAGAAGTAAATGAAGAATTTTGCAGAGTTGGATCAAAGGATCTGTGCCTGTACACAGGCACTGACAGCCAAGATGGACGGAAGCAACGGCAAGCGTGCCATTCTGCTCTGCGGCGGCACCGGCTGTATCTCCTCCAATTCCATGGATATTAAGGCCAAGTTTGAGCACCTGGTACAGGAGAGGGGGCTGGAGAACAGGGTCAGCGTTAATATCGTTGGCTGCTTCGGCTTCTGTTCCCAGGGGCCATTTGTTAAGATCTTCCCCCAAGATACCCTCTATCGGTTGGTGACCATGGAAGACGTAGACGAGATCTTCGAGAAGGACATTATGGGAGGGGAGATCGTTGAGCGGCTCCTGTACGTAGAGCCTAACAGCGGTGAGAAGGTCGCCAAGCAGGAGGATATCAACTTCTATAAGAAGCAGAAGCGTATCGCCCTCCACGGTGGCGGTGTGATCGATCCCGAGGATATTTCCGAGGCTATGGGCTACGGGGCATTCCGTGGTCTGGAACGGGCACTGAAAATGGAGCCGCAACAGGTCATTGACGAGGTCCTGACTGCAGGTCTCCGCGGCCGTGGCGGTGCAGGCTTCCCCACAGGCCGTAAGTGGTCCTTTGCCGCTGCCAATGATGCAGATCAGAAATACGTGGTCTGCAACGGTGACGAAGGAGATCCCGGCGCCTTTATGGACCGCTCCATTCTGGAGGGGAATCCCTATGCTGTGATCGAGGGTATGATGATCGCAGGCTATGCCATTGGGGCAACGGAGGGCTATTTCTACGTCCGTGCAGAATATCCTATTGCAGTGAACCGTCTGCGTAATGCCATTAAGCAGATGAACGAGGCAGGCATTTTAGGGGACAATATTATGGGCACCGGCTTTAGCTTCCGGGCACATATCCGCTTGGGTGCCGGTGCATTCGTCTGCGGTGAGGAGACAGCACTGCTGAACTCCATCGAGGGCAAGCGTGGCATGCCCCGTCCCCGTCCTCCCTTCCCTGCGGTAAAGGGACTGTGGGGGAAGCCTACCATCGTCAATAACGTGGAGACTCTGGCCTGCGTTCCCTATATTCTCCGTGAGGGGGCAGGGGCCTTCGCCTTCTGCGGCACGGAGAAGTCCAAGGGCACCAAGGTCTTTGCCCTGGGCGGCAAGGTCAACAACGTAGGTCTGGTGGAGATCCCCATGGGGACCACCCTGCGTGAGCTGATCTATGACATCGGCGGCGGCATCCCTAACGGGAAGAAATTTAAGGCCATTCAGACCGGCGGTCCCTCCGGGGGCTGCCTGACAGAAAAGGATCTGGATCAGCCTATTGACTTTGATATTCTGGTTGCACGGGGCTCCATGATGGGCTCCGGCGGAGCCATTGTGATGGATGAGGATAACTGCATGGTTGACGTTGCCAAGTTCTACATGGAGTTTATCTGTGATGAGTCCTGCGGCAAGTGCTCCCCCTGCCGGATCGGGTCAAAGCGTATGCTGGAGATCCTGACACGGATCACCGAGGGCAGAGGTACTATGGAGGATTTAGAGGAGCTGGAGGAGCTGGGTCGGACCGTAAAGGCAAACTCCCTCTGTGCGCTGGGCCAGACTGCCGCCAATCCCATTATTTCGACCCTGACCCATTTTCGGGAGGAATACCTTGCCCACATCCTGGACAAGGAGTGTCCTGCCAAGGTCTGCAAGCATCTTATGACCTACGCCATTGACCGGGAGAAGTGTGTAGGCTGTGCCCGTTGTGCCAAGTTCTGCCCTGTGGATGCCATTGCCAAGACCACCTATATTGCACCCCATAACCGCCTGGCCTCCTATCAGATCGACGGCGACAAGTGCCTAAAGTGCGGTGCCTGTATTGCAACCTGTAAGCTGGATGCCATCTATAAGAAGTAAGGAGGAAGGGTCCATGGTAAATATTAAGATCGAAGGCATTTCCTACGAGGTAGAAGAAGGTCTGACCATTCTGGAAGCTGCCAAGAAATGCGGTTATGAGATCCCCTCTCTCTGTGCCTTTAACCACGGAGAGTGCAACAGCGGCTCCTGCCGTGTGTGCCTGGTAGAGGTAGCAGGGGCAAGGGGCTTAGTTGCTTCCTGCGTATATCCTGTCAATGAGGGTATGGAGATCATGATCTCTACACCCAAGGCAACAGAAGCACGCCGTGCATCGGTAGAGCTTCTGCTGTCCAATCACAATATCAACTGCCAGCAGTGTCCCAAGAACGGCAAGTGTGAGCTCCTCTACGTAGCAGGGATCACCGGTGCCCGTGAGGGCCGCTACCTGGGCAGTAAGACGGAGACCACCTATGATGATCTGTCTCCGGCTATTATCCGTGATACCTCCAAGTGTATTCTCTGCGGTCGCTGTGTTGCCCGTTGCAAGAATGCACACGGGGAGGACATGGGGATCCTGGGCTTTGAGAACCGTGGCTTCAGCACCGTTGTGGCTCCTGCGGAGAACCGCTC
The DNA here is from genome assembly GCA_045594585.1 of Faecousia sp. Classification (GTDB taxonomy): domain Bacteria; phylum Bacillota; class Clostridia; order Oscillospirales; family Oscillospiraceae; genus JAZOXB01. Next base: position 7,042 of record JAZNYV010000044.1, on the reverse strand, counting down.
CTTCTTGAACAGTCCCTGTATCCAGTGCGGCCAGTGTGTCAGCGTATGTCCCACCGGTGCCCTTATGGAGAAGAGCGAGATCAGCAAGGTAGATGCCGCCTTCAAGGCCGGCAAGCACGTTGTGGTGCAGACGGCACCTGCTGTCCGTGCCGCATTGGGAGAGGAGTTCGGCATGGCAGTGGGAACTGCCGTTACGGGCAAGATGGTTGCTGCTCTGAGACGCCTGGGCTTCCACAAGGTCTACGATACCAATTTTGCCGCAGATCTGACCATTATGGAAGAGGGCACCGAGCTCCTGGGACGGATCCGCAACGGGGGCAAACTGCCTATGATCACCTCCTGTTCTCCCGGCTGGATTAACTATGCAGAGTACAATTACGGGGATCTGCTGGGGCATTTGTCCTCCTGCAAGTCTCCCCACCAAATGCAGGGTGCCATTCTCAAGTCCTACTACGCTGAGAAGAAGGGCATGGACCCCAAGGATATTTTCGTAGTATCCGTTATGCCCTGTACAGCCAAGAAGGACGAAAGAGCACGCAAGCAGCTCCAAGTAAACGGCCTTGCGGACGTGGATGCGGTTCTGACGACCCGTGAGCTGGCCCGTATGATCAAGCGTGCAGGGATCCTGTTCACCCGTCTGCCCGATGAGGAATTTGACCAAGATCTTATGGGTGAATACACCGGTGCCGGGGTCATCTTCGGGGTGACCGGGGGCGTTATGGAGGCGGCTCTGCGTACGGTATACTACGTACTCACCGGTAAGGAGCATGAGCCCATTACCTTCCGTGCCGTCCGTGGGTTCGAGGGTGTCCGTGAGGCCTCTGTGGATATCAACGGCATGATCGTCCACGTAGCCATTGCCCACGGCATGAAGAACGCAAAGGTCCTGTTGGATCAGATCCGTGAGGGTACGTCCAAGTATCATTTTATTGAGATCATGGGCTGTCCCGGTGGCTGTATCGCAGGCGGCGGTCAGCCTACAGTCCGCTCCTGTTTCCTGCCCAATGAGGATGAGGATATCCAGGATACCTTCCGTTCCAAGCGTGCCGCCGCCCTGTACAGAGAGGATGAGAGACAGCAGCTCCGCCAATCCCACAAGAATGCCCAGGTTCGGAGGCTGTACGACGAATATTTGGGTGAGCCCAATTCTCATAGAGCACATGAGCTGCTCCACACCACCTACGAGGCAAGAGATGGCTTCGGACATGAGTCCTGATAATGCTTACTTCCAATAAAACGGTGTAACCTCTTGACTTGAAAGAAAGAAGGAAAACAATGCGTAAGAATATTTTGCGGATCACGGAAACAGCGGTCCTCCTGGCACTGCTGGTGACCCTCCAGGCTGTGACTAAGCCGCTGGGGCAATTGGTGACCGGCTCCTGCGTCAATGGGGTCCTGGCGATTGCCGCCCTTGCAGTAGGCATGAGCAGCGGTGTGGTCATTGCCCTGGTGAGTCCTGTGTGTGCATACCTCCTTGGAATCGCCCCCAACCTTGTAACGGTACTGCCCATTATGGTTGGCAATCTGTGCTATGTGCTCCTGCTGGGAGCCATTGCAGGGAAGGAGAGCAAGCTGTGTCTCCGCAACCTCATGGCTGTGATACTTGCCTCCGGCGTTAAGTTCGGTGTCCTGTATCTCCTTGTGGTGAAGGTGATCTGCGGTATTGCCTCCGATGTGCTCTTAGGGAAGACCGTAGGAGATACGGTAGTTCTTGCCTCTCCTATGCTGAAGGTCCTTCCTGCCATGTTTGCCTGGCCCCAGCTCTTTACAGCACTGATCGGGGGCGTGGCAGCGATCCTCATCCTGCCTCCCCTGAAAAAGGCACTGCACAAGTAAGCTCCCTGTGATGTGATCGGGAGCGTGAACGCCCATAAGCCACCACCCGGCGGGGCCGCCTCAGCTTTGCCTGAGACAGCTCCGCCGGGTGGTATGCTCTATGATTTCAGAAAAATCAAATGATGGCGATTTTGTATAAAAACAACTTGATATTATTTGTGTTTTATGGTAAAATTATATATTATATTTCCGCTGTAAGGCAGAGCATTTTATCTTTGATCTCTGCCTTGTTACTTGGTTGTGATTTTGGAAAGGGGCATGGCATATGGATCTGTTTGAGAAATGCAGGAAAGAAGGAAACGCAGATAAAATGGCACAAATGGGGGTCTACCCTTATTTTAGGCCCCTGTCCTCCAGGCCGGCTCCTGAGGTCATAATGGAGGGCAGGCGTCGGATCATGCTGGGATCTAACAATTACCTGGGTCTGACGGAGCATCCCGAGATCGTAGAAGCAGGGGTCAAGGCTGTGGAGAAATACGGCACCGGCTGCAGCGGCTCCCGACTGCTTAACGGCACCCTGGATATGCACCTGGAGCTGGAGGCAGAGCTGGCAGCCTTCCTCCACAAGGATGGTGCAGTGACCTTCTCTACAGGCTTCCAATCCAACTTGGGCATTATCGGCTGCGTGGTAGGACATGGGGACTATGTCATCAGTGACAAGGAGAACCATGCCTCCATTTACGATGCCTGCAGACTGAGCTACGGCACCATGCTCCGTTACCGCCACTCCGATATGGAGGACCTGGAGGCCCAGCTACAGAAGGTGCCGGAGGACAGCGGCTGTCTCATCGTTACCGACGGTATCTTCTCCATGAGCGGTGAGATCTGCAAGCTGCCGGAGATCTGTGCCCTTGCTAAGAAGTACCATGCACGAGTCATGGTAGACGATGCTCACGCCTTAGGTGTCCTGGGCGTCGGAGGACGGGGAACTGCCAGCCACTTCGGCTTAGAGGATCAGGTGGATCTGATCATGGGCACCTTCTCCAAGTCTCTGGCCTCCTTGGGAGGCTATGTGGTGGGCAGTGCCGATGTCATTAAGTACATCCGCCACGAGTCCCGTCCCTTTATTTTCTCCGCATCCATCCCCCCTGCAAGCTGTGCCGTTGCACTGGCTGCTCTGAGACATTTGGAGAAGCATCCCAACCTGGTACAGCAGCTATCCGGCATTACCCACTATGCCCGACAGGCCTTCCGCCGCAGGGGGCTGACTATTATGAAGTCCTCGACCCCCATTATCCCCATCTATACCTACGAGACCATCAACACCATCGTCAAGGCCCATATTGCCTACGAGAACGGGGTCTACGTGAACCCGGTCCTGCCTCCTGCCTGTCCCGAGGGGGAGGGGCTCCTCCGTACCAGTATTATGGCTACCCTGACCAAGCCCCTCATTGACGAGGCGGCAGACATCCTTGCAGAGGTGATCCTCAATGAGGATTTTGCATAACGAGGGAGCCTCCGTGATCTATTACTTAAAGAACGTACAGCAGATAGAGGAGTCCCATCTTCGGGAGTTTTCCTCCTTCCTGTCCCCGGAGCGACGGGACAAGATCGCCCGTTATCGCTTCCCCAAGGACCGTGTCCAATCTGCCTTGGCATATCTGCTCCTGCGATACGGGCTGATCAAGGACTATGGGATCCTGTGGCTGCCTAAGATAGAATGCTCCCCACAGGGCAAGCCCTTCCTCCCGGAGCATCCGCACCTCCATTTCAACCTGTCCCATTGCGAGAGGGCGGTAGCCTGCGGCTTCAGCTCCCGGCCCATTGGGGTGGATGTGCAACACCCGGTCCCCTACAAAGAGTCCCTAGCACAGTACTTTATGACGCCGGAGGAGCGAAAAGGAGCGATTTTGGGCGATTCTGATCGGACATTTACTCGCTTGTGGACTCTGAAAGAAGCCTACGGCAAATATTCCGGCACAGGCATCTGCTACTCTATGTCAGACACGCCTATAACAGAGGGGCTGACCCCTGAGGGCTGTGTCATAGAGAGCTATTGGCTGGAGGGCTTCTGCCTGTCAGTCTGCTCCCGGGAGGTGCAGAGGGTGGAGGGTGTCAGCCTCCGACAGCTCAGAGAATGCTTCGCCTGCTTACAGTAAGAAAGGAGACCCTTTATGAAGCAATATCAGTATTTGGTGGAAAAACAGCATGAGAAAGGGAAGTACCATGCCATTGAACGCCTGGAGCTGCTCTTAGACAAGGGGAGCTTCTGCGAGATCGGCAGGGACATAGGCAGCTTCGGTGCTGTGCCGGGAGAACAGCCTGCACCCTATGACGGGGTCATTACGGGCTTCGGCACCATAAAGGGCAGACAGGTCTTTGTGTTCTCCCAGGACTTTACGGTTCGGGGAGGCTCCATCGGCAGGAACCACGGCAAGAAGATCGCCCGTATCATCCAAATGGCCACGGATGCCAAGAAGCCCCTTGTGGGCATCTACGATTCCGGTGGAGCCAGGATCGACGAGGGTGTCAGCAGTCTGGCAGGCTGTGGGGACATGATGTATCAGAATATCCGTGCCTCCGGGGTGATCCCTCAGATCTCTGTGGTCCTGGGTCCCTGTGCCGGTGCGGCCTCCTATTCTCCTGCCATTACGGACTTCGTATTTTCCGTTGACAAGGTGGGATATATGTTTATTACAGGTCCCGACGTGGTCAAGTCCGTTACAGGGGAGGCTCCCACCACCGATGAGCTGGGCGGGGCCAAGGTCCATGCAGAGACCTCAGGTGTGATCCACTTCCTGTGTCAGGCAGAGAAGGAATGCTTCAAGCGGGTCCGTGACCTGGTAGAGCTCCTCCCGGACTCCAAGGATGGCACCATGGAGATATCCCGGGACTATAAGGACAAGAAGTGCCCTGCTTTGGTGCGGCTCATGGATACGCCTATTAAGAAGACTTATGATGTTGTGGATATTATTACAGACCTCTTCGATGATGACAGCTTTATAGAGGTCCATAAGCACTTTGCACGTAATGTTGTTGTTGGCTTTGCCCGTCTGTGCGGCAGGACCGTGGGCATCGTTGCCAATCAGCCTAAGTATAAGGGCGGTGTTCTGGATTGTGATTCCAGTGACAAGGCCGCTCGTTTCGTCCGCTTCTGCGATGCCTTCCGTATTCCCGTCGTGACCCTGGTAGACACCCCCGGCTATATGCCCGGTGTGGACCAGGAGCACAACGGCATCATCCGCCACGGAGCCAAGCTTCTGGTTGCCTACGGAGAGGCTACCACCCTGCGATTGACAGTTGTACTGCGTAAGGCCTACGGCGGTGCCTATATTGCCATGGGCAGTAAGCATATGGGGGCGGATCTGGTATACGTTCTGCCTACGGCACAGATCGCCGTTATGGGGGCAGAGGGAGCGGTAAAGACCATCTACCGCCGCAGTACCGGGGACCTACCCCCCGAGGAACGGCAGGCCTACCTGGAAGACAAGACCCGTGAGTATGAGGCCGCCTTTATGAACGCGGATATTGCCCTTGCCAATGGCTATGCAGATATGCAGGTGGCTCCTGCCAAGCTCCGCAAGAGACTGTATCAGGACCTTTTCCTGCTACAGAACAAGCATATTGCCCCCGACACGGTGAAGAAGCACGGCAATATTCCCTTATAACGATCCTTAAGCCGTTATAGGATATCCATGGAGAAAGGATGTGAGTTAAATGAGTAAGGTACTGAACAAAGCCATTGAGAACATTTATTCATTGACTCCATTACAGGAGGGAATGCTGTTCCATGCACTCCGTGAGAAGGAGAGCACCAACTACATCTTACAGAGTACCCTCCTGCTTCACTTTGAGCCGGACAAGGACTGCCTCCAAGGGGCCATCCACGCCCTGTCCCAACGGTATGACGCCCTGCGAACTGCTATTGTCTATGAGGGTATGGCCAAGGCTCGACAGGTGGTCCTCAAGGAGAGGATCCCTCCCCTAAGCTGGGTGGAGCTTCCTCATTCCCATGGGACGGAGGCAGAACTCGCGGAGCTCCGAGACAGGGAAGTTTCTGCAGGCTTCGACCTGCAGAAACAGCCCTTGCTTCGTTTCTGCTGTGTGGCAGCCGAGGACGGGTGGCGGCTCATTTGGACCATACACCATATCATCGTTGACGGCTGGTGTATGTCCGTCCTGCAGAGGGACCTGCTCCGTTATTACGACCTGCTCCGGCAGGGCATGACCCAAGAGGCACTCCTTGCTCTAACAGACAGAGAACGGGCAGAGAGCCGGGAATATTCCCACTACGTCAAGTGGCTGGAGAAGCAGGACAGGGCAAAGGCCCTGTCCTATTGGGACAGAGAGCTACAGGAGTATGACGAACACGCCGCCATTGCCCCCTACGAGCAACCTATGCCAACGGCTGTGCAAATGCAGACCTGTGACCGCAAGATTCCTGTAAAGGCGTGGCAGGCCCTGCGAGACCTGTCCCGACACCATCGGATCACCATGGGTACCCTGTTGCACACAGCCTGGGGCCTGCTGCTCCAGCGGTATTGTAACAGCAGGGACGTGGTCTTCGGCAAGGTGATCTCCGGCAGAAATGCCCCCCTTACAGGGATCCGCTCCATGGTGGGCCTCTTTGCCAATACCATACCTGTCAGAGTCACGAGTCGTAAAGAGGACAGCCTACTGGACCTGCTGCTGCAGCAACAGAGGACCGCAGTAGAGGCAGAGCCCTACGGCTACTGCTCCCTCGGGGAGCTGCAGAGCCATATAGGCTGCAACCAATTGATCGGCAGTCTCTTCGCCTTTGAGAATTACGGCACAGCATCTCATGATGGGGAACACTATAGTGCCATGATCACCGAGGAGCATAGCCGTGAGCAGACCAATTATGCTCTGACACTGAGCACCTTTGAAGATGAGGACGGACTCCGTCTGTCCTTCTTATATGATCCCAAGGTCTATTCCCACAGGAATGTGGAGCAGATCGCAGCTCAATATGAGACCCTGCTGGAGGCACTCCCGGAGGGACTCTATGAGTCGGCAGACAGGCTGTCCCCTCTGAGGGAGGAGGAGAAGAACAGGCTCCTATGGAGCTTTAACCCCACCTCCTACACAGGGGATATAGACCATAGCCTCATGGAGCTCTTTGTCCGTCGGGTCACGGAGCGGCCGGACAGGACCGCTGTGGTCTACGGAGGAGAGTCCCTGACCTACAGACAGCTCCATGACAGCTCCAACCGCCTGGCATGGACTCTGAGGAGCCTGGGAGTAG